>CAMNJY010000019.1 GCA_946541745.1 uncultured Prevotellaceae bacterium
CACCTCCCACCTTACTGCCACCACCGCTGTTTCCCCTTTGTACAAAGGGGTTTCAGCGGTGTTGGTGGCAGAGTGGCAGCAAATTTTGTAAAATTTTTAAATATCATGATATGCGCATGCTCCCATAGAATGCATAAAATATCATGATATGAAGATGCTCCTATATAACGCTTGTCTTACGCCGAACCAGAGGCAGACGGCAACAGACGGACGGCGTATGACCAGCTACCGCCCTACACACTCTACAAACGTCGGTGTTAAGGCGCGGCCCGCATACCGTGCTTCGAGTTTCAGAATCGTAAAAACGGTTACAGAATTAACAAAAATCGTTCTATTATTTACAAAAATTGAAAAAAAGGGCTATGAAGTCTTGACTTTTTTCTTAAAATTGATTAACTTTGCATCGTAGTTACGTGCTCTGCCTTAACCAGCGTACTGCTTCCTGCGGTCATTGCTGAAAACATCAAGGATGAAGTGACCAACGGCGTTGCTGAATCATTCTGGCTTGAAGAGACACACCGTATTTCTATAAGGCATAAATAGGTAGAGACACACCGTATTTCTATACGGCTCAATCAGGAACTAGATCATTTTAAATATTACAATTTTATAAACCAAATTATTAACATTATGAGAAAAATGACAAAGAAGCTCTTTGTAGCCGCAGTGGCTGCATTAAGCCTAACCGCCTGTTCAGAATCAACAACTGAGGGCGTAAGTGAAATCCCCGCTCTTCCCACGGGCGAAAACACTGCTGTGCTGACCGACGGGAGTGGCCAGAAAGTTTCTTCTCTTTCTGCTAAGTCCAACACCTACTATCTGGACATCAAGACCAATGGTGCTTGGTATATCGAGATTCCTGAAAACAATGAGTTCATTCCCACCAAGATGTACGGTACTGGCAGTGCCCGCGTTCCGGTGATTGTTGGTAACAACTTGGTAGGCACGCGTATGTTGACTTATAACGTGAAGTTCCTTGACGGAAACGGTCAGCTTACCCGCGCTGAGGGCGATGGCGGCCAGACGGTAACGCAGGACGCTCTTTACAGCCTCGACCGCTTCAAGAAGGTCGTCAACTCTAACGTCTTCGTCGGTTACGGCTATATGCCCACAAAGAATGCCGTTCCCGAACTGTGTACCGGTATCCAGGTCTTCAAGATGGAGGCCCTGAATAATGTTGACGAACTTGTCAAGCACGACTTTGCACCTCAGACCAAGGAGGAGTACTACTATCACACCTGCGACAGCATGATGGATAAGCTGATTGCCGTAAAGGGCGATTTCGGTGGCAACTTCAACGTGGTGAAGCTGGGTCTGTCGGCTGACGTGAATGTAAGAAAAGCTTCGGCTTATAACCAGATTGTCGTACAGAAGTCGCTGACCCGCTCGATGTACAGCCGCGAGCTGGCATGGGACAAGGCCTGGCTTAGCGACACTTGCCTCAGCGTTGGCTACAAGCATTACAAGGATCAGTTCATCGCCCAGTTCAAGGATGCCAATGGCGACAAGACCAAGCAGACTGCCGCTGCCGAGGAGTTCTTCCGTATCGTGGGTACCCATGTTGTTACCAAGTGTCTCCTTGGCTGCGAGCTCAACTACCGCATGACTTCTGAGACGAAGAAGACTAAGA
The DNA here is from genome assembly GCA_946541745.1 of uncultured Prevotellaceae bacterium. Taxonomy (GTDB): domain Bacteria; phylum Bacteroidota; class Bacteroidia; order Bacteroidales; family Bacteroidaceae; genus Prevotella. Next base: position 1,631 of record CAMNJY010000019.1, read on the forward strand.
ATCTCGTTGACGTGAAGGCCGCTCTCGACTTCAAGTGGCAGCAGCAGATCAAGGACACTGCCAAGGCCGACTCTGCTACCAAGGCTAAGATTATGCAGCTGATGAAGGACAGCACCAAACTGAAGAGCGTATTCTTCAAGGGCGATGTACAATATACCAACGACCAGTTCGACGCAGCCACCTCTACCAAGGCTAAGGTGAAGGCTCGCGGCAATGATGTTGAGAAGGTGAATATCTTAGCCACCGGCGGTTCACTCAATACTACTACACTGGCTGAGTGGATGCTCGGTCACGAACCCGAGAAGGCCTCGATGGTGGGCATGCAGGTGCATCCTATCTACGACATTTTCGACGGCAAGAAACCGGACAGCGACGAGGGTAAGGCTCGCGCGTTCCTTGTAGAATATATAAACAAGAATTATCCTCTCGACCAGAACAAGTACGGTAACCAGCTTGAAATTGATTTGAGCGACCTGAAATAAGTCGGTCGATTCACCATCCGATTCATTGGTGAAAACGTAGAATCATAATATTGTGAATATGAACAGAAGCATATCTTACTCGGTGTTGGTGCTTGCGGCCGCTCTTGCGGCTGCATGCTCCAGCAGCGAGGATATGGCAGGCAATAGCATGGTAAGCGGGGCCGAGAGTACAGCTCCGTTTACCATTCTTGGAGCCAGCGGCAACGGCATTGTGAATACGGGAGCCTCCTACCAGGAGTTCACCGCATACATCAACGTGCCGGGCAAGTGGTCGGTGGCCACCACCAAGGGTCTGGCGAATGTCTATCCCTCGTCGGGCGAAGGCCCTGCTATGGCTGTCGTCCAGGTAGGCGAGAACTGGGGGGCTATGCGCGAGAATGTGCTGACGCTCACTGCCGAAGGAGCCGTGACACGAGCCGGCGGCGCGAACACCCATCAGGTGGCTTTCGTGCAGGCGGGCAACCCCGAGTTGGACTCCATCTCGACGATATTCTCGTCCAACAAGGGTGCCGGCTACAGCTATATGCCCGGCGGTGACTTTTGCGACGGGGCACTCATCCAGTTGTTCAACCTTGCCACGCTCGACAGCATACAGCAAGCTACCGGCGTCAGGCTGATTTCTGATGATATATACCCAACGACCAACCAGGAATTTGTGTCGTCCAATAGTGAGCATGGTCTCATCAAGGGCCTGACCGTCAGCGCCTCGTTGGGGCTGGACTTCGCTTCGGTGAAGAGCAAAAACGGCGGTAGCGGCAGCGGCAGCATCGGCGTCGGTGTGGGCAAAGGCCATGAGGAAAACAGCAAGAACAAGTATGCCCTCAAGCGCCAGAAGACCACGCAGTTCACCCGCGAGATACATTACATGAACGTCTTGGCACTGCTGAAAAAGGCTACCAAGCGTGAAGACAAGCAGAAGTTGCTGTCGCCGGGATTCCTCTCCATCCAGGAGACCTTTGCCAAGGACATTGCCGCCGCAAAGGACGACAGGTCACGGCAGTACGACATCTGCGACAAGTTCCTCAGCACGACAGGCCCTTGCTTCATCAGCAAGTCGGCCATGGGTTCGGTGCTCGACTATCAGATCAGTGTCGATAGCACGCTGCTGCGCGACACGCTGGGCATAGAGGTGGCGCTCGAAGCCAGCTTCCAGACCAAGGTGAAGGGTAAGTCGTTGGGCGGTGAGGTGACGTTCAACCTCGGTACTTCCGAGGTAGTCAAACAGCTGACATCCAAGACGACGGCCACTGTCAATGCCCGTGGCGGCGACGTGAGCCAGGTAAGCATCCTGGTCAATGGTGGCGAGCTGAACGACACCGACATCACGGCCTGGCAGAACAGCTGCAGTCCGCGGCTTGCGGTGATGGTCGATATGGCGCTCATCCCCATTTATGCGCTCATCACCGATACGTATGCACGCGAAGTGTTGGCGAACTATTTTAATGAAAAACTAAAGAAGTAACGAAAACTACTCTACGAGTATAATCAAAGTGTATATGATGAAACGTTTATATTATTTTCTCCTTCTTGTCGGCGTGCTGGGCATGGCCTCTTGTAGCAGTGATGACGGGTGGGTGACAGAGACGGACCCCAACGAGGCAAACGGTAACGCCCAGCGTGTGCCACGCTATGCCAATGGCGATGAGGCACCGTCGGGCTATGTGACCCGGCTGCTGGCTCCTCCGGGTTACGAGCGTGGCGTGGGCTACTGCTATGCCACGGGGGCAGAATATCTGGAAGGAGTGACCTTCAACATCTTCAACCTCAACTATTTGGACTCCATCCAGTATGTCAAAGGGCTGAACTTTGTCAGCGACGATTATACTCCGTATAGTGAAGAACAGGTCATCACCGGCGAGAGCCGCAGTGCCGTGTCCAAGCAGCTGGCCATATCGGCCAGCGTGGGTGTCAACTTCATCGTTGCCGACATCCGTGTCTCGGGCAATTACTCCAAGGGCAGTGTCCAGGAGAGCGAGTCGGTGTTTGCCATGAAGCGCACCAAGCGTGTGGCTTACTGCCGCGACCTTCAGTACAAGAACATCATCATGTACTATAAGGAGACCGGCGACAGCCTCGTGTTTGCGCCGGGATTCTTTGCCGACTGGAAGCTCTTGGAAGGCAAGAACACCAACCAGGTGAATGTGAGCAACCAGGATGTGCTCAACTTTGTGAACAAATGGGGTAGGGGATTCGTGGCCCGCGCCTTCATGGGCGGTGTGCTCGAATACACCATGCAGATAGACAAGTCGGTGCTCGGCGAGAACATGAGTGCCGAGATGGCCATCAATGCCAGCGTCGGACTCATCGTCGGCGTCGAAGCATCGGCCAGTGTGGCTACCTCGCAGTTCCAGACGGTTTCAAGCGACCGCTACAGCATGGACATCCATGTGCGTGGTGGCGACGTGCGGGCCGTCACCGAGGTGCTGGCAGGTAACTCCACCTCACCGAAGGGCATCCAGGAATGGATGGCGAGTGTCAACTTCCCGCCGACGCCCGAAAGCGACAAGTTGAAATTGTGCGCACTCACCGACGTGAAGATAGCCTCGATCGCTAACCTCTTTACGGGCAGAGTGCAGGACAGAGTGAATTACATTCTACGTACGAACTTGAAATAGACAGTTGAATAGGTATGAAGTACACCTTATTATATATATACATAGCAGCGGGCATGCTGACATTGGCATCATGCAGCAGTGACGACGATATGGCAGTGGTGCCCGAGACACCACAGCCTGTCAATACGGCCTCAGGACCGCAGTCGTGGCTCACCAGGGCCTTTACTCCCGGCGATTTGCAGAAAGTGGAAGACGCTGTGAATGCCATCCGTGGTGCCGGCTACACCTACCGTGACAATCAGCAATACTGTATCGGCACCGATATGGAGGTTTTCAACACGCGCCATCTTCGCGAGTTGGGAAACAAGTATAATACCTCGTATATCGTCGATGACTATATGCCAACCACAGAGCAGAAGTTCTTCTACAGCCAGAGTGTCGATGAACTGAACAAGCAGCTGTCGCTGGACATCGGTGTCGGTGTGGCTACCGGTGTGTTCTCTGTCGATCTGGAGGTGGGCTTCAACAAGAAAAATTATTCAACCACAAAGAACTATTATTCGCTGAAGCGAATGAAACAGAGCTACTTCACGCGCGACCTGAACTACCTGAGTCTGCGCGAGCAGGTGGCCAACGCCATAGCCGCCTCGTCGGTAGCCAGTACGTATGCCGGCATCGATGCCCTCGCGTTGGGCAAGGCTGTGCCGATGTTCAAGGAGATTTATGCCCCGGGCTTCGCCGATGTGATGCAGAAGTTTGTAGGCAATATCCATGGCGCTACCTCGGCCTACGATGCCAGCGCCATCTGCCGCGAGTTTATCGAGGAGGTAGGCCCGGGCTTCGTCACCCGTTCGGTGTTAGGGTGCTCGCTCGACTATTATAACACCACACGTATGGACTCTGTTTCCAATTCGCTCGATGTGAAGGTGGCGTTGGAAATGGCCGTCCAGATTAAATTCATTGAGATCAGTGCCAGTGTCAGCACCGAATACAAGGATGCAGTGATGAAGTGCAACCGCAACTCGGAGAGCCACATCACAGCCCGTGGCGGCAATGTGGCCCTCGTGACGGCATTCACTACCGGCCAGCAGGCCACGCTGGACACCGAGACCCTGAAGGAATGGCAGGAGACGGTGACCCCGCAGGATGCCGCCCTCATCGACATCCGTCTGGTACCCATCTACGAGGTCATCTACGACAAGAAGGCCCGCACCATTTTGCAGAACTATATGAACAAATCATTACAGAATTTCTGAGATCAGTAATATGAACACGTACAAAAATATGAATCGAAAGGAGAAAGGATTAGTACTGAAGGGCATGCTCAGTCTGGCAGCCCTGATGGTTTGTTCGTTGTCTTTTTATTCCTGTAGCGACGACTTGGCAGAGGTCACCGCAGACGACACCGACTTTTCGCTGACGCGTGGCTATACCGACGAGCAGATCAAGATACAGCGCCTGGGCTTTGCCTACAATGCCGCCGGCAATGTGATGGACGACAGCAGCTTCACGGCCAAGCCCATCATTAATATGGATAAGATAGCGGAAGCCGAGAAGGAGTACGGACCGATTGTCAGCTCCGAGCGCCGCCATTATACGTCGGTGGACATCTTCAGTGGTACCACCATTCAGGAGATGGGCCACTCGGAGACCAAATATACCATCGACGACAGCGAGGCCATCGCCAGTGGCAAGTATTACCGCAACAACAGCACCTTCTCCAGAACCAAGTGGAACAGCAGCTATAAGGCCCACGTATTCATCAAGCACATCATGGCCACCAAGACCATCGACCTGGGCATGCTGTACTGTCTGAAGGTGGACGACCTGAGCAGCAACGAAAGCGTGCTGCAGGCCGACTTCCGCAAGGCGGTGGCCGACCTGGTCAAGAACGGCCCGTCGGGCATCAACGATGCCAATGCCAAAGCCTTCTCCGAGAAGTGGGGCACGCATCTCGTCGCATCCGCCAACCTCGGTGGTATGATCGAGCTGCAGATGGAAATCAAGCGCGACTCCTGCGTGGACATGGTATATACCACGCAGACGGTCATGGAGGTCGTCCTTGGCAAGAATGTCGCCAAGACCTCCAAGCCGAAAGTGCTCAGTACCCTTCCCTCGCATCACATCCAGTACCAAGGACAGATAAACGTCAAGGGCGGCGATAAGAAGGACTGCGACGCGCTGCACAGAACCTTCGACGAGACGAGGGCTGAGGCTGTGAAAATCGGTGATGGCGACTATTACGGATGGGCTAACAATATCACCATCGAGCCTGATAAATATAATGCTTCCTTCGTCAGCGGGCGTTTCGTGCCCTACTATCAGCTGTTCGAGGACTACAATACGCGCATGGCGTTGCGCAAGGTGTATGAGCTGTACCTGAAGCAGGAGGCACCTACGCCGGAACCCTATGAAGCCCCCTATGGCGTCATGCCGGTGCAGGGCAACTTCGGGCAGGACGTAAGGGTGGCTGTGATGGGAAATGACACGGCAGCCATCCTCTGCCAGGAGTATGTCCCCTCCATCCGTAGCGACAAGCCCTGTATCGTGGCCTACCCGCTCATCCGCGACGACAAGAAAGTGTTGCGACCCTACCTGTATTCCGGAGTGTTCATCGGCGATGAGAGCCACCGCCCGGGACGCGTGATCTGGGAGGGCAGCGCGTCGGTCTATACGCCCTCAGACAGCATCTTCTTCGAGAGCGACACGGCCTCGGTAAGCGAACTCTTCGACCCCGCTACGCATGCGCTGAAGAATGTCTATTTCTACTGGGGTGCCGTTCAGATGCAGCCGTGTTCTACGAAAGAGGAAGCTCCGAAGGCATACACCTCTTCTGTCTTCAGCGTACAGCCTGCCGCACTGGCCAAGCCGACCAACTTTGCCAAGGTGGCCAGCACGTTCTGGTCGGTGAAGCCCGTAGAGCTGAAAACCGACAACCTGCTGAAATACTGGGACGACGAAAAGACGGGCGATAAGGACTTCAAGGTGTTCAAGAAAGACCGATATAAAGACCACGATGGCGTGCTATACGACGACGGCAAGTATTTCTTCTGCCTCTTGGACGGTGGCGATAACTTGCAGCGAGCCCCCGAACAGACGCTCGACCCCTATTCCAACAAACGGTGGACTGCCGCCGCAAGCATGTCGATGAACGCCTTAGGCCTGCATGGCTACCTGCCTTCCGTATTGCAGTCGAAGAGCATCACCAAGATGTTGGGCAACCGCATGGACGTTTTCTACACCCGAGAGTTCGGTGGCCGTAACATCCTCGGACTGGACTGGCCGACGGGCTTCTACGTCATCTCGCATCCCAGACAGACGCTGGCTGCCACGCCCGAGAAGAACGACGGCCAGGGCATGCCTATTGTTACCGACGATGTGCAGCAGATAGCTATCATGCGCCTGAGTGCATCGGGCACGGACCTGTTGCTGGAATATCCGAACTATATCAGGGCATTCAACTACTCCGACCAGGAATACTTTAAGTTTTTCCCCATATACATCACGATCGACAAGTTTTGAGAGACGAGCAATATGAAAACGAACAAAGTTATCTTATATCTTTTGGCAGGCACCCTTCAACTGTCGCTGTTTACGGCATGTACTCGCGAAGATGACCTGCAGACAATCATCGAGGAATACAACCCCGCCGAGGCCTACGGCGACTACGACGAGGCCCACTGGCGCAGGGTGCATGCTGCACAGCGCATGGCATACATCGGCGACCTGTACCGCAGCTACGGTGTGGGCTACGGCTATAACGGCACGGGTAAATACAGCAGCTACGACGACGTGCGCGACCGCGTCATTGACCTGTCGTATATCCAGAAGTTCGACCAGGAGCACGGCTCAGCAACCATCGTCGATGACATCTCTCCGTCGTCCTACCACCATGTGTATAGCGGAAAGGATGCCATCACGATATGCGAGAAGCTCACGGCGAAATCGTCGGTGAAGACCGACCTCCTGCTCTTCCAGGCCGAGGTATCGACAACCTACAACAAGACCGACATGTCCAGCAACGAGTTTGCCTTCTGTACCATCTACGACGGACTGACGGTGGCATCGCGCCACATGGAGCCTTATGACCTCTATTATATTGCCCGCGAGCATCCGGAGGCCCTCTCGCCGGGATTCATGCGCTACCAGAAGCTGGCGTCGGATGCTATCAAAAAGAATAACCTGGTGGAGGCCCAGCGCATCCTGCAGAACATGCTGCAGACCTACGGCACGCATATCATCTATCACGCCCAGTTGGGTGGCAAGCTGAAGTTCACCACCACGATGAACCGCAGCGTGGTCGATTCGCGCAGCTCGGTCGATGAGCAGGCTGGCGTGTCGTTCCTCTATGCCATCGGTACCAAGAAGGGTAATGAAAAGAATGACTGGGTGGTTGACACGCAGGAAGACCGTGAGACCCATATCGAGGCCCTCGGCGGCAACAGTGCCCTCGCCTTGAAACTGGTGGGCATGCACGAAAGCAGCGACATGGCCGAGAAGAGCAAGGTGGTCGATGAGTGGTTCAAGTCGCTCAAGTTCACGCCGGGTGGCGACAAAGACGATAATAATGTAGAACTGATAGAAATCAAGGTGGCTCCGGTTGCCGACCTGATTCTCGACCGGAAGGTGGCCGACCTCTACAACAAGATGGTGGGCAGAAAGGTGGACTACGAGACCGATGTCATGCCGCGTGCCCGGAACAAGGTCTATGCCAAGATTCCTACCAACTCGCTCCAGCTCAGCGACCGTTCTGTTACCAACCGCGTCGTCGTGGACCATGAGATTATCGGCGAGATACTCAATGAGCATGTCCACAACGTCGAATATACGGTGTTCTATCCCACGCTGGGCGGCAAGCTGGCTCGCGAGGGCCTTGGCCGCCGCTGCAGCGACGACAGCCTGTTTACCATCACGTGGCGCTACCTGCCGGGCAAGGAGGAGGAGGCTAAGGCCTACGTCACTCCGCTCGTTCGGTTGAACTACGACGATCACATCTATTACAACGACGGTGAAATTGATATCGCCCCGGACGCAAAGGTTAAGAACTACGTCAGCAACGTCAGCATCAACCGGGGTGCCCTCTACATGTGGAACGACACCTGTATAGCCAATATGAAGATAGGCCCCTACTATCTGCATCAGGGCGTGATGGCCAGCACCAGCGACGACATATCGGCCATGAATACCGTGCGCACCCTGCTCCAGGATGTCCCTGTGGGCTACCAGGTTGCCGACACGGCGAGAATCAATAAGATTGTCAACTTTATGTATAAATCCGGCGAGGTTTATGCGGCTAACCGCCTCCAATGGAACGAAGTGCCTCCGTTCTTCACCTACAAGCGCTTCATCATGCTTGACAACAGTTCCACTAAGTATAAGGTTTTCCAGCTGAATAACGGAAAGACCTCTGTCGATGTGATGGATGAGACCGTTGGCCAGGCATTGCTGATACGCAAGAAGGACTTTAAGTTTATGTAGTTAATAGTTCATAGTTTATAGTTTATAGTTGAAAGTTGAAAGGATATGAAGTATAATTATATCAAACGAGCAGGAATGAAAATGGGGATGATGACGAGGGGGATGGCCCTGGCGGCAGGCGTCATGCTACACACTACTCTCTTCACTCCCACGGCCACGGCACAGACTAAGGGCATGGTGACGGATTTCAAGGTCTTGGCTCTTCAGGAATTTAGTGAAGTCGGCCCCAATTCCGCTGGCTATTACGGTGCAGACAGTGAGGATTTGGATTTCCGTAAGGGTCGTGGCGGCGGCTATGTGTTTGTCGTTTTCAAGAAAAGTGACAATCCTGCCGACACCGTCAATTATATCACTGATGTGGTGGTGACTGCGAAAAGGGAAAATATGTATGGTCAGAATTACACTGAAGGTGATAATCAATACATACGTGCTAATTACTTCCAGGTTAAAAAAAATGAGGACTTAACATGGTATGGCGGACTCAACGGCCGTAACTATAGCATCTACGGTGGAGCATACTCCGGCCAGGACCATATCTATCTCTGCCATACCGGTAGCGTCGATTTCAACAAAAGGGTGCTCAAGGATGTAAAGGTCCTTACCAGCAAACAGGTATATTTGGAACCGAACCAGACCCAGAGCGGCCCTCACGCCGGTGGCGGACGCTGCTTCCTCTTTACTTGGCATACCCATAAGTCTCAATTCAAGCCTGTCGATACCAACTGTCATCGCCATTATTGCGGAAGTGAGGACTGCAGACTCGACAGACTTGAGAATCATCGTTTCGACCAGCGCTATGGCAACGACATCTGGGGACAATATCCTTCATCCAACGACAGCTGCGGTACCCACCACTACAAGATATGTATCGATTGTGGAAGGAAAATCCCGCAAGAGCATCATTTTGCCACCTATGTGTCGAACTGGGATAGCCATACCAAGCGGTGCCTGGTGTGCGGCTATGTCGATAATGCCGACCACGCAGGATTTGGCAGGCAGAAGATTCCCGTTGACGAGAAGTATCATATCATCTATTGTGACAGCTGCCAGTTCATGAAGAGGCTCGAGCACGACTTCAGCTTGAACCGTTATGTAAAGCATGAGGACTGCGACAAGACATTGGTGGAGTACACCTGCAGCCAGTGCTATCACCATGCCATTTTCGAGGAAAAAGGCTTGGGTCATGAGTTCGATGCCAACGGCATCTGCCGTCGTCCGAACTGTCTCCATCCCTACGAGCAACCGACGGTGGAGCGCTCCGGAGGCGACAGCACCTTTGTGGTGAAGAACTACGGCCATCTCTACTGGGTAGCCGACTATGTGAACAACCGACGTCCCAAGACGAATATCCGCCTGGCCAACGACCTCGTAGCCGACACGCTGATTACACCACGGTGGCATCCTATCGCTGCTGCCGACAGTATAGCGTTCCAGGGAACCTTCGACGGTGACGGCCATGTCATCAGCATGCTCCAGACGGAAGAACCGGTAGCCGGAAGCGACCTGCGCGGACTCTTCGGGGTTATCGGCAAGGGCGGAACGGTGAAGAACGTGGTGGTTGCTGCATGTGACATGCGAGGCTGGGACTATATCGGTGCCGTGGCGGGTGTCAACGAAGGCACGATAGACGGTTGCCATGTGGTATTCTCTATGATAAGTTCTATCGGCAGCGGCAAGAACCTCGGCGGCATCTGCGGACTGAACAAAGGCACCATCTCTTCCTGTACCACGGAGAAGACGGTATGGGTAGGCGGCGTGCTCGACTATGCCGGTGGTATCTGTGGTACCAACGAGGGCGGCACGCTTTCGGGCAATGTCACCGCAGCCATCTGTGGCAGCGGGTCGGATGCCGTGCTGCCGGAGGCGGCTTCGAAGCAGTAGGAACGTTGGACATTGAACATTGAACGTTGAACATTGAACATTGAATATAAAAAATTGTAAGATATGAGCAGGAACTATTTATACCTTTTCACCTCTTTACTATTAGGTCTTTTCCACGTTTCTACCATTCAGGCCGTACCGGATGAGTTTCCTGTCATGGGTGGAACGACCAGTGATGGTATTGTGGTCGTTAAGCAAGAGTTTACAAATCTCAAAAAGAGTAAAAATGCAAACGCCATCAGTGTCGTTGCAGAAGGTGTGAAGTCCAGAATGGCATATAAAATCACCGTTCCACAAGGAAAAGAAGCTCAGCTTTCATACAAATTGCTGCTGAATGTCCATGGAGGACCCATTCTTTTTCTACGGCAGAGCACGGTTTCCTACAAGATGGTGCGTGATAATAAAGCGTTAGTAAACACGATTCAGCCACAGACTTATAGTCGTCCCAGAGATAATATCCGTCTCACAGCTGGTACCCACATCATGGAGTTTGAGGTCAAAATAAATGCCCGTCCCGAGTGTTCTATTGCAGGTATATTCAGCAACATGACGCTTCATGTCCATCAATTTGGCGACCTGAAGGTGTCAAGAGAGCCAATCTGCGGAAAAGAAGGTGATAGCAAAGCGGAGGGTGAAGCCTACTACGAATGCTCCATCTGTGGCAGGAAAAATAAAGTTGTCCTCAAGCCGAAATTCACAGAGCACAAACTGGTCACGCATTCTTCCAACACCCACAGCTGCTTGGACAACCAGGGCGAAGTGACCAAGTGTGAGCGTTGCCCGTACACGAAAATCCAGCGTGTGCCGTTGAAGCCGCATAAGTTCAGTGCTGGTGTATGTACGGTCTGTGGCCTGAAAGAGCCTATGACCACTGCCGACGGTTCGGTATATGTTATCAACAGTGCCGAAGAAATGCGCGTCCTGTCTGAACTGGTCTCGACAGGCGATGTCAAAGGTAATATAGGCATAGATATCAGGGCCGACCTCGTGTTCGACAAAGTACCGATGCTGCCCTTAGGCACCTTTACCCATCCCTTCTCGGGCGTACTCAACGGCAATGGTCACCGCATCAGCGGCGTCAATTGCATCATGAATGCCGACTGTATGGGCTTCGTGGGTGTGGCAAAGGGTACGATGCTGTCGCATGCTGTTATTGCCAACCTTATCTTTGACAGCGGAAACAGCTTGAAAGGAGCGAATGCTGTGGCCGGTATCGTGGGTCACGCCACCTGTTGTGACATCATGAACTGCGCCAGCTTCGGAAGCCTGGAAGGCAACAACGATGTTGCCGGCATCGTGGGCTTTGCCGACCAGCAGGTGAGTATTGTCAATTGTGCGGCGGTCAACCACATCTACACGCAAGGCAACTGGCACCCGTTGGCATGCCGGATGCCTGTGGGACAGATTCTCAACAGTTATGGTGCTACCACACCCGAAAATGGCGGTAAGTTGGATCCGCTTGCTAACGCTACGCTGCGCCACTGCTTTACCACGCATGGCGACAATACTGGTATCACCAGGATAACAAAAGACATACTGACATCCTACGAAATGGAGGAGTGGCTGAAAGAAGAGAGCGACTCGATACCCTTTAAGATTTCTGCGGGCTACCTGTACCCCGTTCCTGTTGTTGACAAGACCGTCGTGACCATGTCGAATGGTCCTGTCGAGCAACCGAGCAGCGTGATGGCTCGTCGTGCCGACTCGGCAGGCGACCTGGACGATTCGGGGAAGAGTACCGGCGAAGATATCATGAGAGGCTATGTCGATGAGAACGCTCCTGACTTAGGCAAGACCGTCGATGAGATTATGCGCGAAGACTATCTCCAGCATGAAGATTACAACCTGGTCTATGCCGTCACGCGCCGTGCTCCTGAAGGCGCTGAGCTCTACGTGCCGCTGGCGGGAGGTGAACTGCAGGACTTCACGTCTTATCTGGCTGCACCCGATTCTGCCTTCCTCAAAATGAGGGAATACGAAATAGTAGCCCCCGGTCTGGTGACTCCTGTCGCGGAGACGGTGAATAACTCTGACGGCTTGAATGAAACGATTGACGAATATGATATCAGGGATGGCAAGTATTCGCTGGTGTCGCGTATTAGTTTTGAGAACGACTATAACATCATCTATCAAGAGAATTACAATGGCTTGATGAAAACAGTCCTGTCGGTAGAGACGTCATTCGATGACGATGGTAACCCCCTGGTTTCCAGTGTGTACTCGCATAACCTGATGACGGGCGAAGTCGTTTTGGAGAGTTCTTATACCTATCCCAAAGGAGACAATATAATATCAGCAATAACAGGTGGCACTTACAAGGAGTATGTTGACAGCGAAACCAACACCGTTCATGTCGTGATCAGCTATCCTGACTCTATCACGAACGAGATAGTCAGTCGTGACCATCTGATTCTCCGTGGTTCCGACAACTATTTACTGGAAGTCCGGGCAGAGAAGATGGTCAACGGTCAGCCGTTTATCACCAATGGCATGTATATGATTTATGACGACGAGGGTTGCATCTCCCAGGCGGTCTGCTACGGTCCGGTCGATGAAAACAATCTTAACAGTGAGTTGCGCCCCTATCTCTATGAAGAATATTTCGGCCAAATGCCGGGCCGCACCTTTCCTACGGCCATTCAGGTGCCTACGAAAGACCACCAGTCGCTGAAGAAGCAGGCTGATCCCAATGTCTATGACATGCAGGGCCGTGTGGTGCGCCGCGTGACTGACGCAAAAGACCCGTTCAGTGGCCTGCAGCGCGGACTCTACATCTATCAGGGCTCGAAGTATCTGAAGAGATAACCCCTCGCAGTATGCTAATGCGAAACGACAAAACGGATGAAATGATTAACAATTAAAGAACAGTAATGAAGACTTCCCGAATATTATTAGTATTGATGTTGCTTTGCTCGCTCACAGTGTCGGCAGGCACCTATAGCATCAGATTACGTGCAAACCTCCAGCACGGATCGATCAGTATTCCTGGTCAAACTGCTGACTCTGGAAAAATCGTGGTTGTCGATTGTGAGCCGAGTGATGGCTTTGGTTTGTCGCAGGGAGTCTTCTTTGCTACCGTTGACAAAAACGGTAAAATCGGCGCGCCCAACGAGGCAACGTGTAAAGCTCCTTTCCCCGATGACCGTGCCAACAAACAGAGGTTCGAGTTTGAGATGCCTGATGCGGATGTCGAGGTATGGGCTGAATTTGCCCCTTTGCGTACGCTGATTGTTCATCCCACTGAGGGCGGCACCGTGAAAGCGTTGTATGGTGTGGATAAAGGAGCGAAAGACTCTACTGTGGCAAGGAATGTGCCGAGGGCACCTATCGTGCTGAGTGTGAAAGCCGATGACGACTATGAGCTGGTGGATGTGGAGATTCTCAATGTCGAACCTGCGCTCTGTACGAAGACGAACAAGCAGCTCACCATTCTCATGCCCACCGAGGATAAGACTGTTCACGTCACACCCCGATTTGCCAAAATCAACTACAGCGTTTCTGTCTCGACAACTCATGAAGTCGAAGTGGCAGTGAGCAATGAGAAACCGAAAACACGCGAAGAGGTTGAAGTGACCATGCTGGCCAAGCAGGGCATTATCCCCAATGTCTCTTTTGAGGGTTGTAAGTCGTGGTGGATGGTGGGCAAACCTGTACTGCAAGAGGGTGGCCGATGGAAGGTTGTCTATCGTTTCAAGGTTGATTTGAGCGATGTCGAAGTCAAGGTGATTCCTGAGCAAGTCTATAGCATCTCTGTCAACGACAAGGCGAAGTGCAACCGCGTGAAATACTCTGTTCCCGAGATGATTCCCGGTTTCCCCGGCTTTGCCCGCAAGGGGCAGCAGGTGCCTGTGTTGTTCCAGATGCCCGAAGGATACAGCGTCAAATGTACGTATGCAGGTGCCCCGGAGTCTCCTATGGCTTACCATAACATGCTCAAGAACAGTTTTGCCGACGAGGGCATGGATGGCTGGAAAGAGTCCAACGACTATCTCAGCAAGCGCTGTCTTTCCATGACGACGTTTGCTGACTCCACGGGCAACATGTATTGGAGTACCAGTGTGAAGAACAGTATGTCGCAGACCGTCTCGCTCGCCGGCCTCACTTATCCGGAGAGTGCCGTCAAAGACGGGAAAGTCGGCATTGCGACTATTGTCAGTGCCAATCCCCGACAGGCGAGTGTAGCCAAGGTAAGCCTGGTGCCAAGTGGTGACTTCGTTAAAGAACCTGCTGTGGTTGTCGCCGACCTTCATTCCAAGAACAATGGCTGGGAGACCGAGTTTAAAATGAGCCAGATAAGTGTGAATGTCCGCGAGTTGAATGTCGTCGTTGAAGCCGAGGGTCAAGATACCATCAGGAAACGAGCCTACGAAGGACCGATGTTCGACAACCTCTGTCTGCTGGTTCCCACGTCGGCCGATACCATCCGCAACGAAGACGTGCTTCTCTTCACGATGGATAAATACGATGTCACTATCGACTTTACGCCTTCTGCTCAGCTGAACAAAGTGAAAGTCGCTAAAAACGAACATGCTACCCTGACGCTGCGCAATACCGTCACCGGCGAGGAGGGCGACAGCGTGCAGGCGATGAAGAACGACATCATCGTGATTAAAGGTAAGAGCGATGCCACTCATGCCATCTACTCTGTCACCAAGGCCAAAGATGTGCCTCCGCACAATCCTCAAGGTGGTGGTGGTAGCGGTGACAATCCTGGCGGTGACAATCCTGGCGGTGACAATCCCGGCGGTGACAATCCCGGCGGTGGCGGTGGCGAAGAACCGGGCACTGATTTCGATAGCCCCGCTTATAGGGGGAGCAGCACTGTTTTCAGAAGCCAAGCTGATTCCGGAAGCGGTAACAATTCAGGTAGTAATACTTCCGGCAACAACAGCAGCAACGGTTCTCCTATGATAATACTGGCTGACAGTGTCAGCGTGAGCACCCATGAGTTTTATGCTCACTATCTCATGGAAGACAACGAAGATATCATATTTACTCCCGATGTTGACACATTGAAAATAGATGTAGTAAATACTTATGGTGGAAAGATAGCGGTCAGTACCACAAAGCCGCACTTAGGCGAGAAGGTGCAGCTCACGGTCTCACTCCGGCCGGGTAGCAAGCTGAAGCAGATCAAGACCCAGCCTGCCGGTGTGCTCACCCTGAAGGAAGAAAGCGTGGATGCCAATACAGGTGCCGGTACCTATTCGTTTGAAATGCCGACCGCTTACTTCACCTTGTTGCCGGAGTTTATCGTGCCCATCACCACTGCGGAGCAGATAGACAGTATCTCTTGGAAGAATGGTGAGTTCCGTTTGGAAAATGACCTTGACCTGGGCAACAATTATAACAAGAATATCCAGCTCACGGGCTATTTCGACGGCAACGGCCATCGCATCACCTATGGTGGCCAGTCCAGCCTCTTTGGCACCGTGACTTCGGAAGGCTCCGTAAGGCATCTGTATGTCAAGGCCAACGTGAAGCAAAGTGAAAGCTACCTCGGTGGAATAGCCGGAGTCAACCTCGGTGTCATCGAAGACTGTGAGGTGAGCGGCACCGTGCGGAACACCCAGAAGGATGGCTGTGCTGGCGGTGTGGCCGGTCAGAACGGTAAGGGCGGTATCATCTCGCACTGCCATGTCCTCTGCGAGGCCCTCGATGCCAACACCAGCTGCGGCATCGCCTACCAGGCGGAGGGCGCTACCCTGAAGAACAATGTCTTCAATGGTCTGCTCGTCAAGCGGATAGGCCGTGCATACATGATTTGCAACGACATGAAGAACAGCACCATCGAGAACAACAAATATATCCAGAACGATGCCAACCTGTGGGCAGAGGTCTGTGGTGGCGCGAGTGTCACTAATCCCACTAATCTTGTTGCTTCGACCAAGAATATGACCGAGACCTATCCCGTCCTTGCCGGCAGCATCAAGGCAAAATACGGCGACGGTTTCGCTATCGAGTTCAACCTTCCGTCCGACGTCTTCTTGGTCAATATCTCGCAGAAGACTGCTACTGCCGGCACCGTGGTTCATGCGTCTCTCAAAGTGGTCGGCGTCAACCACCTCGGCAGTGTCACTGTCGCCGCCTCCGACGGCAGCAATGCCCAGGACTGCGCGTTCACCGACAATTACGACAACGTCTATTTCTTCTCGTTCACGATGCCTGCCCACGACGTCCGTCTCAGTGCCACGACACTGCCGGGCCTTTACATCTATACTCCCAATCAGTTTGCCGAAATCCACGAGAAGCAAGGCACCTTCTATCTCGCCCGAGACATTGAGCTGAACAACTGGGAAAAGAGCGTGGTGCTGAATGGCACTTTCGAAGGTGGCGGACATACCATCAAGTACAATGCCACAGACGGCTGCAACGGACTGTTCTCGAAAATCAGAAGAGGCGCCGTGCTCAAGAACCTGCGCGTCGTCGGTAATGTAGAGACTACTACCAACTGTGGCGGCATCACCTTTGAGAACCAGGGCACCATCAGCGACTGCCATTTCTCCGGACGCCTCCGTAAGCTTGCTGTGAAATCGGCGATACCGACTAAGGTGCCTGACTACGTCTCTGCCATTGCCTGCATCATTGACAAAGATGCCAGCAAGATAGAATACTGTTCTGCCTCTGCCGAACTGACAGCCCCCAATTCTCAGACCATTGTCGATCAGAATCCGCTGTGCTACCAGGGCAATAGCAATATCACCAACAGCCACTGGATCAGTCCTACCGAGCGGAACCAGTATCCTACGCTGCGTAACATCGCCGAGGCTGCCCGCAAGGACCATCCTGTCTATGCCCAGGGCATCCTTGACAAGACCAATCCCCGTATCGTGTCCGGCACCGACACCATCCGTGTGGTAAGCGGCGCCACGCTCGACCAGCTCACCATCGTTGACGGCCAGCCGTTCGTCTGCACCAGTGATGTCCAGGTCAACCGCATCGTCTATAAGCGCCCCGCTTCCAGCGATTTGGAGCAGTGGGTGCTCCCGTTCCAGTTTAACCGCATCGCCGGCAACGGCTCGTTCGAGTATCATAAGGCTGTAGTGGAAAATAAGGTGCCGAAAATCGATCCGAAGGGTGTCAAGATGACGCTCAGCCAGTCTCCCGCATCTATCGAATATGTAGCCAACGAACCCATGATGGTGAAGGGCGATGCCACCGAATTCGTGCTGACCAACGACGGTGGTCCCATCACTATCCAGGCCACCGACAACAAGCCCATTTCACTCTATGCATCGCTCTGGGACAGAGGCCTGTTCTATGCCGCCTACGATACCGTACCGGCCAAGGTGGCCAAGGAAGGTATGATGTATGTGTGGGATACCGCCAAGCAGGACTTTGTCCTTTCCGACTCTGTCGCCATCGAGCCCTACCACTTCTATATACAGTTCTATAATGTGAAGCGCAACGACTTCGTGTCCTATACATACACCAAGTGGGGCAAGAATGACAAGTCAGCATCAGGCAAGAGAGCCCCGGCTGCTCCGCGCCGCCTGTCGGCAGCAATGGCCGACGGCTGGCAGCCCATCTTCCTCGACCCGCGCCAGCCGCAGAGCATCACCGCCCAGATGCTCGACGACTACGAGGTGGCCTATCTCACCGACCTCGATGCCACGGTGGTCGATGAGAACAGCAACTCGCCGCTCTCTGCCATATCACTCGTCTATCAGATAGCCGACAGCTACGAGGAGCTGCCTGTGGCCATACCGCTGCTGGTACGTGCCAAGCGTTCCGATGCCACGCCGCTGGTGACCGAGCAGATGGGTGAGGAGATTGTAGCCGAGCTGCTGCAGTCGCTGCTCTACGACGGTACTGGCAGCACCGACGGCACCGGCGGCTTAGACGACACCGACGTTACCGACATCGACCTGACCGAGCTCTTCAACCTGCCGCACTATTGGGTGGCTTCGTTCGGCAATCGTCTCGACATCTGGCCGCTGCCTATGCCTGAGTCGTATGCCGACTGGGTGGACACTGGTTGCCTGATGTTCAGCGACAACTATCTGGAGCAGACATTCAACTATCCCACAGCGACCGACAAGCGCACCACGCCTCCCATGAGCTATTGCATTTCGGTGCTCAATACCAATACCTACGAGCCCCTGCAGCTCATTGGCAACCGTGTGTTCGTGGAGTTCATCGGGGCAGAGACTGATGCGGAGACGACGGGTATCAGCCTCACCCCCAGCCCCTCTCCCAGGGGCGAGGGGAGTGGTTACTCCTATAACCTCAACGGACAGCGCGTTGATGCCTCTTATAAGGGTGTGATTATACAAAACGGACGAAAAGTATTCAGGAAATGAAAAAGATATTATTTGCATGGATGCTGCTCCTCAGCCTTGGCAGCACGTTATGGATTGAGCAAGCAACGGCTGTCTCTTTTACTATCCGTAACAACGACGACTGGAACAAGTTCCGTGACGAAGTACAAAAGTCCCGGGGCCAGTATTGGGTGGATGCCACCTTGGAGGCTGACATCACCACCGGTGGAGGCGTCGGCATATACGAGGACACTCCCTATCGGGGCACCTTCAACGGCAATGGCCATACGCTGATAGTTGACATTTCGCGCGGTGACGGAAGGCCTTGCGCGCTCTTCTGCTATGCCGGCGATTGTACCATCAGGGATTTGCACGTGAGGGGTCGTATCTACGGCGGTATGCACTCTGCCGGACTGATTGGCATTGCTTCCGGGGGTACTCCCACTATGACGATCGACCGTGTGTGGGTATCTACCGGGGTGAATGTCGCTGGAAGCCACGGTGGTGGATTCATCGGTCATTCTAATAACGGAAATGTGTATATGACCGACTGTCGTTTTGACGGTAGTATTAGTACAAATAGTTATGGAGGCACCTTTGTAGGTGAAATCATAGGATGGTGCAACGGTGGCGGCAGCTGGAAATTAAAAAGAGTCTATGATCAAGGCTTGACCAATGCCGAGTATCTGCGCTTTTGCTTATGGTATAATGGTGATTGGCAGAGCTGGGGAACTAACGATGGTAGCTTCACCGTTTCGCAGCACGACTTACGAAATGTGAATCACTACAACAAGACCGACCAGACCGAGGTGGTCAAACTGATGAACGCCAATCAGGCCGATTCGTGGGTGTTACACGGCGGGTTGGCAGTTCCGAAGAAATTTGAATCTGAGGGCGAGGGTGTAAGTGACCTGCGTGTCTTCTCGGATGTTCGCTGGCAAACACTGTCGGAGGGTTCTTCGTCAGGAAAAACCCTTCAGTCTGGCCGTTATTATGTCACCAAGAATATTAGTTTTACCAACTCCTCAACAGGAAGCGGACTCACGATAGCCCCCCAATCGGTGGTATATATCCATGTTCCCAAGGGTGTCACGCTCACGGCTACAGGCGGCGATGCCTCCGGGCGCGACGGTGCCGGTGCCGGTATTCTTCTCCCCTGGGGCAGCACGCTCTATTTAGAGGGCGAAGGAAAGGTGGTTGCCACTGGTGGTAATGCTGCCAATGGTGCTAATGGTACGGACGGCGAAAACTCATCGATTACTAATTACGACAAAATGGATGAGGCCCTAAAGGGTCGCGGAGGCCCCGGTGGTAATGGCGGTGGCGGTGCCGGTGCGGGCATCGGCACTGGTGGCGGCGCAGGTGGTGCTGGCGGTAACGCCCCTGATAGAGACTGGTATTATCAAACATGGACAGAAAATGGCATAGCTGGCAGTGCAGGCTCTTCCGGACGCACCGCCGATGACATGGGCCAGCTGTATGTATCCTATGGCATCACAGTGACTGCCAATGGCGGCGGCCAAGGCAAGGCCGGCAGTGCCGGCAGAGCAGGCAAAAGCTGTCTGCGTTACGGAACTAACGACTATAGTATTCCCGGCGGCGGTGGCGGCGGTGCTGGCGGCTTCGGTGGTGCTGCCACCGGTATCGGTACCGGCGGCCCCGGCGGTGGCGGCGGTGGCGGCGGCGCCAGAGGCTCCCATGAGTGGGCAGGGACAGGTTTCTACAAGGTTTTCTCGAATGGAGGCAAAGGTGGTCGAAACGGTGATGGCTCTAATGCTGGCGACGGTGGTACCGCTGGTGTTTCTACAGAAAATGTTAGTAATTATACCTGTGATACCAATAATAGGACTTGGGTCTTAGGAAAGGAAAGAGGGAAAAGCCCCAGTGGTGTAAAAGAATACACCGATGGCGGCGACCGTGGCGGCTGCGGTTTTGCGAGTCGGCCAAGCGAGCTGAAGTATAAGTATCTTCTAGACTACAAGGCGTATAAATCAAAAGGCGATCCGACTTTAGAAAAAGTCACCTCCGTAGGTTATAAGTCAACGGAAAGTCGTAAGGAAATCGCCGTCCTCATTCCGTCGCCCTATTCGATGGGCCTTACCAAACAAGACCAATACCTGTCGCAGTGGTATAGCAAGAGTGACTATGGAGGCTCATCGTTTAAGGTGGGCGATAAGTATATCATCAGGCAGGGCAGCAATACGCTATATTCATATTTTATGAATTATAGATACACCTTCCCCAAGGGCTTCGGTTCCAAGACCGACCCGTTCATCATCGAGGATGCCATGCTGTTAAACCTTGTTGACTATGTGAATAGCGGCTACAACACGCGCAATGTCTATTTCAAGCAGGAGAAAGACATCCTGGTGTCGAACATCCTGAAGGCCTACCATCGCAGCAGCCAGTGGACCCCTATCGGCTATGACATTCCCTTCGAGGGCGACTACGACGGCGGCGGCTTCAGCATCCGCGATGGAGAGATTGGCAGCAAGGCCGACGACAAAAACCTCTCTGCCGTCGGCATCTTCGGCAAGGTGCTCGGCGCCGTCCATAACGTGGGCGTAGAGAACATCACCGTCCCCTGGCCCGTTGACGGCGATGCACGCTGTGGTACACTTGCCGGTATGCTCATGGGCGACCAGATAGAGCAGTGTGCAGGCCAGATTAGCAACTGCTATGTCGTCAAGAGTCACGTCAATGCCAACTATGGAGGCGTTTTC
>CAMNJY010000020.1 GCA_946541745.1 uncultured Prevotellaceae bacterium
GCGAAAGAGCGTCGTTTTCGTCGCTTTTTGAGTTTCTCCAAGGCCTGGATTTTTCAGAAGTGCCCCCGCCCGCCACAGGTGCGGGCGGGAGCGCCCGCGTTCCCTGTGCCGGCCGCAAAAGCAGAAAGTTTTTGCGAGTTATGCTTTGTTTAGAAATAAAGTGAGAGAAAGTAGCAAGAAGAATATCAACGTCAGAAGCTGAAGGCTATGACATAGCGCATGCCCCAGCGTGGACTGGTGGGCAGCTCGGTGTAGTTCAGCCGGCGGACATACTCTACGTGGAAGAACTTGAAGATGTTGTGAACGCCGAGCACCATCTCCATGTAGGGCTTGTTGGGGTTCATCACGCTGACCCCCTCGGGGAAGTACATCAGCTTGGCGTTGCCCTGGTTCTCGGCCAGGAAGGGGTTGTTCTTGTCGGTGAGCTTGCCCCACAACATGCGGAAGCCTATATACTCGCGCCAGTTCCACTTCTTGATGATGGGCAGGCGGTTGAAAATCTTGCCGTTGAGGTCCCACGACACCATGAGCGAGGCGAAGCGGTCGTTGATAAACTCCATGGTGTTGATGAGGTTGAAGGTCTCTGGCAGTATGATGTACGACTGGTTGGCCGCGGGATGTATGAGCAGCGGATAGGGCACCTGGCTCCACTGTGCTCCCACCTTGAGGTCGGTGTCAATCTTGCCCCAGCTGCTGCCCAGCCAGAAGCGCTTGCGGATGTGTGCCTCGGTGTAGTGGTAGTCGTACTCACCGTCGTAGAGGTCGCTGTATCCCCTGGTGTAGGTGAAGCTGAACACGGGTGCGTCGAGGTTGATGACGCGCCGGCGCAGCTTGTTGTTGATATAGGTTTCGCCGGGCGCATAGCGCAGCTTGGCGGTCACCTCCGTGGTGCGCAGGTATTCGCCGTTGCCGGTACGCTCGTTGAGGGGGTGGTAGGGCTTGTCGAGGGTCTGGAACGACATGGTGCCGCACGCCTCGTTCTCCTCTATCTTGCCGCTGATGGTGGCCTTCAGTCCCCAGTCGGTCTCATACTCAAAGGTGGCCTGCTGGCGGTCGTAGGTCATCATCTTGTTGGTCTCGGCCCACTTCAGGGCTACCATGAAGTTATCCTTGTCGGTGTCCATGAAGCGGTCGCCGGGCGAGCATACGTCGCGCGAGGAGGAAACGGTCAGCGTGCGGCGCGGGAACTCGTGGGGCAGGTAGTTCTTGCGGTTGAGCGAGTAGGTGGCCTCGACGCTGTAGTAGTTCTTGTGCGACCCCCATCCGCGTGCGTAGTATCCCGACAGGAAGAGGTGCTTGTTGAGGTTGGCCGTGGTCTTGGCGCTCAGTCGGGTGCGCCACCCGTCCACATAGTTGCGCGTCAGCACGGTGTTCACCGGGCAGATGTCGATATAGTTGGGCGAGCTGGTCTCGATGGAGTTTTCAAAGAGGGCCTTCAGTCCCACGAGGACATACTGGAAGCCCTTGATGTTGGTAATGTTGTCGATGAACTTGTCCATGCGGCTCTCGCTCTTGGTGAGGTCCACCTGGCGGTACTGCTGCCAGAAGCGGTCGTCGCGCATCTGTGCATCGGCCTCGGTGACCTCCTTCTTCAGGCCCCTGAACAGCTTGTCGGGGATGGGGTTGAAGGCGTATTCCGACAGGCGGGTGGTGCGGGTGACGATGGCGCTGGCGGTGATGAAGTCGAAGAGCTTGAGCTCGGTCACCATGTCGTCCTTGGTGAGCACCCACTGGCCGTCGGGCAGGCGGGAGTACTCCTGGAGTATCTGCATCTGGTCGACGAAGTTGACGGTGCTCTGCTTGGGCACGGTCATCTCGCAGCGGCGGACGTGGAGCGTAGAGTCTTTCAGTATGTAGAGGTCGCCGCGGAATCCCATGTCGTGCTGGTTGTTGGGCAGGAAGTGCAGGTGTATGCACGAGTCGCGCTCAATGGTCAGCGTGTCCTCTATATAGTAGCGGTAGAAGCTGATGCCCTCGTTGGAGATGGGCGACACGAAGGGATACTGCAGCAGGCGGATATGGTCTTGGTAGAGGTCGATGTCGGTAAAGACATCCTTGACCACGTTGTTGACGATGTCGCCCGTCTGAAAGAGGTCGTTGACACCAGTGGACTGCATGCCGGTGATGATGGTTTTCTCTGACTTAGGCTCGCGGCGGTAGACCTTCTGCGAGACGGTCTCGTCGACCGACACGGGCAGTATGAGCTTGTTGGTGTAGGGGCTCAGCTCTACCTGGTCGAGCAGCCACGCATTGCTGGAGAAGGGTTTCTGCTCCAGCTGCTGGGGCTTGAGGTCGTTCAGGGCAAGGGTGATCTTCTCGTACTTGTTGTACTGGTAGTAGTCGTTCAGTCCGAGGTCGGTCTGCTTCTTGGCGGCTACCACGCGGCGCATCAGCTCCACGGCCGGGTTGTCCTTGCGGCTGTATCGGTTGCGGCGGGCCTTGACGGTAACGCCGCTCAGCTGCCGGCTGTCGGGCTTGAGGGCTATGTTCTGCCGGTTTCGGGAGTGCTCGGTCACACGTACGATACGCGACTTGTAGCCCACGGCACTGAAGGTGAGGTTCCAGCCCGGGTGGCGTGCTATCTGGTACTGGCCGAGGGAGTTAGCAATGGCCGACACGTGGTGGCCCTCATAGACCACGCTGGCGAAGCCTATGCTGTCGCCCGTCTCGGCATCGGTGACGACACCGGTTATGAGCTGTGCCCTGAGCGGCAAGGTCAGGAGCAGCAGTGACAGGAGGAAGAGGGTCTTCAGACGGCTCATTTGAAGACGAAGTTGGTGAATTGGTATTCGGTGTAGTTGCCGGCCTTCTCGTTCATGCGCAGCGAGCGCAGCTCAGAGGTCTTGGCGTCGATGGCCAGCTGGAACGACGTGAACAGCATGCGGCGTGCGCTCTTCTTGGAGTCGGCCACGGGGGTGATGGTGAGCACCAGCTGGCCGCCCTGCTTGCGCAGCGTGAGGTCGGCAAGACGGCTGATGTCCTTGGCACCGCCCGTAAGTATGCTCTCGAAGACCGTCTGGAACGAGGCAAACTGGGGGTTCGACTGGCTGCTGGTCTTATGCTTGCGACCCTTGACCACCATGGTAAAGTTGCTGCCCTGCATGAGCAGCTGGTCCTTGCCTTCGGCGATGGTGATGGCCACCTCTGAGGGCCGCTTCATGGTGAGCGTGCCCTTGGCCACCTCGTCCTTGGCCAGGGCGGCCTTGTGGGTGGTCTTCGTGGCGGTGGCCGTCACGAGGCTACAGTTCTTATAACGGGCCACAGCCTGCTGGAAGTCGGTCTGCTGGGCCATCGCCCAGCCCATGTGGCAAATCAAAGCGAATAAAAACAAAATCCTTTTCATATCTCAATTTTCAATGTTCAATATTTAATGTTCAATGTTCAAAGTCTCCACAGTCTGCCGTGCCGTCATGGCCACCCCCTCCAAGCCGTGAAGGATGAGGTTCTGGCCGGTGAGCAGCAGATTGGGCAGAGGAGTGCGCGGCGACAGCATCGTGGTGAGCAGCGACCGGCAGTCCTTGCGCAGCCCGTAGGCCGACCCGCCGGGGGTGAGCGTATAGTCGCGCCAGGTGAGCGGAGTGCTGGTATAGACATGGCTGACGGCATCGGCCAGTCCCGGCAGCTGGGTCTCGGCCAGGGCTATGCAGTCGTCGGTCCACCGGCGCTTCAGGTCCTGGTAGTCAGTGCCGCGCCGGCCTATGGTGGTGTCCTGCCAGGGCTGGCAGACGGCCCACGGCATAGGCGCCAGGAGGTCAACCTGCAGCGGCTCGCCGTCCTGAGGCACGCGGCAGCTCACCATGACGCGGTCGACGTTGGCGCCCGGCGCGTCCCACACATTGGCACGGCGGTAGATATACTTATTGTGGTTGAAATAGCCGATGCGCCCGGGCTTCAGCACTATCGAGGCCGTAAACATGCCGAAGGTGTTCTCCAGCATGTTGATGCGGCGGCGGAAGAGCGGTTTGAGCACCTGGCTCTGACGCACCATCTGGAAGGTCTGGGCGGGATGGACGTCGCTGATGAAGAGGTCGGCCTCTACCACCTCGCCGTTAGCACAGCGAGCACTGGTGAGACGGCCGTCGCGCTCGCTCAGCTCGACGACCTCATGCTGGCAGCGCACCTCGCCGCCGCCGGCCTCTATTCCCTCAACGAGGGTCTGCACTATCCGTCCGCCGTCGCACCCCAGGCGCCAGCTGCTCTGTATGAAGCTGCTCTGGCCGTGGGCAAAATGGAAGAGGGGCAGCGAGTCGCGCCTCAGCTCGGTCTTCAGCGATGTGCCGGCCAGTACATCGACCAGCAACGGGTCGCTGAAGTGCTCCGTCAGGTAACGGTAGGCACTCACCTCGCCTATCTCCATCACCGGGGGCAGGTGTCTCAGCAGGTCGGCGTATCGGAAAAGGGCGTCGCGGTCGGCGGGAAAGCGCCGGGCCAGCGTGTCGGCAAAGCGGTCGAAGCCCTCGGCAAAGGGGAACGTCTCGTCGCCGATGGTGACGCGGTCGAAGCCGTCGGCGTCGAGCCGCTGCCAGGGCAGGGCCAACAGTCCCAGCTCACCGAAGAGGGCATGCAGCGGCTGACCCTCGGCCAGTCCGCCAACGTAGTGAAGCCCCGTGTCGAGCCTGAGGCCACCGCGCCGATAGCTCTGCAGACAGCCGCCGGGCTGATGCCCGCGTTCGAGTACCACTACCTGCCGGCCGGCACGCGCCAGGAGCTGTGCGCAGACCAGTCCGCCAAAGCCGCTTCCTATGACAACAACCAACATTGGGATTTACTATTTTACAATTTACGATTTACTATTTATTTACTATTTATTTACGATTTACTATTTATTTACGATTTACTATTTATTTACGATTTTACGGTAGACGGCGGGCTGGAGGACATAGGCCAGGATGACGGCGGAGAGCAAGCCTACCAACGTAGAGAAGCCTACGGAACGGATGGCAGGATGGCTGGCCAAGAGCATGCTGCTGACCGTGACCACCAGGATGAATGCACTGAGAAGGATGGCCTTCTTGTGATAGCCCAACTGGCGCGTGTCGCCACTCGTCAGACCCTGCATGATAAAGATGCTGTAGTCGACGCCAATGCCGAAGATGAAGGTTGAGATGATGATACTGATGAGGTTGAACCGCACGTCGAAGATGTTCATCACGCCCAAGACGACGAGCCAGCTGAGCAGTATGGGCATGAAGCCCAACAACGCCAGCCGCCAGTTGAAGTGGAAGCTGACCAGGAGCACGCCAAAGACAAACAGCATGGAGAGCCACTGCAGCACGTCGAAGTCGCTGCTCATCTGGAGAAGGGTGTCAGTGGTATAATAATAGGTGTCGAGCACCAGCAGGTCGGGATCTTTGGCCACGGCGTCGCAGATGCGCATATAGTCACTCTCGGCACTGCGCACAGAGTCGTTCTGACAGCGCACGGAGGTGAAGCACAGGTAGTCGCCGCCATAGCTCTGCTCCGTCATCGTAGACTGGAAGCCCTCGGGTATCAGCCCGGCCTCGTAGAGGGCGTCGGGCTCGTAGTCGGCCGTGGCGGCATCGAAGAAGGTGTCGAACGCTTCAGGGCGAAGACCGGCCTGAGGGGCTGTCTCGGCTATGAGGCGTCTGACCGTTGACAGACGTTCCGGCGACCAGTAGCGGTGCCAGGCGTCGATGCGTTGCCGCTGCTCCTTGAGCGGCACGAAAATCTGGTTGGTACGGGTGTACTCCTTGACCAGCCCTAACCGCTGCAGGGAGTCGAGCTTGCGGTCGAGCTGTGCAAAGTGCTCAATGGCCTCCTCCATCGTAGCACCCTTGCTGGCGAAGTATTTCTGCTTGTCGCCGGTGTAGGTCTTCTGGCGCAGCAGGGCCTCTGAGTGCTCGGTCAGCTCGGCCTCATAGCCTAAGTTGTGCATGTCGGCGTCAAACTGGGTGCCCTTCCACAGGTAGGCCCCTATGCTGACGACCAAGGTCACGCCGATGGCCACGAGCAGTGGCTTGCTGCGGTCAAAGGGATAGTTGACCAGTGCTTCGGTCACAGGTCTGGGTGCCTCATGCTTGAAGAACTGGGGCAGATAGACGAGGCTGAACAGGGTGGTGCCAAGGATGGCAAAGGCAGCGAAGAGGCCGAAGTCCTGGAGCAGGTCGGTCTTGATGAAGATGAGCCCGGAAAAGGAGCCTATGGTGGTGATGCAGCCCAGGAGGACGGGCTTCACCTGGTCGCGCAACAGCTGCTCAGCATCGCCGACATACTCCCTATGTGTCAGCACATGGAGCACGTAACTCAGGGCCACGCCCAGCACGACGCCGCCGATGCCAAGGGCTAAGAGCGAGAACTGACCTTTGAGCCAGTACATGAGGCTCAGGCCGAAGAGGGTGCCGAAGGCTACGGGCAGCAGCAGCAGCGGGATGGTGTCCCAGCGGCGGAAGTTAAGCACCAGCATGACCAGCACCAGCAACAGGGCGCCGCTGATGGTGGTGGTGAGGTCGTGCTTGATCTGCGTGGAATTGTAGAAGCCGCTGGCGGGGGTGCCGTGGTAGCTGATGCGCACGTCGGGACAGGTCTGCTTGAAACGCTCTATCTCGTCGTTGAGCATGCGGAACAGGGCCGACCCCTGGCCGGTGTTGGTCGATGAGAAGCGGGGCGTGAGAAAAGCCACAAGCACCGTGGAATCGGGAACGAAGAAATGGGCGGGCGCGTCAGACCCCTCCAACGAGAGGGGGGCGATGCCGGAACGGCCTCCCTCGCCGCCGGCGAGCGACAAGGGGAGGTTCAGCGCCGAGCGCATGCCGAGGGGGTCGAGCTGTATCAGCTCTGGAAACATGCTGCCGAACTCACCCTCCAGGTCGTCACGGTTTTGGGCCATCTGGCGGACCATGTGGTCGCGCGTCAGCAGGGTGTCGAAGGCGGCATAGGCCGTCGTGTCGATATACGACGGCAAGTGGTCTGCCAGGTAGCCTATGCCGTCGGTCATCAGCTCATCAGGCAGACGATAGAAGAGGTCGCCGATGGTATGAGCGGATGAGTCGCGCACCAGGAGGGTGTCCATAAAGGCATCGCAGACGGCCACCAACCGCTCGGGCGACTGGCCCTCGATGGTGATAAACGTCTTGTCCTTGATTTTCAGACTGGCAAAAGCCAGCTTCGTGGTGCCGTCCTCGTTCTTGGACGACGGCATGAGCTTGTCGATGTCCTCCTCTAAATGAATGCGCGTGGCAAAGAAGCCGAAGACGACAAACAAGGCCGCCATCGACAGCCAGCAGACGGCACGATGGTGGCGGAAGTAGCGGTATATCCTGACAAACAGTTCGGTCATTGAATGAAAATCTTCATGTTGGCCTCGGCTATCAGCTCGTCGCCCACCCGGCATTCGCCAGTGATGAGCGTAGCGTTGGCAAAACTAAAGCCGAAGTTGACAACGGTGCTGACCGTCTCGTCCAGACGGGCCCGACGGTGGCACACAAAGTGTTTCACTTCGCCAATCAGCCCCACCGGGGGCTGCTCGGCATGGCTTTCGAGTGCCCGCCACCCGGCCAGGGCCGAGGCCGACTGGGCGATGTGCTCTATGAGCCCCGTCTCTGACAGGTCGCCACCGGGCAGCAGGAAATAGTTGTCCCGGGTGATGGTCAGAGCCGTCGCCGCCGACTGGGGGCCGGTAGCCTCGAAACGGCTGACCATCATCATGGGGAAACGCTGAGGTATCAGCAGTTTGATGTCGTCACCCTCCATCATGCGGGCAGGTGCTGCTCAATGTAGTCGTAGAGGTTGTCGAAGGTCTGAATCTGAGGCAGGTCGCTCACGGGGATAGTGATTTTGTACTCAGACTGCACCAGGGCAATGAGGTCTACGAGGTTGATGCTGTCAAGGCCTAATGTCTCTTTCAGCACGGCGTCAGGAGCGAACTCGCTCTCTTCGATTTCAAACTCTTCAGCCAGCAGGCTGTTCACGTGGTTCTTGATTTCGTCTCTTGTCATTGTTTTTTTCTTTTTGTTTCGTTATTTCGTTATCTTGTTATCTCGATATTTCGACCCAGGCGAGTCGTCGGCCCGGCTAAAGATTGCGGACGATGAGCGTTGAGTTGGTGCCGCCAAAGCCGAATGAATTGCTCAGGAAGAGGTCGAAATGTTTCTCTATGCGCTCGGGAAGCACGTTGATACAGGCCGTCTCGTCGTCAGGGTTCTCAAAGTTGAGCGAACCGCCGATGAAGTCGTTCTTCATCATCAGCATGGAGTAAATGATTTCAGAGGCACCGGCCATCCACATCTCATGACCCGTCTGGCCCTTGGTAGAGGTGACGGGCACGCGATAGTCGCCGAAAATCTGGGCAATGGCCTGCGCCTCGCGGCTGTCACCGATGTGGGTCGACGTGGCGTGGGCGTTGACGTAGCCGATATCTGTAGGTTTCAGACCGGCACTCTGGAAGCAGAGCTCCAGGGAGCGGGCCGGACCGGCGACGTTGGGGGTCGATATGTGGTCGCCGTTGCCCGAGAAGCCCCACCCTACAATCTCAGCCAGGATGGGCGCACCGCGACGCACGGCATGTTCGTAACTCTCGACGATGAGGGTGGCCGCGCCGCCACTGGGCACGAGGCCGTCACGGTCGCGGTCAAAGGGACGGCTGGCCCTTGTGGGGTCGTTCTCGCGCTTTGAGAAGGTCTGCAGACCGTCGAAGGCGGCTATGCCGTACATGTTGTTCTCCTCGGCACCGCCACAGACGATGCAGTCCTGCAGGCCGTTCTTGATGAGCAGGAACCCTAAGCCTAAAGCCTGCGACCCGGAGGCACAGGCGGCGGAAGCCGTCAGGTTGATGCCCTTCAGGTGGAACAGCGTGGCCAGGTTCATGGTCACGGTCGAGTTCATAGACTTGAAAATGGCACCGCTGCCGCAGGCCACCGTAGAGCCGGCCTGGCGGAATTTGTCGAGGGCCACCATCGTGTCCTCAGCTACGGAGTCGTTGCCATAGATGACACCCACCTCGTGGCTGTCGATATAGTCCTGGTCGAGCTTGGCATGCTGGAGGGCCTGGACGGTAGCCAGATAGGCATACTGGGCCTCCTCGGGCATGAGCTGACGCTGGTTGCGGCTCAACACCTTCTTCAGGTCGGCCTTGGGTACATTGCCGCACAGGGGCGAGCAGAAGCCGGCATCCTTGCGCTCCTGGCTGAAGATGATGCCGCTCTTTCCGTCATACAATGACTGGCGCACCTCGTCGAGTGTCGTACCGAGACACGACCAGATGCCCATTCCTGTAATTACTACTCTTCTTTCCATCATTAATTATAATTATCAATTATCTATTGTCAATTTCTTCTGATAACAGCGACGACGCTTGACAAACTCAGGGTGCAGCGGTTTCCACTGCGTCAGTTCCTTGATATTGTCCTCTAACTGCGGGCCGGTCTCAGCCCACCGGTAGCCACACCTGTTATAGATGGGTATAAGGTCGTCGAAGAACAAGGCGTTGACCCCTAAGCCCTGATAGTCGGGGCGCACGGCTACGAGCAGCATTTCCAGGTTGTCGGCATGATGCCAGCGCAAGGCTCTCAGCAGATGCCACCAGCCTAAGGGCCACAACCGGCCATTCGACCGCCGCAGGGCTTCAGCCAGCGAGGGCAGGGTCACGGCGAGGCCTACCAGCTCGCCATCGGCATTCTCAACCAGGGGCACCAGCTGCATGTCGAGCAGGGGGACATAGGCGTTCAGGAAATGCCTGGCCTGGCCCTCCGTCATAGGCGTGAAACCGAAGATGGGGGCGTAGGCCACATTCAGCAGCTCAAAAATCTTGCGCCCGTAGTCACCCTTGAGCACGTCACGGGCACTGACCTTGACCACCCGCAGCCCTATCATGTCGCGAGCATACTGTGCAACCCGTGCATAGCGGGCCGGCACCTCCTTGGGAATCTCTATGCGCACCTGCAGCCAGTCGACCTCCTTGCTGAAGCCTAACCGCTCCAAATGCTTCGGGTAGTAAGCGTGATTATAATAGGACGTCATGGAGCCCGTCAGCTGGAAATCCTCCACGAGCATGCCCTCCTTGTCGAAATCGCTGATGCCCATCGGCCCCTGTATAGTGTCCATGCCGCGCGAGCGCCCCCACTGGGCCACGGCGTCGAGCAGGGCTTCGGAAACGGCCTCGTCGTCGATGAACTCCACCATGGAGAACCTCACATTGCGCACCTTCCAGTGCTCGTTGGCATGGCGGTTGACGATGGCTACGATGCGCCCCACTGGCTCACTGCCCCTATAGGCCACGAAGGGCTGGATGTCGCAGAAGGCAAGCCCGGGATTGGACGCGGGCTGGAACAGGTGGCGTGTTTCGCTCTCAACGTCGGGCACATACTGCTCACAGCCGCCGTAGATGCGGTCGGTGAGCCGTATGAAGTCGTTCATCTCGCTGCGGGTCCTGACACTGATTACTTTTACACTGTCCATCACTCAAATGACATGCTTATGTTGGGTTCTGTACTCCATAGGGGTCATGCCGGCCTGTTCACGGAAATACTGGCCGAAGAAAGAGGAGTTGGGGAATCCCAGCTGGTGGGCTATCTCCTTGACGCTCAGGTCGGTCCTGGTCAGCAGATTATAACTGTCATCCATGACGCTCTCGGTAATCCAGCGGATAGCCGTCTTGCCACTGACGCGACGCACTATCGTAG
Organism: uncultured Prevotellaceae bacterium; assembly: GCA_946541745.1. Lineage (GTDB taxonomy): Bacteria > Bacteroidota > Bacteroidia > Bacteroidales > Bacteroidaceae > Prevotella. Next base: position 10,638 of record CAMNJY010000020.1, read on the forward strand.
ACAGATATTTGGGGGTGATGTGCATCTTGTCGGCATAGAACCCTACGTGCTGACGCTTCAGTTTCTGCTGCCCCAGCAACTGCAGGAAGCGGTTGAACAGCTCCTTGTCGCGTACCGACGAGTGGTCGTCGTCAGCGGTCATGTCTTCATGCTGTATAAGCTCCTCACAGACCATGAGCAGCATGGTGCGGAGAAACGAGGAAACAATCTCACGGAACAACTGCGGCTTCTCGTTCTTCTTGAAGAGCGACTTCGTGTAATTGCCCAGGCCCTCCACCCAGTCAGAATCTATGACGTAGATTTCCTTCATGTACATAGCCTTGTTCCAGATGCTGAGCTGGTTGCCCAGGAGCGTCTTCAGGGTACGGTCGGACAATAGCAAGGCGGTAGCATCCAGGTCGGTGCTGATCATCATGGGCTGCACCAACTTGCCGGCGGGCACCATGAGCAGCTGGCCGGGCGTGATATGCACCTGCTGATTGCCGCCCATATCGACGAGTATGCGCCCCTTCCGGCAGTAAGCCAGGGTGTTGTACTCAACGCGTATGCTGGGCAGATTGGACACCTCGCGCAAATTGCTGAGATACAACACTTCACCCTCCACGGCCTGTACTATTCCGATGTCGGAAAGAGTGCCTCCGATGTACTCTGTCAGCCTATTGTCTGTAAGATTCATTACTATTATTCGTTTTCGGCTGCAAAATTAGGCATTTTTCGCCAATTTCCGACGTCGCTTTTTTCGTTCAGAATATACATTTTATGTTTCATTCGACAAAAAAAGAGAATTATACAGATAAAAAATAACCGCCGAACTCTCGTCCGGCGGCATTTTCTGTTCTTGTCCGCGTCAGATTACTGCTGAGCAGCAGCTGAATCGGTAGCAGCACTGTCAACCACAGCAGCTGCAGAATCAGGAATTACACTGTCCACAACCTCCTCGATAGAGTCAGTGTCAACGGGAGCAGCCTGCTCGGTCTTGTTACCACATGCGGCGAATGAAACAGCTACAACAGCTGCGAATGCAAAAACTAATTTCTTCATTTTTTCTAAGCTTTTAAATCTGTAAAACAATCATTTGTTTATTAAAACGATGCAAAGGTAGGCATTTTTTTGATACGGCGTATCTTTTTTTTGATTTTTTTTTAGACTCTTTTTGTAACTTTTTAGCAAAGCACTGAAAATCAGTAAGTTCCGAATTGTTAAATTTTGCTTACAAAATCATCGACGCGGATAATTTCAAAAAAAAGCCTAAATTTCAGATTTTTTCCGTACCTTTGTGCGCGAAAACATTGACACCTATTTATATATGATAGATACATCAGCCTTTCAAGGCAAAAAAGCGGTTTATTTCACCCTGGGCTGCAAACTTAACTTCAGCGAGACGTCGACCTTTGCCCGTCAGCTGCAGGAGATGGGGGTCGTCACCGCCCAGCGGGGTGAGCAGGCCGACATCTGCCTCGTCAACACTTGCTCGGTGACCGACGTGGCCGACCATAAGTGCCGGCAGGCTATTCACCGCCTGGTGCGCCAGCACCCCGGGGCCTTCGTCGTTGTGACGGGATGCTACGCCCAGCTGTCGGCCGACAGTGTCAGCCAGATAGAAGGCGTAGACCTGGTATTGGGGTCAGACGAGAAGTCGCGCCTCGTGGACTTCCTGTCCGACGCCTTCACCAGGCGTGCCTGCGGCACCGACCGCCTCACCGAGACCGTCCGCCAGAAGACCAAGGACATTCGCTCCTTCGCACCGTCATGCTCACGGGGCAACCGTACACGCTACTTTCTCAAGGTGCAGGACGGATGCGACTACTTCTGCACCTACTGCACCATACCCTACGCACGGGGCTTTTCGCGCAACCCCACCATAGCCTCGCTCGTGGAGCAGGCCCGGCAGGCCGCTGCCGAGGGGGGGCGCGAGATAGTGCTCACCGGCGTCAACATAGGCGACTTCGGGAAAACCACCGGCGAACGGTTCATCGACCTGGTCAAGGCCCTTGACGACGTGGAGGCCATCAGCCGCTATCGCATCAGTTCGCTCGAGCCCGACCTGCTCAGCGACGAACTCATAGACTACTGTGCCCACAGCCGCGCTTTCATGCCCCACTTCCACATACCCCTGCAGAGCGGCAGCGACACCGTGCTGCGGCTTATGCACCGCCACTACGACCGCCAGCTCTTCGCCGACAAGATAGTCAGGGTAAAGGAGGCCATGCCCGATGCCTTCATAGGCGTGGATGTCATGGTGGGGTGCCGGGGCGAGACACCTGAGTGCTTCGAGGAGACCTACGACCTGCTCAGCCGTCTCGACATCACCCAGCTGCACGTCTTCCCCTACTCCGAGCGGCCCGGCACGCAGGCCCTGAAGATTGACTACCGCGTCAGCGATGCCGACAAGAAGCTGCGGTCAAAACGGCTCCTCGAACTGTCGGACCAAAAGACCCACCAGTTCTACGCCCGCCACATAGGCCAGCAGGCCCGTGTGCTGTTTGAGAAAGCCCCTCGCGGCAAGGCCATGCACGGTTTCACCCCTAACTACATCCGTGTGGAACTGCCACCAAGCCAGGCCAACCCAGAACTCGACAACCAACTGACAGGTGTCGACCTGGGACCCTTCAACCACGACCACACTGCCTTGATGGGCCATATTATAAATAATAATGTACGCGCGTAAATGGATAAGATAGCCATTGTCATATTAAACTGGAACGGAGCAGCCATGCTCAGCCAGTACCTGCCGTCGGTACTGCGCTACAGCCGCGACGAGGCTGCGGTCTATGTGGCCGACAACGCCTCGACCGACAACTCGCTGACCCTGCTGCGAACGGTGTTCCCCGAAGTGAGAGTCATTGAGCTGGACCGCAACTGGGGCTTCGCCGACGGCTACAACAAAGCCCTGCGCCAGGTGGACGCTGAATACTACCTGCTGCTGAACTCCGACATTGAGGTGACCCACCACTGGCTTACACCCCTCACCGAGTATATGGACACGCACCCTGACATAGCCGCCTGCCAGCCTAAACTGCTGAGCATGGCCGACCGCGACAGCTTCGAATATGCAGGAGCCGCCGGCGGCTTCATCGACCGCTACGGCTATCCTTTCTGCCGGGGACGCCTGTTCAGCACTGTTGAGCGCGACAATGGCCAGTATGACTATCCCGCTGACGTGCTGTGGGCTACAGGGGCCGCTCTCATGATTCGCTCACAGGACTACTGGGACGCTGGAGGACTCGACGGCCGCTTCTTTGCCCACAATGAGGAGATTGACCTCTGCTGGAGGCTGCGACTCCGTGGGCGGCGCATCGTCTGCCTGCCAGAGTCGCAGGTCTACCACGTCGGCGGCGGCACGCTGCCCAAGGATAACCCTATGAAGACGTTCCTCAACTTCCGCAACAACCTCACCATGCTCTATAAATGCCTGCCCGACGAGGAACTGCGCCACGTCATGCGATGGCGATGGCTCTTAGACTACGTGGCGGCATGGGCGATGCTCATCCTTGATGGCCATCCCGGCGACTTCAAGGCCGTCTTCCGCGCCCGCCGTGCCTTCAAGCTGTGGCGGCATGAGTTCGATGCCGACCGACGTGCCATCCAGGCCAACCGCGTAGACAAGAAAATACCAGAGCAACGCCGTTTCTCGCTGCTCTGGCAATACTACGTCAGGGGGCACAAGACCTTCAACACTTTGCCGGCCTCCTGACCCCGAGCCTATTTACCTACCTTGACCACCACGGGCTGCTGCAGTTCGCGCTTCCACTCCTTGAGGTAGTCGAACCACTCCTTGGCCGAGTGGTAGCCAAACTCCTCATTGGCCGAGGTGTAGGTGATCTTGTAGCTCATGCGCTTGCACTGAGGTCTCACCACGAAGCCATAGTTGTCCTTGTTGGCCGGCTCCTCGCTGACAATGTACTGGCGCGGTATGCTGACAGCCAGGCCCACCGTCTCGCGGCTCCACTTCACGGTGTCGGTCGACGGATAGTCGGTGCCCCAGCAGGCGCGTAGCCCCTGCTTGTCACTATATTCCACTGACCCTTTCACATTGATGATGCCGGTAGAGAAGCGGTGGCCGCTCATGTCCTTGCTGAACATCACTTCCACGTCTGTATCGCGGTGGCCGGCATACTGTATGTAGCGCAGGGTCATGTTGACCACGGCCTGCGCACCGCCGCCCGGCAGCTGCCAGCCACGGTCAATCACCTCGACGATGGTACGCAGCGGACCGTAGCTGATGATGCGCTGGGTCCTGGAGCGAACGGGGTCAACCATCGTGGGCCCCTGGCCGTCCCAGCCCCGGAAGGCGCCCAGGCCGAAGGTGTTGCCCACCCACAGCACGTCGTCGCCATAGCCCTGGCGCTTCTGGTCGTCCTGGGTGTAGAACTGCGTGTCCTTCAGCTCCAGCCGCTTCTTGAACTTGCCGTAGAGGTCCAGCGTCTGGCGCTTGTCGAAGTAGATACGTATGCCGTTCAGCTCGCTCTCGAAGTCCACGCCGTGATGGTGCTGAAGGTTGTAGCTGTTGGCACAGTCGCCACGGGCGGTGATGCTCTCTATGAAGTTGTCGTGACGGTTTTTCGCCTTCACCTTGTCGTTACGCATGAGCATCTCGGCATAAACCCGTGCCTGATACTGCCGTGGCTCGCCCTCGCTGTACAGGGTCACGGTGTACTGCCGCTGCTGCTTGCCCGCCAGGTCGGCCAGGAAGCAGAGCTCATCCATCTGCTCGTCCTGATCAAGGTCGTCCAACTGGCAGGCAACCTCGCGGCCGTCCACCGTGACCAGTGCCGAGCGCACGTCGCCGTATTCGCTCAGCGCTATCACTACCGGTTGGTCGGCCCTCGCTTGCTTGGAGGGGTTGGTTACGCTGACTGTTATCTGCTGCTGCGCCGTTGCAGTGGCGCCCACTGAGGCCAACAATGCCCATAGAAGGATTTTTTTCATTTGTCGTAGCTTTTTGTTGAGTAGTTTACAAAAGTAGTCATTTTCAAAGAACTTTTTATCTTTTTTAGGTTAAAATTTGGATTTTACAATATTATTTAGTAATTTTGCACTCAGATTTAAATAAAATTCACTGAAACATGACTTCCTAATGCGGTTCAAATATACATTCCTACTGTCTGTACTGCTCCTGCTCACAAGCTGTCAGTGGCCCTTCGCCGCCCCGGGGGAAGGGACTGCAACAAAGGTGGCCATAGAGCGTTACGACCGGATAGAGAGCCTCTACCTCACCACCGGCGACTTCTCAGCCCTACAGCAGATGAACACCGGCTACCCCCGGCAGACACGTACACTCATTGAGGACGTGCTGAAGATAGGACGGGTCAACGAGCCTGAAATCAACGTCAAATTCCTCAACTTCTACCAAGACACCACCCTGCAGGTGCTGATAGCTTCCGCCGAACAGCAGTTTGCCAACATCGACGACCTCAACGACGAGCTCAGCCAGGCTTTTGAGCGGCTTACAGAGATGATTCCCGGCATCGAGGTGCCCCAGGTCTACGCACAGATAGGTTCGCTCGACCAGAGCATCATCGTCGGCAACGGCCTGTTGGGCATATCGCTCGACAAATATTTAGGCAGCGACTACCCCCTCTACCTCCGCCCGGAGTTCGGCTATACCGAAAGCCAGCGCAGGGTCATGTCGCGCGAGTTTATCGTCCCTGACTGCATAGGCTTCTATCTGCTCAGCCTTTATCCCATGCCCCATGACCGACAACTCACGCAGCTGGAGCACGACCTGCACATGGGCAAGGTGCAGTGGGTGGTCAACGAGGCCATGGGGCGAGCCGTGTTCAACACGCTCTACACACGTACCGTAGCCCACTACATGAAGCGCCACCCCCATGTCACCGTTGCCCAGATGCTGGCCAACAACAACTATAAAGACATCAGGTAGCCCCCCCCTACTCCACCCGGCACTCACACCCTGGGCGTGAAATAAAGCGTCCAGCGAGTGAGGTTGCAACCCACGAAGTTGCCCAGCACCTCAGCCACGTAGACGCCAAGCACTTCGGGCTGGAGCAGCAGCGTCGCGGGAGAAAGCAGGAAATAGAAGGCGTCGGCTATGGAGTGGGCAAAGCCGCAGAGAATGAAGACGGGCACTCCGAGCAGCAGCGTCAGCATCTTGCCTTTGCGGGCAAACTCCACGGCTGTCGTCATGATAAACCCGCACCCTATGGCCAGCAGGAAACAGGCCAGCGGCCCCTTGTCGAGTCGCGAACTGAGTATGCGGGCGGCGGGGTCTATACAGTCGGGCTGGGCATAGGCTATGAGCCAGGCCGTAAGCAGACAGCCCACAATGTTGCCCAGAAGCACGGCCACGAGCATGGCCCAGTCGCCGTGGCGGCGTATGAAGCCCGCCGTGCCGGTATAGAGTTTCAGACCGTAATAGACAACCGTCGTCAGCCCGAAGGCAAAGAGCACAGCTCCGGCTACGCCGCCTACGCGGAGGTTGACGACGCAGCCTATGGAGATACAGATACCGGCAAGAATGGCCGGGGGTACGATGTTTGACAGGAAATACATGGCGGGCTGAAGTCAGAACTTTGAGAAGGAGAGGGGCATGAGGTGGCGTATGCCGTCCATGACGTAGAGGCAGCGCCGCCCGTAGAGGATGATGCGCACCGGGCGCCGGAAGCGGGTCTCGGTCTCAATGAGCACCTGGCGGCAGGAGCCACAGGGACTGACAGGCTCGTCCTGAAGGTCGCCCCGGGAGGTACGGGCAGCCACGGCCAGCATCACGACGGGCGTATCAGGATACTGGGCACCGGCGGCGAAGAGCGCCGTGCGCTCGGCACAGAGACTGGCGGGATAGGCCGCATTCTCCTGATTGCAGCCTACGACCACCCTCCCGTTCGCCAGGAGCACGGCGGCGCCGACACTGAAGTGGGAGTAAGGGGCATAAGCCCTGTCAGTGGCCTCAATGGCCTTTTTGACGAGCTGTTGCTCGTCGGCGGTCAGTTCTTCCAACTGACACTCGCTGATGTCGATGTTCGGTTCCAGGCGTTTCATTTTTACATTTTTACATTTTTACATTTTTCCTGTACCAGTCAAAGAGCCGCTGCACGCCGTCGTCTATTTCCACCTTGTGGGTCCACCCTAAGGAGTGCAGTTTCGTCACGTCGATGAGCTTGCGCATGGTGCCGTCGGGCTTGGTGGCGTCAAACTCCACCGTGCCCTCAAAGCCTACCACACGCACTACGAGTTCGGAGAGTTGGCGTATGGTCAGTTCCTTGCCGGTACCTACGTTGATGTGGCAGTTGCGTATCTCGCCCAGGCTGGGAATGGCACCGCCCCGGCCGGCGGAGTGGTTGCGGTCTACGGCCCCGTCGGTGGCCGCACCGTAGTGTACCGACGAATATTTCTCTATGCCAATGATGTCGCTGAAGTCCACATTCAGCAGCACGTGGACGGAGGCATCGGCCATGTCCTCGCTCCAGAGGAACTCGCGCAGGGGGGTGCCGGTACCCCAGAGCACCACCTTGTTATTATATATGCCATACTTGCTTAACACCGACAGGATGGCGTCGCGCGACGCAGCCCCGCCAACCCCCTCTACGGGCCGCTTGCCGAGGTCGTTGGCAATGAGGTCCCAGCGGTCTTCATGGATGAGCCGGGCCAGGTAGACCTTGCGCATCATGGCGGGCATGACGTGCGAGTTCTCCAAGTGGAAATTGTCGTTAGGCCCGTAAAGGTTGGTGGGCATCACGGCTATATAGTTGGTGCCATACTGCAGGTTGTAGCTCTCGCACATCTTCAGGCCGGCAATCTTGGCAATGGCATACTCCTCGTTGGTGTACTCCAAGGGCGACGTCAGCAGGCAGTCCTCCTTCATGGGCTGCGGTGCGTTCTTGGGATAGATGCAGGTGGAGCCGAGGAAGAGCAGTTTGCTGACGCCGTGGGCGTAAGCCTCGGATATGACATTGCACTGCATCTTCATGTTCTGCATGATGAAGTCGGCACGGTAGAGCGAGTTGGCCATGATGCCACCCACGAAGGCGGCAGCGAGTACCACGGCGTCGGGGCGCTCCTGGTCGAAGAACTGGCGGACGGCCACCTGGTCGGTAAGGTCAAGCTGGCTGTGGGTGCGGCCAACGAGGTTGTGGTAGCCGCGCTGCCAGAGGTTGTTCCAGATGGCGGAGCCCACGAGTCCGCGGTGCCCCGCCACATATATTTTACTGTCCTTGCTGAGCATCGTCCATGTGGGCTTTAATAAACAGTTTCTTGACAAACCTCATGTCGTGCTTCACCATGAGCTTGACCAAATCCTGGAACGACGTCTTCTGAGGGTTCCACCCCAGCTTGGCCTTGGCCTTGGCGGGATTGCCTAAGAGCTGGTCAACCTCGGCAGGACGGAAATACTTGGGGTCTACCTCGACGAGGGCTTTGCCGGTAGCCTTGTCATAGCCTTTCTCGTCGATGCCGTCGCCGCGCCACTCCAGCTCGATACCCACCTCGCGGAAAGCCAGCGTGCAGAACTCGCGAACGGTGTGATACTCGCCGGTGGCTATGACGAAGTCGTCGGGCTCGGGCTGCTGCAGGATGAGCCACATGCACTCTATGTAGTCCTTGGCGTAGCCCCAGTCGCGCAGCGAGTTGAGGTTGCCTAAGTAGAGCTTGTCCTGATAGCCCTGGGCTATGCGCGCGGCGGCCAGCGTAATCTTGCGCGTGACGAAGGTCTCGCCACGGCGCTCACTCTCGTGGTTGAAGAGTATGCCGTTGCAGCAGAACATGTTGTAGCTCTCACGATAGTTCTTCATGATCCAGAAGCCGTAGAGCTTGGCCACGGCGTAGGGCGAGCGGGGATAGAAGGGCGTGGTCTCCGACTGCGGCACCTCCTGCACCTTGCCGTAAAGCTCGGAGGTCGATGCCTGGTAGATGCGGCAACTGTCAGCCAGCCCGCTGATGCGCACAGCCTCCAACAGGCGCAGCACGCCGTTGGCGTCGGTGTCGGCCGTGTACTCGGGCACGTCGAACGACACCTTCACGTGGCTCTGTGCCGCGAGGTTGTAAATCTCTGTGGGACGCACCTTGGAGATAACCCTGATGAGCGACGAGGAGTCGGTCATGTCGGCCCAGTGCAGGTTGACGAGACGCACCTTCTTCATGTCGCGCACCCACTCGTCGAGATAGAGGTGCTCGATGCGGGCCGTGTTGAACGATGAGGAGCGGCGCATGAGTCCGTGGACTTCATAGCCCTTCTCAATGAGAAATTCGGCCAGGTATGAACCGTCCTGGCCTGTGATACCGGTAATGAGAGCAACTTTTTTGTTTTCCATATATCTTTAGCTATATTTTTTTCAGTTTTCGTCGCTGAACTGCTTGATACGCTGCTCCTCAGACAGCTTGCAGATGAGCAGCGTGTTGTCCTTCTCGGCCACGATGTAGCCCTCAAGCCCCTGTACCACCACCTTGCGCTCCTGCGTGGTGTGGACTATGCAGTTATGGCTCTCATACATCTTGATGTCGTGGCCTATGCAGACATTGCCGTAGAGGTCCTTGTGGCTCTGCTGGCGCAACGACCCCCAGGTGCCAAGGTCGCTCCAGCCGAAGTCGGCCGGGCATACAAATATCTCCTCGGCCTTCTCCATGATGGCGTAGTCCACCGATATGCTGTCGCACTCGGGGAACCGCTCGTCTACCACCTGCTGCTCCCGGGGCGTGCCGTAGAAGGCACTCATCGACTCAAAGACGCGGGCCATGGAGGGCTGGTACATGCGGAAGGCGTTGACGATGGTGTTGACATTCCAGATGAAGATGCCGGCATTCCAGTAGTAGTTGGACTGCTTGATGTACTCACGGGCGGTCTCCAGGTCGGGCTTCTCGCGGAAGGAGTCCACACGGTAAATCTCCTTGTTGCGCAGCGAGCGCGCGCCGAGGTTGGCCTGTATGTAGCCGTAGCCCGTCTCCGGGCGGTTGGGCTTCATGCCGAGGGTGACGATGGCGTCGGTGTCGCAGGTGAACTTCATGCACTCGCCGACCACGCGCTGGAACTCGGCAACGTTCATCACGACGTGGTCGCTGGGGGTGACCACAATGTTGGCCTTGGCGTCTTTCGACTTGATGCGCCACGAGACGTAGGCGATGCACGGGGCCGTATTACGGCGGCAGGGCTCACAGAGGATGTTGCCGCGAGGCACGCTGGGCAACTGGTCGGCAACCGTGGAGGCATACTTGCTGTTGGTGACCACCCAGATATTCTCTGGCGACACCAGCGTGCCGAACCGCTCGACGGTGAGCTGCAACAGTGTTTTTCCGGTGCCGAGCACGTCGATGAACTGCTTGGGGTTGTCGGCGGTACTCATAGGCCAGAAGCGGCTGCCTACGCCGCCGGCCATGATAACGAGGTGATTGTTGATTCGTGCCATAATACAAGTGATTTTGTTTATAGCCTGCAAAGTTATACATTTTTTCCGAACCCACCAAACAATACTACAGATTTAATTTTATACAAGTTAAGGACTGAGAAGGTTACGCTGAACAGCTACACCCTATAAATTATGTTTATTTTAGAAAAAAATAGCCACCAAAGACCATAAAATTTCTCAAAAAAAAATTATGTTTCTGCCTACACACCTACATTTTCTTTGTAAACAGCTGATAGACAGAAAGATTACAATTTTTTTGCATACACTTTCCCTACATTTGCCTACACTAAATCAAGGGGAAAAGAGGATTTTTCCGTGAAAAGGGACTCCCTTTTGCGCAAAAGGGACTCCCTTTCGGGCAAAAGGGACTCCCTTTCGTCACAAACGAGGCTCGTTTTGTGTGAAAGCTGACCAAATGTCAAGTTTCAAATGTTGAATTATGAATAATACCTTATTTTGAACTTATTTTTCAGCCTTCCATGCGTTTCTTTCACACGATTTAGCACGACATTGTCATAGTATTAGCGGGTTTATTTACAAAACAGCTCAAAACAGTGTAGGGAAATGTAGGGAAAGTGTATGCAAAATATTTGTAATCTCATTATTATTCAGCTATTTACAAAGAAAATGTAGGCGTGTAGGCAAAAATGGAAATTATTTTTTGAGAAAATCACGAAAAGAAAACATAAATTTACTTAATCGGAGCAGATGACATCTGTTCCGTCTACGAAGTTAAAGGCTGCATTGCAAGTGGGGGCTGCCATATCCACAGGGATCTCTCCTGTTCAGAGCAATTTTAACTCCGTGAAGATGCGAGTACCTTTGGCAACAAGGTGCCAGTCGTTGCTGTAGCTGTTGCCTTCAGCATCTTTCCAACGGCGGCGACGCACGTGCAGCAGTGAAATCGGTACATGGCTATTTTTCGAAAGTTTTTCGAAAGTAAGCGAAAGTGTAAAT
>CAMNJY010000021.1 GCA_946541745.1 uncultured Prevotellaceae bacterium
CGCAAAAATCCGGAAGCAAGCATTGTCGTTACAAAATAAATTAAAATTCAGATTTTTCAAAACGCTTTATTTCAGCGCGCTGAACCGGGCGTTCTTCTCGATGGTCCAGTCCTTGCGCTTCGACAGCTCGCAGTTTTTGCCGACAAACATCTTGGCGGCCTGCTTGTCGCCCTTCAGCTGCCACTGCAGCCAGGCCAGGGCCACCACCGAGAACTCGCCGCCGTGAGGCTGGCGGTAAGTGCCGCCGTGGCCTACGGGGAAGTTGGCGGCGCAGGCGGGCACGTGGTTGATGCGGTGGAAGTCGTCCATGCCGTTGCCGTAGGCAATGTCGCTCTCGCCGCCGAGCAGGTACATAATCGGCGTGTGAATCTCGGCGAGCTTCTCCTTCGGCGGCATGGGCATGCCGCCCACGGCCTGGTTGGCATTCTGCCGGTTGAAGAGACCGCTGTTGCAGATCATCAGGCTCGTGATGCGCGGGTCGGCGCAGTTGAACAGTGTCTGCAGTCCCCCGCACGACATGCCGGCCAGGCAGATGTTCTTCACGTCAAGCTTATTATAATAAGGTGAATGCGGGTCGGCGTTCTGGGCGAAGGCCCAGTCGATAGACTCTATCTGCTGTTGAGAGGTCGACATGGGACCGCGGTAGGGCTGCTCGTCCATGGGTATGTAGCCCGTGGCAAGGACGATGAAGCCGTAGGAGGCTATCTCGTTGAGAAACTTGTAGTGCTCCCACGGCGAGTTGGTGCAGGCTCCGTTGCCCCAGACGAGCACGGGCAGCGGCTTCTTGGGGCCGAACAGCGACAGGTCCTGCGGCACGAAGACGGTATGGGCGGGCAGCGTGGCCTCCTCCTTCATGATGGCCTTCGAGGGGCCGGTGCCGCCGTCCTCGACCACTTTCTGCCTTGGCTCGCCGCTGAGCGGGCTGCCAGTGCGGGCGGCATCGAGGAATCGCACCATCTTCCGGAGGTTCTCCTCGCTGTACATGCCCATGCCGTGGCCGCCCTCGGGCACGAAGGTGGCCTCAACCCTGGCACCGGCGGCCTGCAGCAGCTCATAGAACTTCCGGCCCTGGCAGACGGGCACCACGTTGTCTTTCTCGCCATGGAAGATGATGATGGGCGGGTCGTTCTTGTCAATGTAGCTGATGGCGCTGAGGCTGAGGTACTTGTCGGGCTCCTGCGAGAGCTTCGAACCGAGCAGCACGTCCTCGGGGCTGTTGTCGCCCATCGTGATGTGGTCGCCGCAGTCCATGGCCGTCAGGTCAACAGGCCCCGACCAGTCGCAGGCTGCATTGACGGTTGAAGGCTGGCTGAGGTAGTTGCCCACCGACCCTTCCAGGTCGATGTCGACGGTGCCTACCTTGGTCTGCCTGGTGCCGCTCGTGGTGGCAGCTGTTGAGGCCAGGTGGCCACCCGAGGAGAAACCGCTGGTGGCGATGAACGAGGGGTCGAACTTATATTTCCTGGCCTCGCCGCGCACGAAGCGGATGACGGCACGGATGTCGTGAATCTGGGCGGGCCACTTGGCGTCGCCGCTGGATCGGTGGTTGGGGCAGACAACGGCATAGCCCGCATCGAGCAGGGCCTTGACAATGGTGCCCAGGTCGGCGCTGCCCTTGCTGTTGTTGCTGAACCAGGCGCTGCCGTAGATGTGGATGACCACCGGGTAGCTGGCTTTGGCCTGCTTGGGCAGGTAGATGTCGCAGGTGTGGAACGCCTTGTCGTCGCCGGCATAGTTGACATCCTTCCACTCTGCCGAAGTTTCTAACTTAGCCTGCTGTTGGAATCCTCCAAAGCCGCCGAAATCTTGTGGCTGTGCCGCTAATTGGAGCGTGCAGGCCGCCACGATTGTTGACAGTAAGACTTTTTTCATATCAATAGATTAATTAACCATGCAAAGATACAAAAGATGCGCCAAAACGCCAATTACGGTGCCATTTATTTTTAGTAATTGCACAAAATATAACAAATAAGAAAGCTTCTGATACATAAAACCATCGTAAGACGGCAATTTTTTGTTACCTTTGTAGCCAAATTGCGTAATACTAAAGACCGTTATCATGAAATCTCAGCTACTGAAAGCATTGGCCGTAGGCATCCTGATGCTTGGCTGCTGTAAGGTGCAGGCCGCCGACTCCACCCTGATCCACAACCCCATGCTGTGGGCCGACTGCCCCGACCCCGACGTCATCCGCGTCGGCGACACCTTCTATCTCGTTTCCACCACCATGCACCTCATGCCCGGTGCGCCAGTCATGGCGTCGAAAGACCTGAAGAACTGGGAAACCGTGGGCTACATCTTCGACAGGCTGACAGACTCGCCGAAGTACGACCTGCAGGAGGGCACCGTCTACGGGCGCGGACAGTGGGCCACGTCGCTGAAATATCACGACGGCAGGTTCTGGGCACTGCTGGCCCCCAACGAAGGCGGCCCCATGGGCGACACCTACATCTTCACCGCCCCGAAGGCCGAGGGGCCGTGGACCATCCACTCGCGCCTGCGCCACTTCCACGACGCCACGCTGTTCTTCGACGACGACGGCACGCCCTACGTGTTCTTCGGCACCGGCGAGATGTGCCAGCTGACGCGCGACCTGAAGGGCGTCGTCGAGGGGTCGTTGCGCCACTACTTCCAGCGCGAAGCCGACGAGCGCGGGCTGCTGGAGGGCACCCGCGTCATCAAGCATAACGGCACCTACTATGCCTTGCTCATCAGCCATGTCTACGCCCCCGGCCGCCATCGCCGCGAGGTGTGCTACCGCACGAAAGACCTGAACGGCAAGTGGGAAAAGAACGTCGTCCTGGAGAGCGACTTCGGCGGATTCTCCTACCTGGCACAAGGCACTATCGTCGATACCGAGGAGGGCGACTGGTATGGCATCATGTTCCAGGACCGTGGCGGCGTGGGCCGCGTGTTGACGCTGTCGCCCGTGCGGTGGATTGACGGCTGGCCGATGCTCGGCGACGAGCGTGGCAAGGTGCCCGACGTGATGAGACCCTACCGCAGCGGACAGCCTGCGAGGGAAATTGTCTGCAGCGACGACTTTAGCCTCCCCCTCCAGCCGGAGGAGGGTGGGGGGAGGCTCGGCCTCCACTGGCAGTGGAACCACAACCCCGTCAACACGGCCTGGAGCCTCACGGAGCGCCCGGGATGGCTGCGCCTGAAGACCAGCCGCGTGGTGGGCAACCTCTACCTGGCTCCCAACACGCTGACGCAGCGCATGTTCGGACCCACGTGCAGCGGCGTGGTACGCATAGACTACTCCCGGATGAAGGACGGCGACGAAGCCGGCTTCACAGCCTTCAACGGCGACAGCGGCGTGCTCACCATCATGCGCAACGGCAAGAAGTTTACGTTGGAGATGAGCGAGCAGTCGGTGAAGCTGACCGACCGCGAGAAGGACGTCACCGAGGTGAGAAGAAAGGCCGTTGAGAGCGTCGCACTGCCGGCGAAGCCCGCCATCGTCTACCTGCGCATCGACGGCGATTTCCAGCCCGGTCATAACGATGCGGCCAACTTCTACTACAGCCTCGACGGCGACCACTGGACGCAGATAGGAACCCGGAACTACCGCTGCGTGTTCGACTATCGCCGCTTCTTCATGGGCTCCAAGTTCGCCATCTTCAACTATGCCACCAAGAAGACCGGCGGCTATATAGACATTGATGAATTTATAAAGAAATAGCACACGATGATGATTCGTAACATTCTATCTACGGCTCTGACGCTGCTGCTCACGGCCTTCACGCTGACAGTAAGCGCAGCCGACCAGTTTGTAACCTTCACCCCGCAGGACGGCGCCGTCGCGCTGAAGGGGGCTGTCATCGCCTACAGCGACCAGGACGACGATGCCGTCAAGATAGCACTGCGCAGCCTGCAGGCCGACTTCAAGGCTGTCTTTGGCACACAGCCCACGCTAACCACCGCCTCGCCGGCCGGCAGCACCATCCTCGTGGGCACCATAGGCCGCAACGCCGCCATTGACAGGTTGAAACTAAACGGTCTGAAGGGATGCCGCGAAAAGTTTGTCATCACTACCGTCAACGGCCAGGTCGTCATTGCAGGCAGCGACCGCCGGGGCACCGTCTACGGCATCTATGAACTGAGCCGCCAGATGGGCGTGTCGCCCTGGTACTGGTGGGCCGACGCCCCCATTGAGCGGCGGGCCGAGGCCTACGTGCTGCCGGGCGTCTATACCGACGGCGAGCCTGCGGTGGATTTCCGCGGACTCTTCCTCAACGACGAGGCCCCCTGCCTGACATCGTGGGTGAAAAACACCTTTGGCACGGGCTATGGCGACCACCGCTTCTACGAAAAGGTGTTTGAACTCATCCTCAGGCTGAAGGGCAACTACCTCTGGCCCGCCATGTGGAGCTGGGCCTTCTATGCCGACGACCCGGAGAACGGACGCACCGCCGACCGCATGGGCGTCATCATGGGCACCAGCCACCACGAGCCCATGGCCCGCAACCACCAGGAGTATGCCCGCAAACGGCGGGAGTGGGGACCGTGGAACTACCAGACCAACCAGCAGAACCTGGACCGCTTCTTCCGCGAGGGCATTGAGCGCATGAAGGGCACTGAGGACATAGTGACCATCGGTATGCGCGGCGACGGCGACGAGGCCATGGGCGACAAGACCGACGTGGCACTCATGGAGCGCATCGTGAAGAACCAGCGCCGCATCATAAAAGAGGTGACAGGACGGCCCGCCGAGAAGACCACCCAGGTGTGGGCTCTCTATAAGGAGGTGCAGGACTACTACGACGCCGGCTTCCGCGTACCCGACGACGTCATCGTGCTCATCAGCGACGACAACTGGGGCAACATACGCCGAGTGCCTAATGCCGAGGAGCGCAAACACAAGGGCGGATGGGGCATCTACTACCATGTAGACTACGTTGGCGCTCCGCGCAACACCAAGTGGCTCAACGTCACACAGACACAGCAGATGTTTGAACAGCTGTCGCTGGCCTACGACTTCGGCATACAGCGTCTCTGGATTCTCAACGTGGGCGACCTCAAGCCCATGGAGTACCCCATACAGCTGTTCATGGACATGGCCTGGAACCCCAAGGTCTACACCCAGCAGACCGTCACCGACCATACCCGCCGCTTCTTCCAGACAGTGCTCAGCGGTGCCACCGCTGAGGAAGCAGCCGCCATCTACAACCTGAACTGCAAGTACATGGCCCGCGTCACTCCCGAGATGCTCGACGCCAGAACCTATAACGTGGAAACGGGCGAATGGCGCCAGGTGGCCGACGACTACCAGCGCCTGGAATTGCGCGCACTGCGCCTCTACGACCAGGTGCCCGCTCCGGCCCGCGACTTCTACCGCCAGACGGTGCTCTTCCCCGTGCAGGCCATGGCCAACCTCTACGACATGTACTATGCTCAGGCCATGAACCACCACCTGGCCAGCCAGGGCAGCCCCGACGCCAACTACTGGGCCGGGGAGGTGGCGCGCTGTTTCAGGCGCGACTCCATGCTCTGCGCCGCCTACAATACCGACATCGCCGGCGGAAAGTGGCGCGGCATGATGACCCAGAAGCACATAGGCTACCGCTCGTGGAACGACGACTTCCCAGCCGACCGCCTGCCCGCCACCACGGCTGTGCCTGACGCATCCCCGTCAGGCGGCTACACCTTCGCTCCCTCTGCGGGCTACGTCGCCATGGAGGCCGAGCACTATTACAGCGCCCGCCCGGCCGCCGGCACCCAGTGGACGGTCTATCCCGACTACGGCCGCACTCGCAGCGCCGTGGCGCTGACACCCTATACCGAGCCGGTGGGCGACGCTTCGCTGACCTACCGCTTCACGCTGCCTGAGGGTACACGCATGGTGAAGGTACACGTCGTCGTGAAGTCTACGCTCGACTTCCTCAACGTCGGCGGCCATGAGTACACCGTCAGCATCGACGGCGGAAAGGCAGAGACCGTCAACTTCAACCGCACACTCGTAGACCGCCAGCCTTATATGTACTCTGAGTTCTACCCGGCCGTGGCCCGCCGCATCGTAGAGAAGGTGGTGGAGCTGCCCGTGGCCAAGGACGGCACCCACGAGCTGACCCTGCACCCGCGCCATCCCGCCATCGTCTTCGAGAAGATTGTCGTCGACTTCGGCGGCTACAAGCCCTCTTATCTCTTCATGAACGAATCAACCTATCATAAAGAACAGAAATAACTAATGATGAAAACAACAATGGCAGTGGCCGCCCTGCTCCTGACGGCCATGACGGTGGGGGCCACCGAGAAGCGCCTCGACAGTCCCGACGGGCGCATGGCCGTCACCGTGAGCGACGACGGCGGCCGCCTCGTCTATCAGGTCAGCCGCGGAGGCAAGGTGTTCCTCGACAAGTCGCCCCTGGGGTTGAAACTCAATTTCGACGACTTGACGCAAGGCCTCACGGTGAAGGACTGCAAGGTGGGCACCGTCAGCGACGAGTACACCCTGAAGACCATCAAGCAGGGCCACGTCAGCTATGAGGCTACTGAGGGCGTGTTCCAGGTGGAGAAGGACGGACGCCACGCCATGGACGTCATCTTCCGCGTCAGCAACCGCGACGTGGCCTTCCGCTACCAGCTCTACCCGAAGAAAGGCCGTGGCGGCGAGACCCTCGTGGCCGTCGTCGAGAGCGAGGCCAGCGGCTTCAGGCTGCCCGATGGCACCACCACATTCCTCTGCCCGCAGTCGAAACCCATGGGCGGCTTTGCCCGTACAGCCCCCAGCTACGAGACTGGCTACTCGCTCGACGACGCCATGGGTAAGAACGGATGGGGCGAGGGCTACACCTTCCCCTGCCTGTTCAAGGTCGGCTCTGCTGCTACGCCGGCGCAGCCGGCAGGCTGGCTTCTCATCAGCGAGACCGGCACCGACGGCGGCTATGTGGGTTGCCGTCTGCTCAACGAGGGCGGTGCCAGCTACCGCATCGGGTTTCCCCAGCAGGGCGAGATGAACGGCGTGGGCTCCGTGACGCCTGCCGTCTCGTTGCCGTCGGCAACGCCATGGCGCACCATCACCTGCGGCGAGACACTGGAGAATGTCGTCGAGACCACCGTCCCCTGGGACTTGGTGCAACCCAAATACAAAGCTTCCAAGGACTACACCTACGGCAAGGGCTCATGGTCGTGGATTATCGGCATGGACTCCAGCTGCAACTTCGACGAGCAGAAGCGCTATATCGACTTCTCGGCACAGATGGGCTACCGCTCGGTGCTCATCGACGCCTTCTGGGACCGCCAGATAGGCTATGAGCGCATGGCCGAGCTGGCACGATACGGGAGAGAGAAAGGTGTAGGTATCTTCCTCTGGTACAACAGCAACGGACGGTGGAACGACGCACCGCAGACACCCATCGGCAAGATGGACAAGTCGGCAGTCCGCCGCCACGAGATGGCGTGGATGCAGAAGAACGGCATACTTGGCATCAAGGTCGACTTCTTCGGCGGCGACAAGCAGGCCATGATGCAGATCTACGAGGATATCCTCACCGATGCCAACGACTTCGGCATACAGGTCATCTTCCATGGATGCACACTGCCAAGAGGATGGGAGCGTATGTTCCCCAACTACGTGGCCTCAGAGGCTGTGCTGGCCTCTGAGAACCTGCACTTCGGACAGGGGGCCTGCGATGCTGAAGCCCGCAATGGCTGTACCCACACCTTCATACGCAACACGGTAGGCTCGATGGACTTTGGAGGGTCGGCCCTCAACAAGCGATATAGTGCCGACAACCAGCATGGCACCACGCGCCGCACTACTGACGTCTACGCCCTGGCCACCGCCGTGCTCTTCCAGTCGAGCGTCCAGCACTTTGCTCTGGCACCCAACAACCTGACCGATGCCCCCTCATGGGCTGTCGACTTCATGAAGCAGGTGCCCACGACGTGGGACGAGGTGCAGTTTATAGATGGCTATCCTGGACAGTACGCCATCATTGCCCGCCGCTGTGGTACGACGTGGTATGTGGCAGGTATCAACGCTACCGACCAGCCCCTGCGCCGCACGCTCACTCTGCCTATGCTCAACGCCGGCAGCGCCCGCCTCTACATGGCCGACAAAATGGCTGATGTGAAGATAGGCAAGAAGCAGCAAGTCAAGATTGACATGCCCACTGGCGGCGGCTTCGTCATCGTGCAGTAGCCTTCAAGGCTACTGCTTTTTCTTCTTTTTCTTTGGACTGTAGCGTAGTTGCTTGACAATGTATATAAATAGCACTACAGCCATCGCTATACCAAAGCCGATAAGGACGGGTAGGGGGTGAAAGCTACACGCGGCTCCCAGCGTAATGCCTAACGACAGCAGACTCATCAGGACTGCCGTGGCACGCAGGAAATTGACGGTCGCTACGAACAGCTCGGCGGGCGAGTCGTCGGGGATGTTGAACGTCTCGGGCCGGTAGGCTAATACGAGTGTCAACAAAACGCCAGTGCCTAAGGAGAGGGCCTGTGTTATCATGGCTTCGGCGACGTGCTTGTCATTGAACGACAGTACGAAGCTCAGCACGATGGAGAGCAGCATCGTCGCGGCACAGACCAGCTCGCAGATGGTGCCGGCCTTTGTGCGGTGAACGCGGAAGTTGATGTTATTGTTGTTCATTGTCGGTTCCTTTCTTTTTCTTCGGCAGACGCTTGGCCTTGCGCAGGGCCTCGGTGATGATCCACTGTAGCTGGCCGTTGGTGCTGCGGAACTCGTCAGCAGCCCAGGCTTCTATAGCGTCCATCGTGTCCGAGTCGACACGGAGGATAAAATTCTTTGTTTTCTTCTCTGCCATTTTTTGACGAATGTACTTTTTTAGACGAAGGGACGAATGTACTTTTTTTAGACGAAGGGACGAATGTACTTTTTTTGGACGAAGGGACGAATGTACTTTTTTGTGGGACTAAAACTTCTTGTGATAGAGGCGGGTCTTGGGGATGATTTCCAAAGTCTCCGCACCGAAGTTGATGAGGATGCCGTCGTCTATGCCGGTGGCTGTCAGGTAATTGACAAGCTGAATGGAGTGGTACTTGGTGAGGGCGTTGACGGCCTTCAACTCTACAATAACCTTTCGGTCGGCAATGAGGTCCGCACGGTATTCTCCTATCACGATGTTGTCATAATACACCTTGAAAGGAACTTCAGTCTCTACATGAATGCCCTTTTTCTTCATCTCAATGTACATGGCGTTCTTGTAGATTTTCTCTTCATACCCTGCGGTCAGCTGTCTCCGCACATTTTTGGCGCACTCGATAATCTTGTCAACTAAGTCTTGATGCTCCATTTCTCACTGTTTTTTCAGTTAGCGTAATAAAAGTTCATTCGTCCATTCGTCAAAAAAGTCGTTGCTCTATACACGAGAAAAAGTTCATTCGTCCATTCGTCTTTAACAACCGTTTCTTCGTCTGACTAATGGTTCAGCGTTCCAGTGTTTACAACGGGCTGGGCGGAGTCGTCGCCACAGAGCACGACGAGCAGGTTGCTGACCATAGCGGCCTTTTTGTCGTCGTCCAGTTCGACGATGTTCTCGTTCGATAGCTTGTCGAGAGCCATCTTGACCATCGACACGGCACCCTCAACAATCTTCTCGCGGGCGGTGATGATAGCCGATGCCTGCTGACGGCGCAGCATGACGGCGGCTATCTCAGGGGCATAGGCCAGATAGTTGATGCGGGCTTCTACCACCTCGATACCGGCCAGGGCCAGGCGCTCGTCGAGCTTCTGCTCTAACTGCAGGTTGATCTCGTCGCCGCCGTCACGCAGGGTCATCTCGTTGGTCTTGTCGTCCACGTCGTCGTAGGCATATTGTCCGGCCACCTGGCGCAGGGCGGCGTCACTCTGCACCTTGACAAAGTTCTCGAGGGCATTCATCAGACCCTTGGTGTCGCTGCCGATGGCGTTGGCGTTGGAAGCCATGGTCTGCGAGTCCACCTCGAAAAGGGCTTTGTAGGTGTCCTTTAGTTTCCAAACCAGTACCAAGCCGATCATCACGGGGTTGCCCACCTTATCGTTCACCTTGATAGGTTCGGCATCTAAGTTGCGGGCGCGCAGGCTCACCTTCTTCGTCGTGTAGAAGGGATTGATCCAGAAGAAGCCTGTCTGGGTCAGCGTGCCGCTGTACTTGCCAAACCATGTGGTCACCTTTGCCTCGTTGGGTTCCAGCATGTTCAGTCCGCACCACAATACGATGTCGACAACCAATGCCAGCAGACAGCCGCCCAACAGCCAGCCGCCATGAGCACCGTCACTCTCGTTGAGCATGATGATGGAAAGTACAATGTAGACAAGAGATGCTATCAAGATAGCACTGTTGACAAACAACATCAAGAAACCGTTCATGACGGTACCTTGGAATTGAAACTCCTTGTTTTCCATAATTTTATAGTTGTTATTGAGTTAATAAAGTAATATCATTTTGATATTGCAAAGATATAAGTTTTTCTTTTATTGGCAATGGATGGCGCACAATTTTTAACAATGATTAGTAGATGGCCCAGTTGACTTGGTTTGTAAATTTTTGGTTAAAAACTTGCAGTTTATCGTATTTTTGCGTATCTTTGCCCCAAACTATTAAGAATTGAGGGTGGAAATGATAAAGACTATCAAGATAATTATAATAGGTATAGCCCTGACATGGGCGTTGCCGCTGTCGGCTGCTGATACAGTCATCAAGGGGTTCGTCGCTGACACGGAGGGCGAACCGCTCATAGGTGTCACCGTGCAGCAGCAGGGCACGCAGAACAAAACCATCACCGGCGTGGACGGGCGCTATGTGCTGACGGTGAAGGAGCCGCTGCCTGTGACGCTGACCTTCAGCTATATAGGCATGAAGAACGTGACGCGGCGCGTGACGACGGCCGGTGAGTTGTCCGTTACCATGCAGGAAGACGCCACCACCATCAAGGACGTGGTCATCGTCGGTGCCTATGGTACGGTGCAGAAGCGCAGCGACCTTGTTGGCTCGGCCTATCAGGTAGGGTCGAAGGAGCTGGAACACCTGCCCAAGGGTCGGCTCGACACCATGCTGGACGGCTTGGTGCCAGGCGTGAAAATTGACATCAACAGCGATACGCCCGACAACTCCCGTCCCCGCTTTAATGTCCGTGTGCGTGGTGAGGGCTCTTTGTCTGCCAGCAGTGAGCCGCTGTGGGTCATCGACGGGGTGCCCATGTTCACCGGCGGCACCACCAACCTCATGCCGGGCCAGAACTATTCCATCAGCCCGCTGTCGTTTCTCAATCCCGACGACATAGAGTCGGTGACCGTATTGAAGGACGCTACGGCCACCAGCATCTATGGTGCCGACGGCGGCAACGGTGTCATCCTCGTTACTACCAAGAAAGGCCGCGAGGGCAAGGTCAGCGTGGCGGTCAACGTGGAATATGGTATTGCCAACATCGACCGCTCGACCGCCCCCAAGGTGCTCAATGCCGAGCAGTTCATGGAGCTGGCCCGCGAGAGCTATGCCAACGCCGGACTTGACCCGAGGGCCTTCCCCTACCAGGACAATGAGCTGAACCCATATTCGACCACCGACACAGACTGGCTCGACGTGTACTACGACACGGGCACGACCTTCCAGGGCAACGTCGGCGTGAATGGCGGTTCCGAAAAAGCCAAGTACTACCTCTCAGGCTCGTACTACCAGAACCAGTCGACCATCAAGGGCAACAAGCAGCAGCGCTTTTCGTTGCGCACCAACATGGACTTCCATCTGCACAAGCGTGTGACGCTGACCAGCATACTGTCGGCCTCGTACAACACCAACGACCTTTTTAACATGGGGCGAGACTTCTACGAGAACCTGCCCATCTATTCACCCTATAACCCTGACGGCACGCTGAGGCTTTACAACCAGTTTGTAGACGGTGTAGACGCCGACGGAAACCCCGTCTACCGCAAGCAGAAATTCTTCAACTCCGTGGCTGAGCGCGAACAGAACGAGAACACCCAGAAGGCCCTGTACGTGAATGCCAACTTCTCGCTGCGCTGCGACATCATGGAGGGACTGTCGTACACAGGACAGTTCGGCGTGGACTTCCAGGGCAACCTGGAGCAGATGTACTCGTCGCAGAAAAACTGGAGCGGCACCTCGGTCATAGGCCAGGAGGGATACTCTACCCGCCAGTCGGCCCATATCACCAACTGGAACACCATTCACCGCCTGAACTATAACCGTACCTTCGGGCTGCACACCATCGGTGCGCTGGCGGGCTTCGAGGCCGGCTCGCGCGACTACACCGTAGTGGGCGCCACGGGTTCCGGATTCATCAACGACAACATACAGGACGTGTCGTACGCCAACTCGCGCAACGGCTCCAACTATAGCAGTCAAAGCCGCAAAGCCTCATTTCTGGGCCAGGCCACCTACTCTTTCGACCACCGCTACTACCTGACCGCCAATGCCCGTCGCGACGGTAACTCACAGTTTGGCAGCGACGTGCGCTGGGCCGACTTCGCTTCCGTCGGCGTGTCGTGGAATGTCCACAACGAGAAGTTCTTCAAAGTGCCCTGGGTGACGGTGCTGAAGCTGAAGGCCAGCTATGGCGCTAACGGCAACTCGCGCCTTGGCTCGTTAGAGGCGCAGGGGCTCTATGCCTATGGCGACAGCTATGCCTACAACGGCGAAGTGGGCGGCACGCAGAGCGGCACACCCAACCACACGCTCTCGTGGGAGACCACTTACAAGACCAACCTCGGCTTCCGCCTGGAGCTGTGGAACCGCCTCGACATAGATTTCGACTGGTACAACCACCACACCAAGAACCTGCTGAGCAACCTCGACGTCACGCGCACTACGGGCGACACCAAGGTGTATCGCAATGTGGGTGAGATGCGCAACAGGGGCTTCGACCTGACCCTGACCACCAAGAACTTTGTCAGCCAGAAGGAGGGCGGCTTCAAGTGGGAAACCGAGCTGAACCTGGCCCACAACACCAATATCCTGCTGGAACTCTATAACGGCATCCAGAAGAACTTCGGTACTTACAGCTATATAGAAGGCTACGACGTGAGCACCCTCTTCCTGGTGCGCTGGGCCGGTGTTGACCCTGCCGACGGTTCGCCACTGTGGTACGACAAGGACGGCAACGTGACCAAGGTCTACAGCGCCGACAACCGCGTGGCCGGCGACAACAGCCACCCGGACGTCACTGGCGGCATGACCAACACCCTGTCGTATAAGGGCTTCACCTTGCGCTTCCTGCTGAACTACCAGTTTGGCGGCAGGGCCTTTACGTCGTTCGGTCGCAGCATGTTCTCTGACGGTCTCTACTCCTCGTCTCAGAATCAGGCCGTCGAGCAGATGGACCGTTGGCAGAAGCCTGGCGACGTGGCCCTCAGCCCGAAGCCCATCTGGGGCGTGAGCACCAGTTCGGTGATGAACTCCACGCGCTACCTGTACAACAAGACGATGGTGCGTCTGCAGAACGTGGTGCTGAGCTACAGGTTCCCTAACGACCTCATTCGCCCGTTGGGCCTGACACAGTGTACGGCCTCGCTCATAGCCAACAACCTCTTTGCCTACTCGCCCTATGCCAGCAGCGACCACAACTCCTACAAGACCTGCATGAGCGGCTACCCGCTGGAGCGCAGCTTCTCGCTGTCGGTGAATGTAGGGTTCTAAAGACAACTGATTATGAAGACAACAATAGCACAATTAGTGATGGTAGCGGGGCTGGCAGCAGGGTTGACAGCCTGTAGCGACTTTCTGGAGGTCGATGTCAAGGGTAAGGCCACCATACCCTCGTTCCTCAGCGATCCGCAGGGGCTGAACGCCGCCCTGGTGGGCACATATAATAAAATGTACGCGTACATTGATAATGAGTTCACCAAATATGGCGACGTGGCCGGCAACATGGTGTCGCTGCCCACGGCCTCGACCAGTGGCGACATGGTGGCTCAGTATAATTTCACCAGCGACGAGAGTCAGATAACGGGGGCTGTGGGTTACATCTGGCGTAAGATATACGTGACCCAAGCCAATGCCAACAACATCATCAGCTACGGCCCTTCTGTGGCCGACGCCAACCCCACGCAGCGCGACTATTGCAACCGTATCATTGGTCAGGCATTGCTGATCAGGGCGCTGTGCCACTTCGACCAGTGTCGTGCCTACGCCCAGCCTTACAACTATACCGCCGACGGCTCCCACCTCGGCGTGCCCATCCTGCTGCGCACCCCCGGAGCCAACGACACCCCGTCGAGGGCCACCGTCCGCGAGGTTTACCAGCAAGTGATAGCCGACCTGAACGAGGCCAGCACACTGATGGACGACGCTGTGGCCCGCGACTACCACTACGGCTCGCTGCAGGCTGTCAACTGCATGCTGGCGCGCGTGTATCTCTATATGGAAGACTGGGAGAACGCCCTGAGCTATGCCCGGCAGGCCATTGGCACGCAGCAGCTGGCCCAAGGCGACGACTACCTGAGCATGTACGACGACCTGAACCGTCAGGGCGAGGCCATCTTCCGGTTGTCGGGCAACAAGATGAACGGCTATCTGAAATCGTTCTACGATAACAACTGCGTGCCGGCTGACACGCTCTTGTCGCTCTACGATGCCGGCGACCTGCGCCTGCGCCTTCTGAAAAACACCGTGGGCGGTAAGCAGTGCCGCAAGTACACCGCTTCTGTCGTTCCCGACAACGAGCCCAAACGCGACGACCCCTTTGTGTTCCGCCTGTCAGAGGAGTACCTCACGGCGGCCGAGGCCGCCTGCCACCTGGGTCAGTATGCCGAGGCGCGCCGCTACGTAGGAGCCATCATTGAGCGTGCCGTAGGCCAGCAGAAGGCAGAGGCCGTGCTCACTGCCACGGCCGATGCTCAGTTGCTGGATCTGGTGAAGCGCGAACGGGTGAAGGAGCTATGCTTTGAGGGTCACAATTTTTTTGACCTGACACGCTGGAAGCAGCCCCTGGTGCGCGAGCAGCGCACTACGTCCACCGTTCGTTTCATGGCTTATCCTAACGACCGTTTCGTGTTGCCCATTCCTCAGGACGAGCTGAATGCCAACCTTAGTATGCAGCCTAATCCGACGGTGAACAGTGCAGAGCGAGCATCCGGGGCTGTACAGGAAGAATAAGAAAAGACACCCGGTCTCCCCTCCCGTCAGGGAGGGGAGAGGTAGCCAGGGGGATAGATGTACAGATAAATTTTTTTTAGCAGATATGACGACAGAAACTTTCATGAATCCATTGCTCGAGCGAGTTAGCACGTCGCTCCCCTTCCTGCTTGGGAGAAGGCTGGGGAGGGTCTGTTGGTGGGTTGTTGCCTGCCTGCTGTTTACCGCCTGTGCCGACCAGGAGGGCGAATGGTTTGATACGCCCTTCGTGCGCATAGCCACCCAGACGGGCCAGTCGAGCACCGTCGTACTCAGCAACGTGCGCAATGTCAATACCTATAGCGTCTACCTGTCGTGTCCGCCGTTGGCCGACAATGACAGCGTCACCGTTGACTATGAGGTGATTGTGGGCGGTGGGCTGCAGCAGGATGTCGACTATACGGTGGTGACCAAGCAGAACCCCCTGGTGTTCCTGCCGGGCATCTACGACATGCCCATCCGCATCCGTTGGTTGAAGAACCCCGTTGACGCCAGCAAGGACAATACCGTCACCATCAGGCTGACGGGCAACAGCAAGGGCTACAACCTGGGCTTGCCCGGCCCCGGCCATGTGCAAAGCCAGGTGGTCATTGAGAAGCGTAACAACTGACAGCTATTATACATTTATATCTAAAGAATTAGGCTTATGAAAAAAGAATTACTTAAGAAAACAGTGATGACGCTTGCCGTCATGTTGTCGTTTGCCGCTTCGTCAGTGGCCCAGAACGCCCAGATGCTGTCGTTCGGCTTCTATCAGGCCGACAACGCCGGTCTCAGTAGCGACTATATAGCCGCGATGCCCGCCTATGTGGCTGGCACCACGAGCTATGATGTGGAGGTGGCTCTGCCCGCCGGCACTGACCTGACGGCTCTTGTGGCCCGTTTCACCGTCAACGAGGGTAACACCGTCACCGTGGACGGCGTGGCTCAGACCAGCGGTGTGACCAAGAACGACTTCACCGACCCCATCGACTACATGGTGCGCGGCTCCAACAACGTGCGTTATACCGTGACGGTGGTCGAGGCTACGGGCAAGACGTGGGTGGAAATGCCCGTGCTGAATGCCGCTCAGCTTTCCGGCAACGAGGCTTTCACCGGTGTCTTTGCCGGTGCAGTGTTGGCTGTCAGTGCCAAGGACAACCTGCCCTACGTGGCTTACGGTGCCCGCGGCGTTGACAACAAGATGAGCGTGGCCAAGTTTGAGAACGGCGCCTGGGTGCAGGTCGGTGCTCCGCTGTTCTCGCCGACGGTCAGCAGTTCCAATTATGCCTTCGACATAGCCCCTGACGGTACGCCCTACGTGGCTTTTGCTGACGAGGAAGCAGCCTCGCTGAAAGGTGCCCTGTCGGTGATGAAGTTTGACGGTGCGCAGTGGGATTATGTCGGCAGCCAGGGCTTCTTCAGTGTGCAGGCACAGTATTTGGGCATGGCAGCCGTGGACGGCGGCCTGGCTGTAAGCCTTGTCAACAATAATAAAAGCGGCTCCATACCCCGCCGTTCCATGGGCGTGGCCACCTTTGACGGCTCGGCATGGGCAACCGGCGAGTCGGCTCTGCTGTCTTCAGGACAGGGCACCTATATGACCAAGATGGGCGGCAACGGCAAGGTGGCCACACTCATCAGCATCAACCGTGGCGCTGTCGATGGCGTGAACTACGGTCACAACATCTTTAAGTATGAGAACGGACAGTGGGAGTCGCTGGCCACCAACTTCCTGGAGCCTGGCGCTAACCAGACCAGCATAGCCCAGGGCAGCTTCGGCACCACCGTGGCCCCCGACGGCACCATCTATGCCTGGACGGGCGACGACGCTCCCAGGACCGACAAGGTCTTTCAGGTGCGTCTGAAGAAGTATGACGCAGCCTCCAAGACCTGGAGTACTGTAGCCGGCAACACGCTGCCCATCGGCCATGACGGCGGCTTCGAGAGCCATATCTCGCTCAACGTGGCCATAGCCCCCGACGGCACGCCCTTTGTGGTTTACAACCATTTCAATGACCAGAAGAAACTGTATGTCATGTATCTCGACCCCGCTACCAGCCAGTGGTCGACAGCTGTGCAGCTGGCCGTTGATGCCGACGATGTGAATATCGCCTTCGATGCTGCCGGGGTGGGCTATATCACCTATACCGATCCTTCCGATAATATTCACCTGCTGAAGTATGCCGAGGCCGACCCCAGTGGCATCAATGGCGTCCAGAGCAACGCTTCTGCCAGCGAGGAATACTTCGACCTGTCAGGCAAGCGGGTGGCAGCTCCGTCCAAGGGCCTCTTTGTCAAGCGTACTGTCAGCGGCGGCAAGGTTACCACCCAGAAGATACTGAAGTAAATAGTTTTTGTGAAGCATTTATTATTATCCCTCTTTTTATGGCTCGTCGCGCTGACAGGCGCGGCGCAGCCTTTGCCGCGCGACGCGAAGTTGCGCATAGGCCGTTTGGACAACGGCCTGACTTATTATATCTATCCCAATCAGATGCCGCGCGGCGAAGCCGTCTACCGGCTCTTTGTCAAGGCCGGCTCGGTCCACGAGCGCGACGACCAGCAGGGGCTGGCCCACTTTCTGGAGCATTTGGCCTTCAACGGCACGCGCCACTTCCCCGGCGACGGCATCGTCAGGTTCCTGCAGTCGCGGGGCGCCAAGTTCGGCAAGGACCTGAATGCCCACACGTCGTTCACCGAGACCGTCTACAAGCTGCAGCTGCCTACCACCGACGCGTTGCTGGTCGACACGACGCTGACCATCCTCAGCGACTGGGCCGGCGGCATGCTCATCAGCCCTGACGAGGTGGAGAAGGAGCGTGGTGTCATCCTCTCCGAGCGACTGCAGCGCAGTGGGGCTAAGTCAGACAACTCCATGCAGCTGGTGATGCAGCTGCTCAACGGTTCGCTGTACTCGCGCCGCATCACTATCGGCGACACCGCCGTTATCAGCCATGCCACGCCGCAGACTATCCGCCAGTACTACGAGCAGTGGTATCGTCCGGAGCTGATGGCCGTAGCCGTGGTGGGCGATGTAGACCCCGACCGCGTGGAGAAGATGATCCGTGAGAAATTCTCGGGACTGAAGCCAGGCGGCGCTCACGATTACCGCCTGCCCCCCATTCCTGAGTACACTGCCGAGGAGGCCCGCATAGCCACTACCCCCGGCGTGGAGGAGATAGACTTTGACATCCTCATGCTGCTGCCGCAGCCGCCGGCCGTCGTGTCGGCCGACGACTACCGCCAGTATCTTGAGCGCGGCCTTGTCAACAGTCTCGCCAAGCAGCGCTTCAACGCGCTGTCGTTTGGCGACCCGGCCTATGCCCGCGGCTCGCTGCAGTACAGCCGCTTCATCGGCACTACCGGCGCTACCGATGCTTCAGTGGAGCTGACGCGGGGCAAGGTGCGCCAGGGCATACGCGACTTCGTGAGGGCTTACCAGCAAATACTGCGCTATGGTTTCACACAGACGGAGATTGCCCGCGCCAAGAAGTCGCTGCTCAGCAAGCTGGAGAACAAGGTGAAGGAGAGCGCCAGCCGCACTTCGACGTCGCTGATGAATGAGGTATATACCGACTTTTACGACGGCAACCGGCTTGTCTCGCTTGAGGATGAGCTGCAACTCGTGAACCGATACCTGCCAGCCATTGACTCCGTCGCCCTGATGCAGCTCATAAAGCGCACCTTTGAGACCCGCCCCCAGCATTACCTGCTGCGCGGCAGTGAGGATATAACCAAGGAGGTGAGCGACGAGGCCGACTTGACGATGCTCATCGACGAGGCCCGCCGCCAGCCCGTGGAGCGCTATTGGCACAGCGTCGTTGTGCCCGACGGCTTGCCGGAACTGCCGTTGACCACGCGCCATATCGTCAGCGAGCAGCCTATTCCCGAAATAGACGCTACCGACATCAGACTGGACAACGGCGCCCGCGTCATTTTCAGGCAGTCTGACACTGAGCACGACCGTCTGACGCTGTCAGCTTTCCGCAAAGGCGGGCAGTACGGTCTTGACAGCACCCGCTACTTCACGTCGCTCGTCGGCCCCAGCGTCGTCAGCCTCAGTGGGGCGGGCGATTTCAGCCGTGAAGCCCTGAGCCACTTCCTGACCGGCAATACCGCCTCTGTGCGCATGCTGGTCGACAAGCTGCGTGCGGGAGTGGCCGCCTCGGCCCATTGGGCCGACGTGGAGACGATGTTCCAGCTGCTGCACCTGCGCTGGACGCAGCCACGCCTTGACACCGCCGTCTGCCGCATGACGCTTGACAAGCTGCGCGAGGGCTACCGCAACCGCAAGGACACCCCGAAGGACGCCTTTACCCGCGAGCTGGGCTGGCTGATGAGCGGCCGGAACTATACCAATGAGCAGATGACCGACAGCATCGTTGACCATTGTATCAGTCAGGAGGACATGCTGCCCCTGCAGCACCGCTTCTATGGGCCTGCCACGGGCTATACCTTTGTGGTGATGACCGACAGCGAGCTGGACGACGTGCGCCCCTATATCAGTACCTATATCGGTGGCCTTCCCAAGGGTGAGGCCGACACGACGTGGTGTGTCGGCGCGCGCGCTGTACCGCAGCAAGATGTAGCGCTGATACGCCGCACCAATGACCAGCCAAAGGCCACGGTATCGCTCGTCTATCAGCAAGACCGGCCCCTCGGCAGCTTTCACGAGCAGGAACTGAAGGGCACGGTTCTGAAGAACATTCTGCGCACGGCCCTGCTCAAGCGGCTGCGCGAAGAAATGGGCAAAGTCTACAGCGTCACTACCTCGGTGGCTGTCACGCAGTATCCGTCCTACCTCAGCCGTGCTACCATTGCCTTTGTCTGCCAGCCGGAGGATGTAGACCCGCTCGTTGAGGCCACCCGGCAAGAGATACAGCAGCTCTATGAGCACCCGGAACGCTTCGGCAGCGACCTGGCCGACATCAAGCAGAACCTGCTCAAGGACCATGCCCTGCAACTGCAGCAGACGGCTTACTGGACGTCGTTCATACGCAACTCCGTCTATAACAACCTTGAAGACTGGACGTGGCTGAGACGCTACAATGACGTGGTCAACGCCCTGACTATGAACGATATAGCCGCCTATGCCCGTCACGCCCTGCTCAACGCCCACCAGGTGAAGGCCGTGCTGCTGCCCGCTGACCCTGCCGGCGCCACTGTCACAGACAATGTTCAGCCGGTCACCGTCACGGGCCTGGTCTATAACGACCGCAACCGCAACGGGCGGCACGACGCAGGCGAGCCGGGCCTGAAAGGCATCCCGGTAAGCAATGGCGACACCATCGTCGTGACCGACCGCCAGGGCCGTTACACGCTGCCTCGGGTGGAAGGGGCCAGCATCCTGCCCATACTGCCGGCCGACTACACGATGGCGGGCAGCCGCGTGGTGAATGCTAATTTCTTCTATGTCGAGGAACGAGGAACGGCGGACGGGGAGCGTGGAAACTTCGGACTGGTGAAAAAGAAAGTCAGCCGCCAGTTCCGGCTCAATGCTATCGGCGACGTACAGGTGGGCAACTATCAGGAGCTGGACTATGCCACCCGCACGCTCTGGCCCGAGCTGTTGTCGCCCGACGACCGCTCACTGCCGACCGTCAACCTCTTCCTTGGCGACTTGGTAAGCAACAACCTCAAGCTCTATGACGACCTGCGCACCCTGATGGAGCAGCTGCCGCAGCCGACGTGGACAGTGCTTGGCAACCACGACCGCGACATCGACACCGTGCGCTGGCGCCAGACCCGGACCTATAACGAGGTGTTCGGCGCCGACATGTATGCCTTTAACGAGGGTCGCGTACATTTTATTATATTAAACAATGTCTACGGCGACGGCGCGCGCGGCTATAAGGGTCGCCTCTCCGAGCGCCAGCTGCAGTTTGTACGCCAGGACCTGAAGTATGTACCCGCAGACCGTCTCATCGTGCTCAGCATGCACATACCGCTGGCACACACCAGGAACCGCAGCGAGCTGCTGCAGTTGCTGGAGGGTAGGGGCGACGTGCTGGCTGTGACGGGCCACATGCACCAGGTAGCCCGTTTCTTCCATACAGCTAAGGACGTGCGCGTCCATGAGCTGAGTGCCGGTGCCTCCTGCGGCTTTTGGTGGGTGGGCGAGAAGGAGTTTGACGGTGTGCCGGCTGCCCTGCAGCAGTGTGGCACCCCGCGCAACTACTTCGTACTCGACTTCGACGACAACCGTTACCAGTTGCGCTGCAAGGCGGTGGAGCAGGATGCCCGGCGGCAGATGACCATCCACGTTACCGGCATCGACACCATCGACACCTACCTGCGCGACATGAAGGACGTGCCGCCGGGACTCGTCATGATGACGGTCTATGGCGGCTGCGACAGTACCGCCGTGCGCTGCCGTGTGGACGGTGGCCAGTGGCAGCAGTGCCGCAAGCAGGCCATGATTGACCCCAACGTTGCCCGTACGCGCGAGCTGAACCTGCAGAAGGCTTACCCTACGAAGTTTAACCGCATGAATCCGCTACGCCATCGTGAGTCGCACCAGCTATGGACGCTCACCCTTCCCGAGGCGTGCCGCCGGGGTGCCCACACCATAGAGGTGGAGGCCGCCGACAACTGGGGCTTCCGGGCCACGGGCCATCGCAGCTTCTGTTTTCCCAAGACAGAAGGGCGTTGAGAATCTAAGGCGAAACTGCAGTTTGCGAAAGTTGAGTAATATTTATTCAAGTTCTCAAGTTGAGGAGTAGTATGGGCATTAAGGAGTCAGAAAACCCTGCTATGTATGCTATAGTTGGGCGTATCTTGCTGACAACCAGCCGTTTATCCTATAGCATAGTTTCCGGAAAATATGCTATAACAGTGCTATAACTATGCTATAGCTTTGACTGTTATGTAATATGCA
>CAMNJY010000022.1 GCA_946541745.1 uncultured Prevotellaceae bacterium
AAGGCGTTTCGGGCTGCAAAGGTACAACTATTTTCCGAATCCACCTAATATATATTCAAGAAAAACTCGCTGTCAAGAGCGTAATTAACAATATATAACTATTTTAAGATTCATTCACGGCCACTCGGCCCTCTGCGTAGACAGAAAAGGGTGCGCCTCCGGCGCGAAACGCATCTAAAGAATGATTCGCCGAACTGTTGAGCATAGCGTGAAAACACCACCCCTCCGTAAAAAGATTCGCCGCGCCACAGGCACTGACTGGCAGCGGCTGCGGCACGGCGAAGAAAGAAATTTAAATAGTTAGGTTGAACGCCTGATGCTTAGAAGACATCATAGTTACCACCGTCGTCCCACTTGTCAACAGTACATTCGGGGCAGAACTTGATGTTCTCGAAGATGGGCACGATGGGCTCGGGGTTGGGACCGGGCTTGGGGCCGGGGCCCGGAGGCGTGGGATACCAACCGGAGTTGATGTCGATGACATAGGTGTACTTGTTGCCGGGCAGCCAGTCGGTCAGGTCGTCGATGGGCCAGTAGACCCACTGCTCGGGCAACAGGACAGTCTCAACGCCTTCGTTGACGAAGGTGAGGGTAACCTTCAGACCGATGTACGAACCCGTCACGTCGGGCAGCACATTGCCATTGCCATCCTTCACAAGCTCAGCGTAGGGGTGGGTGTAGATCTTGTTGCCTAAGCTGTCCTTGTCGAACTTCTTCATGTTCTGAGGCAGCAGAATCCAGGGAGTGAAGCCGCCAAGCTGCGAGTCGGGAGTGATGAAGTTGCCGTTGTTATTGACGGTATTCCATGTCACGGCCTGCTCGTACTTGTAGTTCTCGGCCACGGTCTCGTTGGCGCCGGGTGCGGCGAAGTCGACAAGCGTCCAGTCGCCCTGAGCCACATTCACGGCATTGAGAGTGTCAGTAATGCCACCGCTGTACTTGAACTGCGACGAGGCGGTCTTCACGTAGCCGATACGGATGGCCGACACGCTGCCCTTGAGCAGGGCTTTGGTGTTGCGCACCTTCACGTCAATCTGTGAGAGGATGTGGCGGAAGTTCAGCTTCACCCCTACACTAATTTGGAAAAACAGGAGAGTTTTTCGGGCAAAAGGAACTATGTTTTGCTCAAAAGGGAGTCCCTTTTTGGCAAAAGGGAGTCCCTTTCGTCACAAACGAGGCTCGTTTTGTGTGAAACTAACTGGCCTGCTTAGTCCGGAAACCCCGGTTTGTTGCACAATTTTATACGTTGATTGCACACCATTTGGGCCGTTGATGTGACGTTACTTTCGGGTTTATTTACAAAACAGGCCGAAATAGTGTAGGGGAATGTAGGGAAAGTGTATGCAAAATATTTGTAATCAGGCTGACGCTCAACTGTTTACAGCGAAAATGTAGGTGTGTAGGCAAAAAAACAAAAAAATTTTTTTGAAAATTCTAAGGATTATGGGATTTAAGGATTGCCGTATCGCTGTCGCGCACCGATCTCCTTAAA
The DNA here is from genome assembly GCA_946541745.1 of uncultured Prevotellaceae bacterium. Lineage (GTDB taxonomy): Bacteria > Bacteroidota > Bacteroidia > Bacteroidales > Bacteroidaceae > Prevotella. The sequence continues at coordinate 1,493 of CAMNJY010000022.1, forward strand.
TCCCTTAATCCTTAGAACTGATGTAGGTTTTTACTCCATGTTCATTTTGTTGAGGAAGCTCTTCTGGGCTGTGGTCAGCGTGTCCATGCGCCGTATGCTCCAATCGGTGGAGTCAACGCGCAGGCCTGCATCGCTGAGGTAGGAGGCGTAGTCGATGGTGTCTGTCGTATCCACGATGCGGCGCACGTCGGCGAGCGGCTCTCCTGCCATTTCAGCGCACGCGCTCCAGAACTCCTCTTCAGTGAAACCTCGCTGCAGCTCCTTGTAATAACGGTTGTAGAGCAGCCTCATGACATCGTCCAGGGAGTGCCGGTGAGCCGACTTGCGGCGGATGTCAATGTCGAGCAGCAGTCCGATGACCGGGCCCTTGAAGTAGTAGTTGATACGCACGTCGCGGGCATTGTCGTCGTCATTCATGAAGTTCAGCCAGATGTCATAGCTGCACTGTCGCAGACTCTGGTGGCGCTGCCCCTCGTAGGGCGCGTAGAGTGAAAAGTAGGTTGACAGCAGCTGCAGGGCCTCGTCGGTGGTGGCAATGCCGGCATTGCGCAGCAGCCGAAACTCATAGTAGCACGTCAGTCCTTCGCTCACCCACAGCATCGGCGTGATGGCCTCATGGTCGTAGTCTAACGGCCACAGCTCGGCCGGCCTGATGCACTTCACGTTGTACAGGTGGAAATACTCATGCGCCACAAAAGCCAGGAACTTCACGTGAGCGCGCCTCGTCTCAAAACGGTAAGTGCCGTCGGTGTAGCAGGCCTGCGAGTTCAGGTGCTCCAGTCCTCCCCCGCCCTGCCCCATGTGTATGAGGCAGTAGTTGTCGTAAGGCACGTCGCCCATCATCTGGGTCGCGGCACTGACAATGCGCTTAAAGTCGTCGGCAAACCCTATCTCCTCGGCACCGTCAGGCGTCTCCAGCGCCAGTTCGTAGTCGTGGCCCTCGTGCGTGAACTTGCGGGTGTAGAAATTGCCCAGCAGCAACGGTGAGTCGTAGAGCACGTCGAAGTCGGGGGCTGTGAAGGTGCAGTTGTCGCCAGCGTCAGGGCGCATGCCCGTGGCTATATGGCTCCACCCCTGCGGCATCTGGAAACGCACGGTGACGGGGTGGTGCTGCTGGCCGTCCACATACATAAACACGCCGTTGGGCGCCACAAAGGCCACGTCGCGCTCCACACGGCTCGAAGCCACGTCGCGCTGGTTGGCATAGACGCGGTAGCTGACGGTCAGTTTTCCGTCGGCTGGCACAGCCATGCGCCAGCGGTTCAGCCCCTCTTTAGCCCACCTGACGGGCTGTCCCTGGCTGTCGGTGGCGGCAAAGTCGGTAAGGTGCTTGGCAAAGTCGAGCATCTCATAATAGCCCGGTGCCCAGCGTGGCATGTTCAGCACCACGTCGGCAGACTGGTCAGAGGGCTGTGTCTCATACTGCAGGTTCACCAACAGATAGTGGCCCACGGTGTCGAATGATACCGTGTAGTCGAGTTTGTAGTAGTCTGTACGCGTCTTCTGGCACGACAACGCCATGACCCCCAACAGGAGGGTGATGGCGAAAGAAAAAATGCTGCGCTTCATAACTCTAACTATAAAGAAAAAAAGGAAAGGTTTAAGCCTCTCCTTTGTTGGCGCCAAACGGTGCAATAGTACGCGGTTCCTGATTGGGAATCTTGATGGGTCCGTACTCGCGCTCGTAGCGCATGATGTTCTCCTGCAGGGCGGCGAGCAGGCGCTTGGCATGCTCTGGAGCCAGAATGACGCGGCTCTTGACGTTGGCCTTAGGCACGCCGGGCAGCACCCTTGCAAAGTCGAGCACAAAGTCGCTCGATGAGTGGGTGATGATGGCGAAGTTAGCATACTCTCCCTGAGCCACGTCGGGCGTCAGTTCTATCTGCAGCCCCTGCTGCTTCTTGTTGTCGTTTTCGTTCATTGTTGTTATTTCTTTTTGGGTTAGGAGGTGCAAAAGTAATGAAAAAAGCCGGAACGTGCAAACTTTTCCTCTGTTTTTTGCTTTTTCAGCCTTTATCTTCGGGGCTTTGCAGCCGTAAGGCAATAAAAAGGCGCTGCCCGCGTTTATTATACCAACAAGCATTAAGAATATGGTGGAAGTGATGATAACCCTCTTTGCCATCGTCGTCGTAGGCTACGTGGCGGGCAAGTTAGGCTATTTAGGCGGCGACTTTGACCGGCAGCTGTCCCGGCTGGTCATCAACATCACGTGCCCGGCGCTCATCCTGTCGTCGGCCATGACCGGCGAGCTGCCCGACCGCCATTTCATCGTGCCGCTGCTGCTCATCAGCCTCGTCACCTACGCCGCGCTGACAGCTGCCGCCCTGCTGCTGCCCCGTTTCCTGACCAGCAGCAAAGCCGACGAAGGGGCCATCGGCTTTGCGCTGATGTTCGGCAACGTGGGGTTCATGGGCTACCCCGTGGTCGATGCCATCTTCGGCCACGAATCCGTGTTCTATGCCGCCGTGCTGAACGTTGTCAACACCTTCGCCGTGTTCACCGTCGGCACGGTGCTCATCACGGGGCGCGGCGAGGTGGGCAGCAAGCGTTTCCAGAAGAAGGTGCTCTACTCCAGCCCGATGATAGCGGCCTACCTGACAATGGCTATCGTGGCGCTGGAGATAGACCACATTCCAGGCTACGTGAGCCAGCCGCTGACGATGATAGGCAACATCACCGTGCCGGCAGCCCTGCTCATCATCGGCTCCAGCATGTCGCACCTGTCACTGCGCACCATGCTCGGCAACCGCACCGTCTATGCCACGACGCTCTTACGGCTGGTGGCGCTGCCCGTGGCGGTGTACTACCTGACGTCGGCACTGGGGTTCACAGACTTCGTGGTCAACATCAACACCGTCGTCATAGCCATGCCCGTGGCCACCTACGGCACCATTCTGTGCCTGAAGTACGGGCGCGACACGACGATGATAACCGAGGTGACGTTTGTCACCACCCTGCTGTCGATGCTGACCATCCCCGCCCTGGTCACGCTGCTGTAGCCATCACAGCTCGCCGATGATTTGTTCAATCACCTTGGGGAAATGCTCCATCTCCAACTGGTGTTCCTTAGCGGCAATGTCGTCGGCAGTGTCGTCGGGACTGACAGGGCAGCGGAACTGCGCTATGATCTCGCCACCGTCGCAGACTGGCGTCACCCAGTGAACGGTCATGCCCGTCTCCGTCTCACCGGCAGCCTTCACCGCCTCGTGGACGTGGTGGCCCCACATGCCCTTGCCACCGAACTTGGGCAGCAGTGCCGGGTGGAGATTGACGATGCGGTGGGGGAAGGCGTCAATCAGGAAGTCGGGCACCAAGGGCAGGAAGCCGGCCAGGACGATGAAGCCGACACCGTAGCGGCGCAACAGCGGCAGCATGACCTCCGGGTCGTTGAGCTGGGGCCTGGGAGCCACGGCGGTGGGCACGCCGAGCCGCCGGGCTTTTTGCAGGGCCGGGGCGTCGGCCTTGTTGCTGACGACGAGGGCGCAGCATACGCTCTGGCTATGAGCGAAATAGCGTATAAGGTTTTCACAGTTCGTGCCGCTACCCGACACGAAGATGGCTATGTTAAGTCTTTCCATGCTCTATCTGTTCAGTACGTTTTCTATGATTTTTTCTTCAGGGTTAAAGGGGCGCAGGTCGTCGAGCCCCAAGATGCGGACAGCGTCGGGGAAGAGGGCCTGCTGAGGCACGAGGCCGATAATCTCGGTGCCGGTAACGCTGACACCGTGGAGGCGCGCCACACGGCTCACCTCGTCGAAAGCCTGGCGCAGCGAGGTGACGCGGAAGTTGGTCAGGTTGCAGCTGACCTGTGCGCGGCCGTACTCCTCGATGTACCAGCCTATGGCTTTCACGCAGCGGAGGGTGCCGGGGCGGCCCTGATAGCCGCGCTCACGCACCTGGCGGGCAATGGCGGTGGCAATGGCGGCCGACGGGGTGTTGAGGTTGAAGTTGACGGCAATGAGGTAATCGCGAGCGCCGACCACGGAGCAGCCGCTGCGGCGGACAGCGGGGGGGAGGGCAGCGGCGGCGCCGCTGCATGGCGAACCAGAGGGGGAGGAGGGCGAGCAAGCGGGGGGGAGGGCAGCGGCGGCGCCGCTGCATAGCGAACCAGAGGGGAGAGCGGGCGAACCAGAGGGGGGAGCGGGCGAGCCTGTGGGGGGAGGTAACAGGTCGGGACGGAGGGAGGGGGAGGCCAGTTTCTGAGCTATGGCCTCGTACTCACCGGCGCGGCAGACGGCAAGGTTGCGGAACTCGGGACGCAGGGCGGCAGCCTCGTAGAGGTAGACGGGAATGCCCAACTCGTCGGCCATGCGACGGCCTAACCGCCGGGCCATCAGCGCACACTCGTCGAGGGTGATGCCACTGACGGGCACGAAGGGCAGCACGTCGGTAGCCCCGATACGGGGATGGGTGCCGTGGTGACGGCTCATGTCTATGAGCCGGGCGGCAGCCTCGGCCCCCCTGAAGGCAGCCTCAGCAACGGCCTCCGGTTCACCGGCAAAGGTGATGACTGTACGGTTGGCAGCCTCGCCGGGGGCTACGTTGAGCACCCTGCTGCCACTGACACTGCCAATGGCCTCAGCTATCTGGCTGATGATCTTCTTGTCGCGGCCCTCACTGAAGTTGGGCACGCACTCCATGATTCTATTCATTGATGAGTTCTAACAGTTTTTCTATAAGACGGGGCACGGCATAACGGTCTATATCAGCTTCGGCTATCCAGAAATAGTCGGCAGGCAGGGGCGGGCGCTCGCCGACCTGCCAGAGATAGAAGTCGGCATAGAGCACGCGGTGGGTGAGCACATGCTTGACACCTCGCCTGAGCAATAGAAAATTGGAAATTGGAAATTGAGAATTTTCCTTGGTCAATTGTTCTTTTTCGATGAGCAGCGGTTCGTAGAGCCCCTGCCAGATATCGCCGGCGGGACGGCGACGGATGGCGGTATAGCCGTTACACCTTATATATATATAAATAAGGTGGCGATTGCTGACCTTCAGGCGGTGCTGCTTGACGGGGAGCTGCGCTACCCTGCCCTCACGGAAGGCGACGCAGGTCTCCTGCAGGGGGCAGGCGGCGCACCTGGGCGACTGCGGGGTGCAGACGGTGGCGCCGAAATCCATGATGGCCTGGTTGTAGGCAGCGGAGGGGGCGGGGGCAGCGGCACCGCCGCTGCACAGCGAACCTGCGGCACCGGCGCTGCATAGCGAACCTGCGGGGAGGAGGGCCTGGGCCAGGTTGGCGAACTCGCGATGGCCCTCGGTGGTGTTGATGGGGGTGGCGATGCCGAAATGGCGGGCCAGGACGCGGTAGACGTTGCCGTCGACCACGGCGACGGGCAGCCCGAAGGCTATTGAGCCGATGGCGGCGGCAGTATAGTCGCCGACCCCCTTGAGGGCGCGCAGGCCGTCGATCGTGTCAGGGAAACCGCCAGCGGCCACCACCTGACGGGCGGCAGCGTGAAGGTTGCGGGCACGACTGTAGTAGCCCAGCCCCTGCCACTCGCGCAGCACCTCATCCTCAGTGGCGGCGGCGAGGTCGCCCACGGTGGGCCAGCGGTGCATGAAACGCAGCCAGTAGTCCCAGCCCTGCTTCACCTGGGTCTGCTGGAGGATGACCTCCGAGAGCCAGATGGCATAAGGGTCGCGGGTCTGCCGCCAGGGCAGCTCGCGGCCGTTCACGCGAAACCAGCTGAGGAGCGCTGAAGCAAAGCCACTATCCATTATTCCCAAGACTGCCGTCAGCTACATTTTACCCTGGTCGCCGAGGTAGCTGTCCTTGAAACCGAGGAAGTAGAGGACGCCGTCGAGGCCGATGGTGTTGATACTCTGCTTGGCGTTGGCCACGACGCGGGGCTTGGCGTGGAAGGCTATGCCGAGGCCGGCCTCGCTGATCATCGGCAGGTCGTTGGCACCGTCGCCGACGGCGATGGTCTGTGCCAGGTTCACCTTCTCCACCTGTGCTATAAGCTTCAGCAGCTCCGCCTTGCGGTGTCCGTCGACAATCTCGCCCACATAGCGTCCCGTCAGCTTGCCGTCGTCGCCTATCTCCAGCTCGTTGGCGTAGACATAGTCGATGCCGTAGCGACGCTGCAGGTATTCGCCGAAATAGGTAAAGCCACCCGAGAGGATGGCAATCTTGTAGCCACAGCGCTTGAGGATGGTCATCAGCCGGTCGGCCCCCTCGGTGATGGGCAGGTGCTCGGCAATGTCCTGCATGACGCTGACGTCAAGGCCCTTGAGCAGTGCCACACGGCGGGTAAAGCTCTCCCTGAAGTCTATCTCGCCCCGCATGGCACTCTCGGTGATGGCCCTCACCTCGGCACCTACGCCGTTGCGCTCAGCCAGCTCGTCGATGCACTCCGTCTGTATGAGCGTCGAGTCCATATCGAAGCAGATGAGCCGCCGCATGCGCCGGAACATGTCGTCGCGCTGGAAAGAGAAGTCGATCTCCATCTCTGCCGACAGTCTCATCAGCCGCCGCTGCATGTCCTGCCTGTCCAGCGGCTCGCCGCGCAAGGAGAACTCTATGCAGGCCCTGACGTGCTTGGCCGGGTTCCTGATGCTCTTGCGCCCCGTCATGCGGCGGATGGCATCGATGTTGAAGCCCTGGTCGGCAATGACGCGCGTGGCCGCCTCTATCTGCCGGGCCTCCAGCTCGCGGCCCATGACCATCAGTATGTAGCGGTTCTTGCCCTGATGGCCCACCCAGTCCTCATACTCATCGTCAGTGATAGGCGAGAAGCCTATGTTAACCTGCAGTTCGGTAGCCTTGAACAGCAGTTCCTTCATCACCTGCCCGGAGTGGCTCTCGTCCATGCGGATAAGAATGCCGAGCGAGAGTGTGGAGTGGATGTCGGCCTGGCCGATGTCCAGAATCTGGGCGTTGTATTTAGCCAGTATGGCCATAATGGAGGCGGTGAGTCCCGGCCGGTCCTGGCCGGTGATGCGCACGAGTATCTGCTCCTCTCTGTTGGTTTGTTCCATATCAGTGGTATTGTTGGTTTGTCATTATTACCGGCACATGGCCTCGCACAGCTGGTCCTGCAGGCCACGGCCGTCGGCCATGCGCATGATGCCCTGGTTGATGATGGCGAAGCACAGCTCATGGCCATTGGCTGCCGAGCAGTAGCCCGCCAGACTGCTGACCCCCGAGACCGTGCCCGTCTTGGCATGGACGTTGCCCGTGGCGGCTCCCTTCATCATGCGCTTCTTCAGCGTGCCGTCCACGCCGGCAATGGGCAGCGTGTTGTAGAGCCGTCCAAACAGTTGCGGACGTTTCCAAGCATAGCGCAGCAGCCGCGTCTCCAATTCCGCCGAAACATAGTTGTAGAGCGACAGGCCCGACCCGTCGGCCACGCGGTAGTCGCCGGGGGCCAGGGCCACCTTCTGTATCATCTTCTTCACCTGGCTGACAGCCTGCTTGACCTTGGCCGGGCGGCTCACATTGGCGGCTATGTGGTAGAACAGCGCCTCGGCATAGAGGTTGTCGCTCTCCTTCATCATCGGCATGAGAAGCTCGTCGACGGTGTGGCTACGCGAGCAGACGCGGATGCGCTGCACCGTCTTGACGTTGACGCCCAGGCTGACCACGCTGTCGATGACCACTACCCCGCCCCGCCGCAGCTCGCGGCCCAGCGTCTCGGCGAAGTTGTCCTTACGCTCCACGAGCAGCGGCGAGAGCACGCTGTTGTCGTCGTCCCAGCACCATCCCTCGCCGAAGTCGACATCCTCCTTGAACGACATGTCGGCAAGGACACGCCCCCGGATGGTATCGACGCCTAACTGCCGCAGGCTGCTGACGAAGTAGCGCATGTCGTCGGTGCCGAACAAGGGGTCCATGCCGCCCCTGCACCACAGGTTGCCTACGAGTGTGCCCCGGTCTATGCGGCCCGTATAGCTGAGCGTCGTCGTCAGCTGGTAGTCGGCGGGCAACTGTTCGAGGGCCGTGATAGCCGTCAGCAGCTTCATGGTCGACGCCGGCCGCAGCGTCTGGCGGTGGCCATAGGCATAGAGGGTGGAGTCGGCCGTCATATCGTAAATCAGGAGCCCCAGCTGGGAGGTCTCAAGCAGCGGCGTGGCCAGTATGGAGTCGATGCGCAGCCTGAGTCGCTGCGCCCAGGGAACGGAGTCGGTGACCAACGTATCTGACTGCGCCTGGGCCGTCACGGCGAGGCACAAAACTATCAGTAAAGATAAAAATTTTCTCATTTCGATTGCAAAGTTAGAAAATAATTATGAATTATGAATTATGAATTATGAATTATTTCGTAACTTTGCAGCGATAAAACAGAAAATCATGGTTTACAAATACGATTTCCTCATCATCGGAGCCGGCGTGGCCGGCATGAGTTACGCCCTGAAAGTGGCGCGCGCCAAGAAGGGCAAGGTGTGCATGATATGCAAGACGAGCCTCGACGAGGCCAACACATCGTTCGCCCAGGGCGGCGTGGCCTCAGTGACCAACTTAGCCGTCGACAACTTCGACAAGCACATAGAAGACACCATGATAGCGGGCGACTACATCAGCGACCGCCAGGCCGTGGAGCAGGTGGTGCGCAAGGCTCCTGAGCAGATTACGGAACTGGTGCAGTGGGGCGTCAACTTCGACCGCAATGACGACGGCCAGTTCGACCTGCACCGCGAGGGTGGCCACTCCGAGTTCCGCATTCTGCACCACGCCGACGACACCGGGGCCGAGATACAGCGCGGCCTGATGGCTGCCGTCAGGGCCTGCCCCGACATTGAGGTCAAGGAGAACCACTTCGCCGTGGAAATCATCACCCAGCACCACTTAGGCGCCAAGGTCACGCGGCGCACGCCCTACATCAACTGCTACGGCGCCTACGTGCTCAACCCCGCGACGAAGAAGGTAGACACCTACCTGGCCAAGCTCACCATCATGTGTACCGGCGGCTGCGGTGCCGTCTACCAGACCACCACCAACCCCATCATCGCCACGGGCGACGGCGAGGCCATGGTCTACCGCGCCAAGGGTACAGTGCAGGACATGGAGTTCGTGCAGTTTCACCCCACGGCCCTCTACTCGCCCCGCGAGACCCACCCCGCCTACCTCATCACCGAGGCCATGCGCGGCTACGGCGGCATACTGAGACTGCCCAACGGCGAGTCGTTCATGGAGAAATACGACGAGCGCCTCTCGCTGGCCCCGCGCGACATCGTGGCCCGTGCCATCGACAAGGAGATGAAGATCCACGGCCTGGACCACGTCTGTCTCGACGTCACCCACAAGCCCGCCGAGGAGACGCGCCGCCACTTTCCCAACATCTACCAGAAGTGCCTGTCGATGGGCATCGACATCACCCAGGACTACATCCCCGTGCGGCCGGCGGCCCACTACATGTGCGGGGGCATCAAGGTCGACCTCAACGGCTGCAGCTCCATAGAGCGGCTCTATGCCCTCGGCGAGTGCTCGTGTACGGGTCTGCACGGCGGCAACCGCCTGGCCTCCAACTCGCTCATCGAGGCCGTGGTCTATGCCGACGCCGCTGCCCGCCACTCACTGGAGCACGTTGACCTGTATGACTTCAACGACCGCGTGCCGGAGTGGAACGACGAGGGCACGATGACCAACGAGGAGAAGGTGCTCATCACGCAGTCGGTGAAGGAGGTGGGCGAAATCATGTCGAACTACGTGGGCATCGTGCGCAGCGACCTGCGCCTGAAGCGTGCCTGGGTAAGGCTCGACACCCTCTACGAAGAGACAGAGAACCTCTTCAAGCGCGTCAAAGCCACCCGCGACATCTGCGAGCTGCGCAACATGATCAACGTGGGCTACCTCATCACCCGCTTCGCCCTGGAGCGCAAGGAGAGCCGCGGGCTGCACTTCACTACCGACTACCCCGTACACGCCTACGACAAAAACAAATAACAACCCATTATGAGCAACACTATCAGCCAACGGCTGGCCGACCTCCGCGAGGTTATGCGTCGCGAGCATTTGGCCGCCTTCATATTTCCGAGTACAGACCCCCATCAGGGTGAATACATACCCGACCACTGGAAGGGGCGCGAGTTCATATCAGGCTTCAACGGCTCGGCCGGCACCGCCGTGGTGACGCTTCACAGCGCCGCCCTGTGGACTGACAGCCGCTACTTCATAGCTGCCGAAGAGCAGCTGAAGGGCACCGAGTTCCAGCTGATGAAGCTGAAAATAGAGGGCACCCCCACCATTGCGCAGTGGATCAGTTCTCAATGCTCAATGTTCAATATCCAATCGACGGAGGTGGGCGTCGACGGATGGTGCTCATCGGTCAACGCCGTGAAGGAGCTGGCCACAGAGCTGCGGCGCGAGGGCGGCCTCACCCTTCGCACCAACCTGGACCCGCTACAGCTGATTTGGCGCGACCGGCCGGCCATCCCCCTGAACCCTGTCGAGGTGTTCCCCATGAAGTATGCCGGCGAGTCGGCCCACGACAAGATAGCCCGCATCCGCCAGGCCCTGCGCGAGCGTCACGCCGACGGCATGCTGATGTCGGCCCTCGACGACATAGCGTGGACACTCAACCTGCGCGGCACCGACGTCCACTGCAACCCTGTGTTCGTGGCCTATCTGCTGATTTCGACGAAGGATGTCACCCTATATATAAATAAGGTGAAACTGACGCCCGAAGTCACCGGCTACTTAGAGGCCGAGGGCGTCAGGGTAGACGACTACGAACGGGTGGCGCAGGGGCTGAAGGACTACTTCGAATATAACATCCTGCTCGACCCCGACGAGGTGAACTACACGCTCTACAAGGCCGTCGACCGCGAAAAGGTAGAGGAGGAGTCGCCCGTGAAACGCATGAAAACCGTCAAGAATGCCACCGAGATAGCGGGTTTCAGGTCGGCGATGCTCAAAGACGGCATCGCCATGGTGAAGTTTCTGAAATGGCTGGACGAGACCTATGAGGCCCATAGAGCCCGTCAGACAGACAAGCCCTACGAAACGGAAATCAGCATCGACCGCAAGCTGACGGCCCTGCGGGCCGAGCAGCCCCTGTACCGTGACATCTCGTTCGACACCATAGCGGGCTACGGCCATCATGCCGCCATCGTCCACTATGAGGCCACGCCCGAAACCGACATACCCTTAGAGCCTCACGGCCTGTTGCTGCTCGACAGCGGTGCCCAGTACCTGGACGGCACCACCGACATCACCCGCACCATAGCCCTCGGCCCGCTGACCGAGGAGGAGAAACGTATCTACACGCTGGTGCTGAAGGGCCACATACAGATAGAGCTGTGCAAGTTTCCCAGCGGCAGCAGCGGCACCCAGATAGACATCCTGGCCCGCAAGGACATGTGGCGCGAGGGTCTGAACTACCTGCACGGCACGGGCCACGGCGTGGGCACCTACCTGAACGTTCACGAGGGGCCTCACCAGTTCCGCATGGAGTGGAAGCCCGCCCCGCTGGTAGCCGGCATGACCATCACCGACGAGCCAGGCATCTACCTGCCCGGCCGCTGCGGTGCCCGCACAGAGAACACGCTGCTCATCGTGCCCTACAAGGAGACTGAGTTTGGAAAGTTTCTGCAGTTTGAGCCGCTCACCCTGTGCCCCATCGACAAGCGGCCCATCGTGACGGAGATGCTGTTAAAGGAGGAAGCAGACTGGCTGAACGCCTATCACCAGACGGTCTACGAGCGCCTGGCCCCCCACCTTGACGAGGGCGAGCGCCAATGGCTGCGCCAGGCCACCGCTCCCATAGCTGAGGCTTAGACCTCCTCCAGCGCGTAGTACCGGTAGTCACGAACCACGCGGCGCAGGAAAAACTCGTCGTTCGACTCGCGACGGCTGACGCCCAGCAGCTGCTGCACCTTCTGCGACAGCTGGCTGAGGCGCTCCGGCTGGTCCAGTTCCAAGGCGCGGCTAATGATGTCCACCTGCTCTAACGACAGGTCGGTGGCCTGCGGATAGGCAGGGCGGTAGTCCTTGGCCAGGTAGGCATACTCGTCGAGACTGACCTGAATCTTGCTATAGCTCTGCAGCTTGACCACCAGCGTGCCTGCCGCCATGTCGCCCAGGCGCTGGTTGCTGCGGTTCAGTATCATGACGAGCACGCCTATGCAGCCCAGTGTAGGACCGTCGGCAATCATCAGCATCCAGCGCAGCAGAAAGGCCGACGGCGACGGCAGGGTGCCGTCGGCCATGACGACGCGCAGCCTTACCAGCCATTTTCCTATGGTCTGTCCGCCAGACAGCATCTCGCACAGCGGGCAGTAGAGCATGACGGGCAACAGCACGAGGCAGACCATCGCCAACTGGCTAAAGTGAGGAGCATACATGACCCACATCACGACATAAGCCACCTGCACCACCCAGTCGATGAGCTGTGCCGCCATGCGCTCGCCGACGCTGGCCGGCGTCTGGCTGATGCGCACGTATTGTCCGGTGACGATGTTCGTTTCTGACATAATGGTTGCAAAGGTACAAAAAAACATTCAATTATAATGGCCATTTGTCAATTATTTCGTACCTTTGTGCCGTGTTATGAAGGAAGTGACATTTATCAGGCAGAATATTGAGAAATGGCGCGAGGCCGAACAGGTGGCCGAACACATGACAACGACCGACGTACCGACGCTGGCCGACACCTACATTGACGTGACCAGCGACCTGGCCTTTGCCCAGACCCACTATCCCCAGTCAAAGATTACGCTCTACCTCAACAACCTGGCCTCCGCCCTCCACAATGAAATCTTCCGCGTACGCCGCTACCGGTGGTCGCGCCTGTGGACGTTCTGGACGCACGAGGTGCCGCTGACCATGTGGGAGGCGCGGCGCGAGCTGCTGCTGTCGTTCACCGTGTTTGTAGCCAGCGCCGCCATCGGCCTGCTGTCACAGCTGTTCGACCCGGAGTTCTGCCGCATCATCCTTGGCGACAGCTACGTCGACATGACGCTTCAGAACATAGCCGAAGGCACGCCGATGGCCGTCTATGACAGCGATGCCGAGGACGCCATGTTCGGCAGCATCACGCTGAACAACGTCCGGGTGTCGTTTGTCGTCTTCGTCATGGGTGTCTTCACCAGCGTGGCCACAGGTTTCTTCCTGTTTAAGAACGGTGTCATGTTAGGGTCGTTCCAAACGTTCTTTGCCCAGCATGGCCTGCTGTGGCAGTCGGCTTTGGCCGTCTGGCTCCACGGCACGCTCGAGATTTCGGCCATCATCGTGGCCGGTGCCGCCGGCATGGCTATGGGCAACAGCTGGCTCTTCCCCGGCACATATCCCCGGCTGGTGTCGTTCCGCCGCGGTGCCCGGCGCGGGCTGCGCATCGTGGTGGGCACGGTGCCCGTGTTTGTCGTGGCGGGCTTCATAGAGAGTTTCCTCCCCCGCCACACGGAGTGGCCCGATGCCTTGCGGCTGACCGTCATCGGCGGCTCGTTGGCCTTTGTCATCTACTATTTTATCATATTACCTAAAAAACGAAGCAATGAGTACAGAAAGACCTCTGATCAAGCTCTACCGGACGCGCAAGTTCGGTGAGAAGATTTCCGACACGTTCGACTTCGTGCGCGAGAACTGGCGCACGCTGTTCAAGTATGTCACCTACCTGCTGCTGCCCTTAGCCCTGGTGCAGACGTTCGCCATGGGCAGTTACATGACGAACTACATGTCGATAGCCACTCAGGGCACGCCTGACGCAGCAGGCATCCTGGCGTCTGTCCTCCCCATGGGTGTGGTAGGTGTCTTAGCTGCTCTTATCCTGTCTGCGCTGACCTACACGCTCATGGACCTCTACGAGCGCCGCCCCGGCCGGCTGCAGGGAGTCACCTTCAGCGAACTGCGCCCCGGCATCCTCAAGCGAATGGGCCGCCAGATAGCGCTGGTCGTCACCAGCCTGGTGGTCTTCGGCGTGCTGTTCCTGATATCGGGACTGCTCATCACGGCATTGGGCTATGGGGCTGTGCTTCTGCTCGTCGTGCTCTGGATAGCAGTACTGCCCCTCTTCGCACTGGTGCAGCCTGCCTACCTGTTTGAGCCCATCGGCATTGTCAGCGCCTACGCCAAGTCCGTACGGCTGGGCTGGAAGACGTGGGCCGGCATTGTGGCAGTGGTCATCGTGCTCTACATTATTATATCCATTGTCCAGGGCGTAGTGTCCATGCCGTGGTACATCATGGTTATCCTCAATAATATTCTCGGCACCCAGAACGGCGACGCCGGCGTTGTGTCGAGCTTCGGCTACGATGTCCTGCAGTACCTGTTAGGCGTTGTGTCGAGCTTCGCCGGCTACTGTCTGATGACGCTACTGTGCATCGGCACGGCCTACCAGTACGGCCATGCCTGCGACAAGGTGGACGGCGTCAGCGTAGACCACGCCATAGAGAACTTCGAAGAGTTGAACGATGAACATTGAAAATTGAATATTGAAAATTGAAAATTGAACGGGGAAGACAAAAACGTAAATCGTAAATCGTAAAAAAGTAAATTGGCAGATACCCTGGTCATAGACAGCGCGCAGATAGTCCAGTGGCAGGCGCAACCGGACTTTGACTACAACAGAGAGCTGGCAGCAGGCGGCATGTCGTTCACCGACTGGCTGCTGCTGCAGCTCAACCACCTGTTGGGCGACCTCTTCCACGTGACCTGGCAGAGCAACTACACCTGGTGGCTGTTAACGGCCGTCGGGGCGGTGGCCGGAGGCATCGCGGGCTGGTACGTGTGGCACTATCATCCGGGCCTCTTCCAACGTCAGGGCACGATAGCGCCGACGGCAGAGGCGGCGGCTGAAGACACCATCTACGGCATCGATTTCGACGCCGCCATCAGCCGCGCCCTCGGGCGCGAGGACTACCGCGAGGCCGTCCGCATGGTCTACCTGCAGGTCCTCAAAGCCCTCAGCGACAGCCACGCCATAGACTGGCAGCCCTTCAAGACGCCCAGCCAGTACGTCGGCGAAATGAGCCCTCACACGGCGTCAGAGGCGTTCAGGCAGCTCACCCGTCACTTTCTCCTGGTGCGCTACGGCAATTTCCCGGCTACGCAGCAGTTATATGAGCAGGTGAACCAATTGGGGAAGGAGGTGCGCCGTGAGTCGTAGGTTCTGGTTGTTCATCGTCGTGCTGCTGGCACTGATGCTGGCCCTGGAATACCAAGTGCCGCGCCGCTTCGTGTGGAACCCCACCTTTGCACACACCGACCGGCAGCCCTTCGGCTGCTACGTGCTCGACAGTATGCTCACCACCGCCATGCCCCACGGCTACACCGTCTGCCGCAAGAGCCTCTCGCAGCTGGCCCTGCAGGACACCACGCCCCGCTCCATCATCATCCTGACCAACTACGCGCGCGTCAATGCCGACACGGCGATGGCCCTGGCCACTCGCGGCTGCAGGCTGCTGATAGCCTCAGAGAGCTTTACGGGACTGGAAGACACGCTCCACACCGACCTCAGCTTTATAGCACGGTTCAGGCTTGGCGCCATCCAGAACCTGAAGCCCCAGCGCGACAGCATCTTCTGGACGGCCGACTCGGCCCGCTACGCCCCGGCCACCTTCCGCGTCTACAGGCAGCTGATATCCTCACGCGTCTTTGCCGACTCCGTCGCCTGCGAGCCGCTGGCGGAAATACATGAACTTTACGACCTTGAAGACCCGGGACCGGTCACCGTCAGCAAGGCCGTGGCTGTGAGCTTCCCCGTGGGCCGGGGCGAAATCATCATCGTCGGCACGCCACTGCTGCTCACCAACTACGGCGTGCTCGACTGCCCGGCCTACGTCTACCGCCTGGTGAACCGTCTGAAAGACCTGCCCGTGGTGCGCACTGAAGCCTACATGCCCCACTACGACGTGGCCGAAAGCTCCCCACTGCGCGAGCTGCTGAAGCGCCCGCCCCTGAGATGGGCCCTCTACCTGATACTGACAGGCCTCGTGCTGCTCATGACGCTCAACGCCCGCCGCCGCCAGCGGGCCATCCCCGTGGAAAAGCCGCCACGCAACTACCAGCTCGACTTCATACGCCACATAGGCACCCTGCTATACCAGAAATCTCATAAGCCTGAAAACAAGCAATAATATATGGAAGAAAGAAAAAACACAGACCTGACCGACTTCGCCTCCAAGGTGCAGACCCTGCGCCAGGCCATCGGCGAGACCATCGTAGGCCAGGAGGAGAACGTAGAACTGCTGCTGACGGCCATTCTGGCCGGCGGCCACGTGCTGATAGAGGGTGTGCCCGGCGTGGCCAAGACACTGCTGGCCAAGCTCATGGCACGGCTCATCGACGCACGGTTCAGCCGCGTGCAGTTCACGCCCGACCTCATGCCCTCCGACGTGCTCGGCACCAGCGTGTTCAACATGAAGACGCAGGAGTTCCAGTTCCACGCCGGCCCCGTGTTTGCCGACCTGGTGCTGGTCGACGAGGTGAACCGCGCCCCGGCCAAGACGCAGGCCGCCCTCTTCGAGGTGATGGAGGAGCGCCAGGCCACCATCGACGGCACTACCCACCCCATGTCGCCGCTCTACACCATCCTGGCCACGCAGAACCCCGTGGAGCAGGAGGGCACCTACAAGCTGCCGGAGGCACAGACCGACCGCTTCATGATGAAGATCGTCGTGGGCTATCCTACGCTCGAAGAGGAGGTGGAGATACTGAACCGCCATCATCAGGAGACCTTCACCATGAACCTCGACCAGGTGAAGCCTGTGCTGACGCGCGACGACCTGCTGGAGCTGCGCGCCATGCTCAAGCAGGTGTTTGTAGACCCCGCCTTGCTGCGCTACATCGCATCGATTGTGCTGCAGACACGCCAGAGCAAGGTGCTTTTCCTGGGGGCTTCTCCGCGAGCATCGGTGGCGCTGCTGCAGGCGTCGAAGGCTTATGCGCTGCTGCAGGGACGCGACTTCCTGATACCCGAAGACGTGCGCTTCGTGGCACCCAGCGTGCTTCAGCATCGAATCATCCTCACGGCCGAGGCCGAGATGGAGGGCATGACGCCCCAGAAGGCCGTTGCCCGCCTGCTGGACAAGGTGGAAGTGCCAAAGTAATGGAAGGCTTTAAGTTGGAACGTTATGTTTATTAACCGTCGCTTCTATCTGCTCATGATGGTCGTCATCCTGACCATCGGTCTGGGCTTTGCCGTGCCGCTGCTCTTCAGCGTGGGCCGATGGCTGTTGCTGGCAGTGGTGCTGCTGGTGGCTGCCGACGCCGTGCTGCTTTGGGGGCGCAAGGCCATGACGGCAGAGCGGACGATGAACGAACGGTTCTCGAACGGCGACGACAATCCGGTGAGCATCAGGCTGGAGAGCAGCTATGGCTTCGCCGTCGACGTGGAGGTGATCGACGAGATTCCCTTTGTGTTTCAGCGGCGTGACGTCTGCTTCCGTGCCGTTCTGCCCAAGCAGGGCAGTCGCATCATTCGCTATCAGCTGAGGCCTGTGCATCGGGGCGTCTATGGCTTCGGACGCGTGCGCGTCTTCGTGAGTTCGCCGCTGCATCTGCTGCAGCGTCGCTACACGCTATGCGAGCCAAAGGACGTGAAGGTGTACCCCAGCTACCTGATGCTGCGCCAGTATGAGTTGCTGGCACATAGCCAGAACCTCACGGAGCAGGGCATCAAGCGCATACGCCGGCCGGGACATAACACCGACTTTGAGCAAATCAAGGACTATGTAGTGGGCGACGACTTCCGGACCATCAACTGGCGCGCCACGGCCCGGCGGCATCAGCTGATGACCAATGTGTATCAGGAGGAACGCTCACAGCAGGTGTATAATGTGATTGACAAGGGGCGCATGATGCAGCAAGCGCATCGGGGCATGACGCTCCTGGACTATGCCATCAATGCGTCGCTCGTGCTCAGCTATGTGGCTATCCACAAGGAAGACCGTGCCGGACTGGCTACTTTTGACGCCGACTTCCGTACTTTCGTGCCCGCCTCGCGCCACACAGGCTACATGCAGATGCTGCAGGAAACGCTCTATGCTGAGCAGACGGACTTCTCGGAAAGCGACTTCTCGTCGCTGCTCGTCGGTCTGAACCGCCATCTGAGTCGTCGTTCGCTGCTCATTCTCTATACCTCGTTCCCAACATTGGCCTCGCTCCGAAGGCAGATGGCGTTCCTCGTGCAGCTGGCCCGGCGCCATCGCCTGCTCATCGTGTTCTTCGAAGATGCAGAGCAGCGCGACTATATCGCCACGCCTGCCGTCTCGATGGAGGATTACTATCAGCACGTGGTGGCCGAAAAGTTCTCCTACGAGCAGCGACTTATCGTGCAGCTGCTGCGCCAGCACGGCATCCAGGCCCTGCTCACTACACCAGATGCCCTCTCGGTAGATGTCATCAACCGGTATCTGGAAATGAAGCAGGTGTATTAAAAAATCACGTAAAAGTTTGGCTATTTGGCAAATATGTTGTACCTTTGCACCCGCAATTCGTGCGCGCTGCGTGCGAAAAGCGTGTAATGTCTAACATTTTAACCAATTTAAAACAAAAAGCAAATGATTATTGTACCAGTAAAAGAAGGCGAGAACATCGAAAGGGCCCTCAAGAAGTTTAAGAGAAAGTTTGAGAAGACAGGTGTGGTGAAGGAACTCCGCTCACGCCAGCAGTTCAACAAGCCCTCTGTTCTGAAGCGCCTGAAGATGGAACATGCCATCTACGTACAGAAACTTCGCGCTACGGAGGAGTAAATAGTATTTTTCCTTCGGAAAATTTGGTAGTTTCGATAATTTTCCGTAAATTCGTGCCGAAATCGCAAACATGCGATAGAGGATGCCGATGATTGACCAGTTTCTCAGCTACTTACAACTGGAGCGGAACATGAGTCCGCTGACAGTACTGACATACGAGACAGCTCTTCGGGAGTTTGAAGCGTACTTTAGTGGCGAGGATGCACAGTTCGCATGGGACACCATAGACAGTGACGTGATACGTAACTGGGTGGAGAGCATGATGGACGAAGGGCAACAGGCGACGACGATTAACAAGAAGTTGAGCGCTCTGCGCTCCTTCTTTCGTTTCGCACTGAAGCGTGGACTGGTCGGCCATGACCCTGCTCACAGAGTGAGAGGCCCGAAAAACAGTAAGCCGATACCGCAATTCGTCACCGAGAAAGAGATGAACGTCTTGCTCGACGAAGAGGTTGGGGGAGAAGAATATATAGATGTACGCGCGCGTACTATATTTATATTGTTCTATGAGGCTGGACTCCGGCGGGCGGAGCTTGTGGGGCTGAACGATGACGACGTGGATCTGACAGCTCGACGGTTGAAGGTCACAGGCAAGCGCAACAAGCAGCGTATCGTGCCCTTTGGAGATGAAATGGCAGAGCAACTGCAATGCTATATGAAGCTCAGGGACGAAAAGATGGGCCAACGCTCTGCCGGCGGAGCACTGCTGCTCAACGATAAGGGAGAGCGCATGACGGCACAGCAGGTATACGAGCTGGTGAAAAAACATCTTAGTATGGTGACCAACCTGAAGAAACGCTCGCCGCACGTGCTGAGACACTCTTTCGCAACGGCCATGCTGAATAACGGCGCCGGACTGGAAAGCGTACAGAAACTGCTGGGGCATGAAAGCCTCAAGACAACAGAGATATATACGCATACTACGTTCGAGCAGCTAAAACGAGTTTACGAAGAAGCCCACCCAAGGGCGTAACCTTATAGTTTAACTTAATAAATAATAGGAGGTAACTATGGAAATTAAGATTCAGTCGATTCACTTCGACGCTACCGAGAAGTTAGAGGCGTTCATCGAAAAGAAGGTCGCCAAGTTAGAAAAATCATACGAAGATATTCAGAAAGTAGAGGTGCAACTAAAGGTCGTCAAACCTGCAACGGCTCAAAACAAGGAGGCAAGCCTCTCTGTAGCGGTGCCGGGAAACACACTTCACGTGGAGAAGGTGAGCGACACATTTGAGGAAAGTATTGACTTGTGCGTGGACTCAATGAGGACACAATTGCAGAAATTCAAGGAAAAATTGAGAAATTACTAAAAAAAATCCCGAAAAGTTTTGGTAATTCAAAAATAATGCCTAACTTTGCAGCCGTTTTCCAACAGGTCGTAAATCTGACGCTTGGATACGGCTGCTTAAAGAAGCCTCTTTAGCTCAGTTGGCCAGAGCACGTGATTTGTAATCTCGGGGTCGTTGGTTCGAATCCGACAAGAGGCTCAAGAAGCACAGACAAAAGCTGGATGCTCGAAAAAGTTGGGAATGGTTCGTAAGAACAAAAGACATGGGTGTTTTCCAGAGTGGCCAAATGGGGCAGACTGTAAATCTGCTGTCTTTCG
>CAMNJY010000023.1 GCA_946541745.1 uncultured Prevotellaceae bacterium
GTCAGTCCGTAGACGGAGGTGATGGTCATGAACATCTTCTCGGAGACGCGCTTCATCAGCTCCACGGGACAGAGGCTTCCGGCCATGATGCCGGTGCGCAGGCTGGTGAGGTCGAACATCGAGAACATGGGGTGGTCCAGCTCGGCGATGAACATGGTGGGCACGCCATAGACCGCCGTACACCGCTCCTTATGGATGGAGGCGAGCACCACCAGGGGGTCGAACTTCTCGACCATGACCTCGGTGCAGCCGTGGGTGAGGCAGTTCATCGTGGCCAGCACCACGCCGAAGCAGTGGAACAGCGGCACGCAGACGCAGAGCTTGTCGTCCTGGGTGAAGCCCATGTTCTCGCCGGTGAAGTAGCCGTCGTTGGCAATGTTGTAGTGGGTCAGCATGACGCCCTTTGGAAATCCCGTGGTGCCGCTGGTGTACTGCATGTTGCACACGTCGTGGCAGGACACTTGGCTCTTCATCTCCAGCAGTACCTCGTCCTCAATGTTCTGGCCTAAAAGCAGCAGTTCGGCGGTGTTGAACATGCCGCGATACTTCTCCATGCCTATGAACACCACATTCTTCATGTGGGGGAAGCGCTCGGAGTTCAGGTGGCCGCGCTCCGAGGTGCGCAGCTCGGGCAGCATCTTGTAGGTCATGTCGACGTAGTTGCAGTCCCACGTGCCGTCAGTGATGCAGAGGGTGTGCATGTCGGAGTCCTTACAGAGGTACTCCAGCTCGTTCTGCTTGTAGTTGGTGTTCACCGTCACCAGGACGGCGCCGATCTTGGCCGTGGCGTAGAGAAACGTCAGCCAGTCGGGCACGTTGGTGGCCCAGATGCCCACGTTCGATCCTTTCTTCACGCCGATGGCTACGAGACCCTTGGCCAGGTTATCGACGCGCTCGTTGAACTTGGCCCAGGTGAAGCGCAGGTTGCGGTCGCTGTAGACGATGTATTCCTTGTCGGGCGTTGTCTCGGCCCAGTGTTCCAGCCACTGGCCGAGGGTGCGCTCCGAGAGCTGATAGCCGTCAGAGCCGGTCTCGGCGGGGTAAGTGCGGTCGGGTAGGGGACGGCCGGCCATGTCGAGGCGCGCAAGACCCGCCCCCAGCCCCTCCTTGTGAGGGAGGGGGGTAGCTGCCTTGGGCATATTGAAGTCAGTTTTGCTTTCCATTCTTATTATTAATATAATCTATGTTGTACATACAACTCGTCTCCCATTAGGGAGAGGCCTGTGTCTTCAGAACGGTATATAAACCAGCGCCAGAATCTTGGCCGACTGGCCGATGGCACCGTGCAGGTGGTGCTTCACGATGGAGTCGTAGTAGATGGTGTCGCCCTGCTTCAGCAGATAGGTCTCCTTGCCATAGACCAGCTCTATCTCGCCCTCCATGACGTAGATAAACTCCTCGCCCTCGTGGGCCGAGAGCTTGTAGTCGAGCTTGTCAGCGGGGTTGATGTCGATGATGAACGGCTCCATGTGGCGGCCGGCCTTCTGCTGTGCCAGGGGGTGGTACTCCATGTGCTTACGGGCGTCGGTGGCCCCGTTAGAGAAGCTGATGCTGCTGTCGCGCTCACGGTCAGCGGCGCGGGTCACTACGGGGCCCAGCGAGTCGTTGTCGTCCATGAACGTGCCGAGCCTTACGCCTAAGGCCCTGGCAATCTTGATGAGCGGCCCTAAGGAGGGCAGGTTCTGATCGTTCTCAATACTGTTGATCTGATCGACGGAGAGGCCGGTGCTCTCTGCTATTTCCTCGACGGAGAGGTTCTTCGATTCTCTGAGGCCCTTGATTTTGGAACCTACTAAAGTGTTAGTATTTGACATAAAAAACTTATGATTTGTAACTGTTTGTCTCTTTTAGGCGGCAAAAGTACAACAAAAAAACGAAACACACAAAC
Organism: uncultured Prevotellaceae bacterium; assembly: GCA_946541745.1. Classification (GTDB taxonomy): domain Bacteria; phylum Bacteroidota; class Bacteroidia; order Bacteroidales; family Bacteroidaceae; genus Prevotella. The sequence goes on from CAMNJY010000023.1 coordinate 1,889, forward strand.
TTTGAGCCTCGTTTTTACTATTTTTACGTTATTCGCCGGTGCTGCGGTTTTGGGAGAACTCGCAACCGCAGTACTGCTGGTTGTAGAAGCCGTACTCGCGCAGCAACTCATTGCGGCGCTCCTGCAGGCCACCTTTCCGCCAGTTCTGAGCCCAGAACGCCGTGCCGGGGACGGCCTGCTCGGCTCTCAGTCCCGCCCGCTCTATCTGCTCCAGGCTTTTCCATCGGCTGGAGGCCAGGGTCGTGGCAAAGTGGCGAAGCCCCAGCTCGGAAGCCTTGCGGGCGGCCGCCGTCAGCCGCAGGGTGAAGCACTGCTCGCACCGGCGGCCCCGTTCCGGCTCGTGCTCCATGCCGCAAACGTCGTGCAGCCACAGCCCGTGGTCGTAGTCGCCGTCAATCCACCTGAGGCCCAGGCCCTCGGCATGGCGCTTGCTTTCCTCCTTGCGCGTCTCATACTCTTCGCGCGGCCAGATGTTGGGGTTATAGTAAAATATGGTGGGACGCACACCGTTCTGCATCAGCCATTCCACTATGGCCGACGAGCAGGGGGCGCAGCAGGCATGCAACAACACCTCGCGGCACCCCTCGGGTATCACTATGGCTGGTTGCTTCATCGTTTCAGCCTACAAAGGTACAACTATTTTCTGAATATGCCCCTACCCGTTAAATTATATTAACAGCCGCTCCTTTCTCATTTTATTATTGTAACTTTGCAGGCTGAAATACTTCAATAACCTTTTTAATAACGTAACATCAAAGATTATGAAACCAACTCTTTTCTTACTCGCTGCCGGTATGGGCAGCCGCTACGGCGGACTGAAGCAGCTCGACGGGCTGGGCCCCAACGGCGAAACTATCATGGACTACTCTATCTATGACGCCATTCAGGCGGGCTTCGGCAAAATAGTGTGGGTCATCCGCAAAGACTTTGAGGAGCAGTTCCGCACCCAGATACTTTCCAAATACGAGGGGCAGGTGCCTTGCGAGCTCTGCTTCCAGGCCCTCGACGCGCTGCCCGAGGGCTTCACCGTGCCCGAAGGCCGCCAGAAGCCGTGGGGCACTAACCATGCCGTGCTCATGGGCAAGGATGTCATCAAGGAGCCCTTCTGCGTCATCAACTGTGACGACTTCTACGGCCGCGACGCCTTCATGCAGATAGGCCGCTTCCTCAGCTCGCTGAAGGAGGGCAGCAAGAATGAGTATGCCATGGTGGGATTCCGCTGCTGCAACACGCTGAGCGAGAACGGCAGCGTGGCACGCGGTGTCTGCGCCTACAACGAGAAGCGCCACCTGACCGACGTCGTGGAGCGTACCGAGATTATGCGCATAGCCGACAAGGACAACGCCATCTGCTACAAGGACGAGCAGGGCGAGTGGCAGCCGCTGGAGGAAAACGTGCCGGTGTCGATGAACATGTGGGGCTTCACGCCCGACTACTTTGACTACTCGGAGCAGTATTTCAAGGAGTTCCTCAGCGACCCGAAGAACATGGAGAACCTCAAGGCCGAGTTCTTCATTCCGCTGATGGTGAACAAACTCATCACCGAGGGTACGGCCACCTGCGAGGTGCTCGACACCACGTCGAAGTGGTTCGGCGTGACCTATGCAGCCGACCGTCAGGCCACCGTCGACCGCATACAGAAGCTGGTAGACGAGGGCGTCTATCCTAACAAACTCTTCTAAATGGATATCGACATCAATCTACTGACCGAACATCAGCTGGCTCAACTGAGCCAGCTGATTTCCGATGCAAATAACATCATCATCACCTGCCACACCAATGCCGACGGCGACGCCATAGGCTCAAGCCTGGGGCTGGCCGAGTATCTGCGCCAGCAGGGCAAGGACCCCACGGTGATAGTGCCCGACCAGTATCCCGACTACCTGCAGTGGATGCCCAACTCGGAGAAGATAGTGCGCTATGACAAGCATCGCGACCAGGCCGACCTGCTGTTCAAGATTGCCGATCTGGTGTTCTGCCTGGACTACAACGTGCCCGGCCGCGTAGAGGACATGCAGCAGCCCCTGCTCAGTACACCCGCCAAGCGGGTGCTCATCGACCACCACTTAGGCCCCGACGTGCCAACGGCGCTCACCATCAGCCACCCCGATATGTCGTCCACCTCGGAACTCATCTTCCGCATCGTGTGGCAGTTAGGCGGATTCGAGGCCATGGGCAGGCATTTTGCCATTCCCATCTACTGCGGCATGATGACCGACACGGGCGGCTTCACCTACAACTCCAACTCGCCCGACATCTACTTCATCATCTCGCAGCTGCTGACCAAGGGCATCAACAAGGACCGCATCTACCGCAACGTTTACCACAACTTCTCTGAGAACCGCCTCCGGCTGACAGGCTTCGTCATGCTGGAGCGCCTGGTGGTCGACGCCCAGCGCCACGCCTCCTACTACGCCCTGCGGCGCGAAGACCTGCGCCGCTTCCACTTCGTCAAGGGCGATGCCGAGGGGCTGGTCAACATGCCCCTGCAGATCAAGGGCTTGAAGCTGAGCATATCGCTGCGCGAAGACACCGAGCGCGACAACCTGGTGTGGGTGTCGCTACGCAGCGTCGACCAGTTTCCGTGCAACAAGATGGCGGCTGATTTCTTCAACGGCGGCGGCCACCAGAATGCCTCCGGCGGGCGCCTGTTCTGCTCCATAGACGAGGCCATCAAGGTGGCCCAGCAGGCCATACTACGCTATGAAGGCTTGTTAAAGTAGCCTAATATTGCTCTCAATTGCAGATAATTTAGTAATTTTGCAGCGCAAACAGTAACTTTACGCATGAGAAAAACTATTTTTACATTTCTGGCGCTGGCAGCCCTCCTGACGATGGGTGCCTGCAACGACTATGAGACCTACGGCGAACTGAAGGAAAAGGAGCGCGACAACATAGAGAAATTTATCAGCGACTCCAGTTACGTCATCATAGGCGAAGACCAGTTCCGCGAGCAGGGCAACCTGACCGTCGGCGACAAGCAGTTTGTTTACCTCAGCAAGAGCGGTGTCTACATGCAGATAGTGCGTCAGGGCTGCGGCGAGAAAATCAAGGACGGAGAGTCGCTGAGCGTCATCTGCCGCTTCGAGGAGGTCAGCATTCAGGACACGGCGCGGATGCAGAACACGCGCTACTACGTCTTCGACCCCGACATCATGAACGTCACCCGCAACGGCAGCACCTACAGCGCCACCTTCGTCAGCGGGCTGATGCTCTCGGCCTATGGGGCTACCGTGCCCGAGGGCTGGCTGGTGCCGCTGCAATATGTCAACGTCGGGCGGCCCATGAGTCCGGACGACGAGATTGCCCGTGTGAAACTCATCGTGCCCCACTCGCAGGGCACCACCAACAACGCCAAGGCCAACGTGCGGCCTTACTACTACGACATCACCTTCCAGAGAGGACGGTGAACATTGAATATTGAACATTAAAAGTGGAAAACAGTCAACCGTCATGGCATTAATAAAATCGATATCAGGCATACGCGGCACCATCGGGGGACGCACAGGCGACACGCTGAACCCCTTAGACATAGTGAAGTTCACAACGGCCTACGCCACCTTTATAAAAAGGAAGGCCCCCCTTTCGCCCCCCGAGGGGGGCAGGATAGTCGTCGGCCGCGACGGACGTATCTCCGGCCCCATGGTGCGCGACATCGTCTGCGGTACGCTGGTCGGCATGGGCTATGAGGTTGTCGACATTGGGTTGGCCACCACCCCTACCACCGAACTGGCTGTGCGCTGGCATGAGGCCGACGGCGGCATCATCATCACCGCCTCGCACAACCCCACACAGTGGAACGCACTGAAGCTGCTCAACAGCGAGGGTGAGTTCCTCACCGCCGCCGACGGGGCCGAGGTGCTGCGCATAGCCGAGGCCGAGGACTTCGACTATGCCCCCGTGGAGCAGCTGGGCCGCGTCATCTTTGACGACACTATGAACCGCCGCCACGTGGAGAGCGTGCTCCAGCTGCGGCTGGCCGACGTCGAGGCTATCAGGAAACGGCACTTCCGCGTCTGCGCCGACACCATCAACTCCGTGGGTGGCATCATACTGCCACAGCTCTTTGAGGCCCTCGGTGCCAGCTGCGAGATACTCAACGGCGAGTGCAACGGCCACTTCGCCCACAACCCTGAGCCGTTGGAGAAAAACCTGCAGGGCATCATGCAGCGCATGCGGCAGGGCGGCTTCGACCTGGGTGTCGTCGTCGACCCCGACGTCGACCGCCTGGCCTTCATCTGCGAGGACGGCACCATGTTTGGCGAGGAATACACGCTGGTGGCCGTGGCCGACTACGTGCTGGAAAAAGAGAAACTGAGAAACGGAGGGGATGGAATGCTGACAACGGTCAGCAACCTCTCGTCCACCCGTGCCCTGCGCGACGTCACCGAGAAGTACGGCGGACAATATGCGGCGGCAGCCGTCGGCGAGGTGAACGTCACCACCAAGATGAAGCAGGTGGGGGCCGTCATCGGCGGCGAGGGCAACGGCGGCGTCATCTATCCTGAGAGCCACTACGGCCGCGACGCGCTGGTGGGCATTGCCCTCTTCCTCTCGTCGCTGGCACAGAAGGGCTGCACGGCGTCAGAGCTGCGCCGCACCTTTCCCGATTACCAGATAGCCAAGAACCGCATCGACCTGACGCCGGAGACCGACGTCGACGCCATCCTGGTAAAGGTCAAAGAGATGTTTGCCAAGGACCCGCAGGCCACGGTCAACGACATTGACGGCGTGAAGATCGACTTCCCCGACTGCTGGGTACACCTGCGCAAGTCGAACACTGAGCCTATCATCCGCGTCTACAGCGAGGCCCTCAGCATGGAGCAGGCCGACGAGCTGGGCAAGCGCCTCATGCAGGTGGTCTACGACATGCAGACGGCGTGAAGGGAGTGCAACGCTCTCTCCTTTACTCTTATCGCAAACATGGAGCTTTTGCTGCACTACACCTGGAAGCACAAGATGCTGCCGCTGACGGAGCTGACGACCACCGACGGGCGGCAGGTGGAAATCATCGACCCCGGCCTGCACAACCGCAATGCAGGTCCCGACTTCTTCAACGCCAAGGTGAAAGTCGGCGGCACCATGTGGGTAGGCAACGTCGAGATACACGACCGCGCCAGCGACTGGTACCAGCACGGACACGACCGCGACCCGCGCTACGACAACGTGGTGCTTCACGTCTGCGAGGTGGTCGACACAGACGTCCGCAACAGCAGCGGGCACTACCTGCCACAACTGCAGCTCAGCGTGCCGCAGCGTGTGCGCGACCACTACGAGGAACTGCTGCAGACCGACCGCTATCCGCCCTGCTACCGCATTATTCCCAGCCTGCCGCGGCTCCTGCTACACTCGTGGATGGCGGCCCTGCAGACCGAGCGGCTGGAACGCAAGACCGCCGACATACGGCGGCGCGCCGACCTCTGCGGCGGCTCGTGGGAGGATGCCTACTTCGTCACCCTGGCCCGCAGCTACGGCTTCGGCATCAACAGCGACACCTTTGAGCAGTGGGCACTCAACGTGCCGCTGAAGGCCGTCGACCACCATCGCGACGACCTCTTCCAGGTGGAGGCCATCTTTATGGGACAGGCCGGACTGCTGGAACTCAGCACCGTGCCCGCCCACTACCAACAGGACGCCCTCAACGACGGCTACCTGGCCCGCCTGCGCAATGAGTACCTCTACCTGGCCCACAAGTTCGGCATGAAACCCATCGACGCCGCCCGCTGGAACTTCCTGAGGCTACGCCCGCAGAACTTCCCGCATATAAGGCTGTCGCAACTGGCCAACCTCTACTACCAGCGGCGGGCCGGTCTCAGCGCGCTCCTGGAGTGCAAGACCGTCGACGAACTGCGGCAGTTGCTCAAGTCGCAGGTAACGCCCTACTGGGAAACCCACTACACCTTCGGCTCGCTCAGTGCCCGCAACGAGAAGCACGTCAGCTACGGCTCGCTCAACCTGCTCATCATCAACACCGCCATTCCCATGCTCTTCGCCGTGGGCCGGCACCGCCACCGCGAGGACCTCTGCGACCGCGCCTTCGACCTGCTCGAACAGCTGAAACCCGAAAACAACCACATCATACGCCTCTGGCATCAGTGCGGACTGCCCGTTCAGTCGGCCGGCGACTCACAGGCGCTCATACAACTGAAGCGTGAGTACTGCGACCGCCGCGACTGCCTGCGATGCCGCATCGGCTACGAATACCTCAAGCGCAATGACTAATAATAATGTAATATTATAAACATGATACAATCAATGACGGGCTACGGCAAAGCGGTCGTGGCCTACAAAGACAAAAAAATCAACATCGAGGTCAAGTCGCTCAACTCCAAGCAGCTCGACCTGCAGACACGCATCGCGCCGCTCTACCGCGAGCGCGAAATGGAGATACGGCAGATGGTGGCTGCTGTCGTCGTCCGCGGCAAGGTGGACTTCAGCCTGTGGACCGAGCGCGAGGCCACCCTCGACGCCACGCCCATCAACGCCGCTCTGGTGGAAAACTACTACCGCCAGATGGTGGACATCAGCCGCCGAACGGGCATCCCCATGTCGGCCGACCCGTTGTACACGCTGCTGCGCATGCCCGACGTGCTGACGCGCACGGAGCAGGAGGTGCTCACCGACGAGGAGTGGGCCGTGGCCCGGCAGGGGGTCGCCGAGGCCCTCAACGCCCTGGTCAGCTTCCGGACGCAGGAGGGTGCCGCCCTGGAGCGTAAGTTCGCCGAGAAGGTGGACAACATTGAGCAGCTGCTGGCCCAGATTGAGCCTTACGAGAAGGGGCGCGTAGAGAAAATCCGCCAGCGCATCACCGACGGCCTGCAGCAGTTGCCGGGCGTGGAGTACGACAACAACCGCCTGGAGCAGGAACTCATCTACTACATCGAGAAACTCGACATCAGCGAGGAGAAGCAGCGCCTGACCAACCACCTGAAGTATTTCCGCGAGACCATGGCCGAGCCCGCCGGACAGGGCAAGAAGTTGGGGTTCATTGCCCAGGAGATGGGCCGCGAAATCAATACCACGGGCTCCAAGTCCAACCAGGCCGAGATGCAGAATATCGTCGTCAGGATGAAGGACGAGCTGGAGCAAATCAAGGAGCAGGTGCTCAACGCACTGTAGTCAAAACAACAAAACAACATGACAAAAGGCAAACTGATCATTTTCTCCGCCCCCTCAGGCTCGGGAAAGTCCACCATCGTCAACTGGCTGATGCAGGAACATGCGGAGTTGAACCTTTCTTTTTCCATCTCCTGCACCTCACGTCCGCCAAGAGGGACAGAAAAGGATGGGGTAGAGTATTTCTTCCTGACGCCGGAGGAGTTCCGAAAGAGAATCGACAACGGCGAGTTCGTGGAATACGAGGAAGTCTACCCAAACCGGTTTTACGGCACGTTGAAAGCCCAGATAGAAAAACAGCTGGAAGCGGGTCAAAACGTGGTCTTAGATGTGGATGTCAAAGGAGGCATCAACATAAAAAAACAGTATGGGAATCAGGCACTAAGCGTTTTTATACAGCCGCCTTCGGTCGACGAATTGCGCAAGAGGCTGGAACTTCGCGCTACCGACAGCTCTGAGGCTATACGCAGCCGACTGGCCAAGGCTGAATATGAGATGTCTTTCTCGTCACAGTTTGATGTCATAGTGGTGAACGACGACCTGGACACAGCTAAGATGCAGGCCCTGAACATCTTACAGCAATTCATACTGTCCCCGGAACCCTAATAGCAAATGTCGACAGCCAAAAAGACAGGTATTTTCGGCGGCTCGTTCAACCCCATCCACAACGGGCATATCCGGCTGGCACACACCCTGCGACAGAAGGCCGGCCTCGACGAGGTGTGGCTCATGGTGTCGCCGCAGAACCCCCTGAAACGGCAGGCCGACCTGCTCGACGACGGCCTGCGCCTACAGATGGCGCGCCAGGCCGTGGCCGGCGAGCACGGCATCACCGTCAGCGACTACGAGATGCGACTGCCACGGCCGTCCTACACCTGGAACACGCTGCAGGCGCTGAGCCGTGATTTCCCCGACCGTGAGTTCGTCCTCATGATAGGAGGCGACAACTGGCAAATCTTCCAGCACTGGTATCACGCCGGCGACATCCTGCGCCACTACCCCGTCGTGGTCTACCCCCGTCCGGGTAGCGACATTGGGCCTGTACCGCAAGGCGTCACCGTCGTCGAGGCCGACCTGCTCCACATCTCGAGCACCGACATCCGCCGCCGCGTACGTCAGCGCCAGCCCATCGACGACCTCGTCCCCGCCGCCATCGTCTCCTCCGTCACATCCTATTATAGGTGACCGATTCGTATTGTGGAAGGTATGGAGTTCCACTATACCACCTTACCTTCATTCTATGTCGGTGAATACAGGCTCGTAGATGCCGCCAGTGCCTGTTGGCCTGGCTGAAGCGTCGAACTTGGTCCAGGCGGTGGTGAAGATGCGGTGCAGCGCATCGCAGTAGTATGATAGCAGTATGTCCACGCCGGCATCGTTGGATGCAACGATGAGCGGGAAATACCATTGGCCGCTGACTTTTTTCACGGGGGCGGTCAGGGCGCGCACCTCTCCTCTGACCGTGGCGCACATCAGGTCGTTTTCCGAGGCGTAGCCCTGGAGGGCATCCTGCAACAACACATCAACCGTCATGGTCTGTTCGTAGAGGTCATAGTTGGGCTTCTGCCAGGATGGGCGCGCATCCGCGCCTGCCGTGACACTTTCTGTTTCCGTGTCGTCGTCCGACGAGCATCCCCATGTCAAGAGGCCTATCACCATGCACAAAAACAATAACTTTGTCTTCATATCCTTGAAATCTTTTTTATGGAACCGCAGATTTCGGCAGATTGTCAGAGCCAGAAGGCCTCAATCTGCCGAAACTGCAGTTGCCAGTTACTTAATGATCAGAACTTTTCCGTTGCAGATGTACAGTCCGGCCTGTGTCGGCTTTTGCGGCAGCAGGATGCCCGAGATGGTGTACCACCTGCCGTCTTGCGGCATCGTGTCGAGTGAGACGAAGCTGATGGCGGTCGGCTTGTTAGGCGTTCCGAGCACCTGGTTTGCCTCATAGCGTATGCTGCTTCTCGTAGAGGCTATAGGTTCGCCGTCGCGTTCCATCACAAAGTAGATGGTTTCCGAGTTCCGTGTGTCGGTGCCGATGTTCAGGTAGTAAGTCTGCTCGTCGTCTGCCTCCGCTTCGTCCATGCGCTCCCCGCCGATGTATGCCACAAGTCTGTCGCCTTTCTGCACTTCCACACCGTTCACGTTTGCCACGATGTTCATGGTTGTGGCAGAGTTAACGTTTCTGCGAGATGCGTTGGCAGTACTCTGGTAACGGCTGTCAAAGAAGTAGGTCGGATAGTAGAACGTGGTGGTGTCGGCGGCAAGCCGTTTCAGCATATACCCCTTTCCAGCCTCCATATACTTCAGGTCTCCCTTCCAGATAATGCCGTTGGAGGTCATTGTTGCCACGGCGAACGCGTCCTGCGACTTCAACACGTCGCCCTCGGTGGCTTTGTCGGCATAGTCGGTCATGGCCTGTGCCAGAGGCAGGTTGATCTTCGCCGTGTATCCCAGTCGGTTCCAGAACTGGTGTACAGTTATTGGGTAGAAGACAACATCGTGTCCTTCAATATAGATGGTCTTGTCGCTCATGGAATAGACCTGATACATCAGGCCGGGACTGATGTCGATGGGTTTGTCTTCGTCGTCCCACCTGTAGCCTCGCGGAGCCGTTTTGTCAGCATGGCAGGTGTATTGCTTCGTGACGGTGTTGTTGACCATCATGATTTTGTCGCCAGCCTCCCAGGTGGCGTAACTGTTCAGGAAACTTCCCACGGTGTCGCCCTTTTTCGGATTCGCGTTGAAAGTCACCCAGTTCCAGCCCTTCTTCAGTTTCATCGTCTGCATGTGGTAGGACTCATTGACCATGTCTACAGGTTTGCTGGCGCTGCCCACGATGGTATCGATCTTGAAAGTATAGGTAGCTCCGTCCAAGTCTCTCAGCGAGCGAATGATTCCTGTCGAGGCGTCGAAGAACCAGAAGTTGAGGGTCTCGGTACTGTCTCCGTAGATGGTCAGGTAGGCAAGTGCCTCGGTGGTGTTGGCCGTGTTGTCAGTCTCGATGTGTCCCACTCCCATAGTCTGCAGGTTCTGGTTGAACACACCCACGATGTCCTCCGGCGAGTCAGCCACCACCCCGTCAATCTTCACCCTCACCACCATCATCATGGTTTGTCCGTTGTGTTTCCGTTCGTTATCGACAATCCAGTCCGGCTCATCGCCCCTCACGTTCAGCGTCAGTGACAGCGGCTCCGACATGTTGTCGCCGCCCACCAGGTCTATCTGTTCGTTGTACGTACCAATATTGATGAAAGGCGAAACCGTCAGTGTGATGGTCTGCTCGCTCAGTGCATTGATGACTCCGCTGGTTTGCGAAGCACTGATCCACACGGGCAGGTCTTTCAGATTGAAGCTTTGGCGTTCGCCGCTGAGGTTCCTGATGGAAGCCTCCAAGGTGACGCCCTCGCCGTAGGCCAGGTTTTTGGTGATTTGGCTCACATCCCATCGCAGCGGGTTGCAGTAGGCGTAGACGCTCATCGTGACGGGGCTTGCCATCAGGTTGCCCTGCAGGTCGGGAATCTCCTTCACAGTGAGATAGACATTGGTCTTCTCGATGGTGTAGATGGGCTCCTTGATGTTCACGAGCAGCTGGTTGTTGTTGGCAACGTAGCTGAAGTTCAGGTTCTCCAACTGCGAGTTGCTCACCATCGGCGCATAGACATTGCGGTCCACGAAGGCTGGGGCGATGCTGCCGATAAGCGTGTCAGAGCGTTCCACGATGTTTCCCTGGTTGTCCTTGTAGCGCTTGATGCTGATGCCCGTTGGTTCCAGCCGCATGGTGTTGTCGTCCTGACGCATCGAGCGTTCGAAGCTCAGATAGGACATAAGCGAGCTCATCGCGCCTATCGGCGTGTGGGTGGCAAACTCGTTGAGTAGTTTTATGGGCAGTACACTTGCATACATGCCCACCTCGTCGATGTTGCCGGTCATCACGTCGGTCGGTGTGTTCTTGTCCACGTAGGTGGCTCCCAGGGCGATGTGGTCGCCCGAGATACCGGCAAGGCTGTCGGCAGCAAAGACGTCTACCAGATACTGGTCTATGTAGATGTTAGCCACGTTGCGTGAGCGCGACACCGTCATGGTGAAGTGGTGCCAGTCGTTGTCGCTGACAAAGATGCCGTTGAGATTTTTCTGCCATCCGTCAGAGCGCATATAGAGGGTATGGTTGTCAATGCCTATATTGAGCTGGTCGTGAGCGCCTTTGGCCACGGTCTCGGCCGTGGCGGGGCCGTTGGAGAAGATGGTGGCACGGCTGTCGGTGGTGCGGAACCAGAAGGTCAGCGTGTAGTCGTGCAGCTTGGAGCGCATGAACATGTCGGGCTTCAGCCGCAGTCCCTGCTTGCCGTCGAATTTTACGGAGATGCCCGACGGGCGTTTCCAGTTGGTGGATATCAGGATGAGGTCGTTGCTGCCCGGCGCCTGGTCGTATGCCAAGGTACTTGTTCCCTCGTTCAGGCGGTAGTAGTCCGCCAGTCCGCTCTCATAGCCCGACAACTGCTTCCTGCCATACTCATTGAGCTCGGCCGAAGTCATGGCACGGTTCCACAGACGGAATTCAAGTATGTCGCCCTTGTAGTCCTTTTCTTCTTCGGTGAAGTCGCAGCCCAGGAACAGATATCCGCTGTTGTCATATTTGCCTGTCAGATTCTTACTTCCAATCGGCTTGCTGCCGTCGTAGAAGCTCACCGTCATGTCCTTGCCGCTCTGGTCGAGCACGTAGACCACCTCCCTCAGCTGGTTGTTGAACCTGACGATGCTGTCTGACAAGGCGAGCTGACCGTTCACCTTGGCCATCAGCCGCCGGTCGGCAGTCAGCCCGAACATCACGCCCTTCTCCGTGCCACCGTGTGAAAATACAACCATGTCTCCACCGTCGGCAGCAGGATTCAGCATCAGGTCCACGGTGAAACTCTTGTTCGCCAGGTTGCGGCTGCCCTGCGACACGGCTCTCGACCCATTGCCGCTGAAGGTGAGCGATGTAGAGGTGGCGATGTCGTTGTTGGTGGGCGTGCCCAGCAGCTCGAAGTTGTTGATCTTGCTCAGGTAGTTGCCCGCGATAGGCTCCGAGAAGGTCAGTTTCAGATCGTCGCCGATGCCCAGTATGCCGTTCACCGGCTCGGGCGTGCCGAAAAGTTCCGGCAGCCGTGTGTCCTTGATGCCCTTCAGCACTGGCGAGCTGCCTGTCAGGAATCCATTGCCATGGCGGCAGTAGCTCACCGCCCTCAGGTCATAATACTGCTCCACGGGGTCCACCTCGCCGTAGAACTTGGCAATGATGGTACCACTGTTCGGAATGGTGTCGGTCACGCCGCTGGCCTTTTCGCGCAGCGCGTTGTCGGCATAGTATGAGCATACGTTCACCCAGTCCTTGTCGCCCTGGGTGGAGAGTTTGTACTGCAGTTCGATGTGGTCAAAGCCCCGGTAGTTAGTGTCGAAGCCCTCAATGCGCACCGGCATATACCACGCCTGCCGTTTCCCGTCGTAGGGGCTCTCCGTGTTCATTACCCAGTTGTTGCTGGGAGAGCTGACGCTCACCTTGCCCGCGGTGGGCACGAAGTGGGCCGAGAATTTGGTGGTGAAGATGTGGCTGACATCATTCGGGTCCATGAGGCACAGGGTCAGGTCGTTGTAGTCGAACTCCGTGCCAGGGTACACCTCTATTTCCTTGGTGTAGACCAAGACGTCATTATTGTTGTCGCGGGTGGGGAAGAGCACGATGGTCACGCCTTGCGAGCTGATAGGTGCTCCCTCCACAAAGACTTTGGCACCGTTGGGGTTGCTGCTTGCCGACAGGAAGTAGACGAACCCTTCTCTCTGGGCTTGGTCGGGATAGTCCGACTCGTTGGCAAAGTGCAGGGTGAAACGTGCCGGCTGGTCGAAAGGCACGTTGCTCTTCACGGGTTCTTCAATCCAGATGCGAGGTTTATCGATAGGAATGGTCGCCACGTCGATGACTGCGCCCGGCTGGTACCACTTCGACGTGTGTTCTTCATGATAGGGTTGGTTGGTCACACCGCCACGGGTGCGGAAGACGAAGCTCGAATACGCCCTCTCGTTATAGCCCACGTATGTCAGCGGGTTGCTGCCCAGACTGCCCGAGCGCACCTTCTCCAGCATCTCGTAAGAGATTTTGTTGAACGCATTGGCAGCAGTATCCACCGAGTAGGCACTGCTCGTGCGGTAGGCATCCACCGTCAGGCTCGACTTGCCGGCCAGTTCCAAGGTGAAGCCAAACTTCTTGCTGTTGGTCTTCGACATCGAGTTCTTGTCGTGTACATTCATCGACATGGCAGGCTTGATTTCCAACTGGAGGTACGTGCCGCCAGTCCGTATCTCCGCTTTTTTAGTACCGCCATCATTGTTTATCTTGTCCAATTGGTTAGGATCTTTGCTGAAATTTTTTCCGTTAATCTCAAACCAATGCTTGCACGACTCCACAAAAGTCTTCAGCACGCCTATGCCTCCAGCAAACACCTGACTCAGGTCGTCGATGCCGGGATAATGCAGATAGCGCGATTCATTGTCGCTCACCGAGAAGCTCTCGCTATACTGGACAGACGCGGCACCGCCATCCAGCGAGTAGCGCTTCACCAGGTCGTTTGGCGTCACGTTCAGTTTGTCCATCTCGTTCTTAGCCAGGAAACCTATCCAGCGCTCTACCGTCTTGTTCAGGGCACTGATGCTGTCGCCCGTGTAGATTTTCTTGTCCTTGGGGAGTATGGCGGTATAACTGAATCCATAGAGTTCATTGTTCTCATCCACATTGCTGATGTAGGTGGTGTAGCCTTTTTGGTCCGCCAACTGCTGGGCATACGCTTCTGTGGTGCCCTTGGGCAGCAGCATGGAGTTGCGCAGTTTGATGAGGTCGGGCAACAACTCAGTTTCGACGAAGTGCTGCGAGTGGATGAACGTGCTCTGCAGGCGAGGCCCGATGGCCATCACCTCGTCGCGAACGAGGTAGACGGGTTTGCCGTCGGCGCCTATGCCTTGAGCCAGCACCTTCATGGTGCCCGTAAGCACCTTGATGGTGGCTTTGTTGCCATCATTGTCCTTTGCTTCGAAACTGCCGCCTTCATGCGTCTTCAGCAGTTGGTAGATATCCTCGGGGATGACGCGCACGGCAATGGCGTCCTCCACCACCACCTCGTCCGTCATGCCGATAAAGAGGTCGGCGTTCGGCCCCACCCACTTCTGGCCTGTGCGGGTCTGGATGCGTTCCGTCACGTCGAAGTTGTAACTGTAAGTCCAACTGGTGCCAAAATTGGTGATGGCATCGATAGTAAACACATTCTTCTTGGAGGTCTCCGTGATGGTGCCGGCTTCTGTACCGGATCCACCCGGAGGCACAACAACGGCGCCGTTGTAGATATTGGCATTTTCACCTTTGTTCAGTGCAAACCTGATGCCTGCCGAGGCATTCAGGTCGAACGTATAGCCGTAACTCAGTTTGGAACCTTCCTCTATATAGGCCGACGAGCCGGTGCCCGGCGGGTCGCGTAGTATCTCGAACAGGTGGGGCACGCCGGCCATCACCCCCTTGCGCCCATCCTTCTTGGGCGTGGATGCCATCACGTAGCCGCGGATCATCTCGCCATTGAGGGGCTTGATGTCGAAGAATGTGTTGTCATATTCCAGGGTGATAGACACGCTCTTCAGTGCCGTCTCGCCCGAGAGCAGGAAGTTATTGGCGTCGGGCGTGAAGACATAGCTGCCGCCGCCGTTCTCGTCCAGTTCCACTTCTTTGATTTCGTCCTTGCTCAGCATGGCGTTCTGGATGCTCACGCGTCCGCCATTCAGGTTGACGATGTCCACCTTGTTGGCCGTCCGGTTATTCCAATAGTATTTTTCACATGCCTGCAGGAGCCAGCCATAGGGCGTGCCTGCCACGAACACGGGATGTCCGAAGGCGTATGTGGCTATGCTGTCGCCCGTCTCCAGTTTCTTGTAGTAGAACGTTGCAATGTCGGAACGGTTGCCGATATTGTCAGTCGCGGTGATTTGCCTGGTGCCGAGATATTGCTCGTCGCGCGGGTTGAACTGCTTCACGTCCACGTCGGGAACAGCGTGGTAGATGCGGTTGTACACGCATGTGTCGCCCTTGACCTTGAACGAGAGGTCCAGCGTCTCGCCCACCTTGCCCTGCTGGAAGAGGGTGGGGTAGCCTTGGGCAGAGACTTCTATGACCTTGTACTTGGCTGGATGCAGTGCCACCTCATATTCGCCTGTCTTCTGGTCGGGGCGGATGGTCAGCGTGTGGCGGGTGACGTTCACTTGGGTGGTGTCACCTTTATCCATGCCGAATGCCACCTTGTAGTCGTCGCTCTTCACTGTCTCGTCGTCCTGCTTGCGGATGAGCCATGAGGTGTTGTCGCCCTCCAGCTGCATTACAATCTTCAGCGAGTCGCCCAGGTTGTTCCGCGACAGTGAGCGTCCCAGCGGTTTCGAGCCCTGTATGTCGCCACCCGCCACGCGGCCGTGGAGCACCACGGTCGTGGAGTCCCACAGATAGACCCCGGCCACGTTTCTCACGAAGTTATACCGGGTGCTGTCATTCACGGCATCTTTGTTGATGAGGTAGCCATTGTTGGCAAAATGGTGTCCCTCCTTCACCGCCTGCACGGAGTGCTCGCCTCGGGGGATGCTTAGTTCGAAGGCACCCTGGGTGTTGGTAGTGATGAGTTTCCGGTTGGAATCGTGCATCAATTGTCCGTCGAGCCTGAACGATACGCCGGGAACGGGAATCGAGGTGTCGCGGTAATAGACGTTGCCGGAATATATATAATAGGTGTCGAGGAAGAAGTTGAAGTTCTGCGTCCAGTTCGAGTTTGGCGTGAAGTTCACCTCGCCGGTGGAATTAGGCCCGGTGAAGGTGCCGCCGTCGCCCCCGGAGGCTATGGCGATTTGATACCTGCCATTGGTCTGATAGGGCAGATTCCTGAATGCGTAATAGCCCAGGCTGTCGGTCGTCACTTCATAGTAGCTGTCGGCACCCGCTGCGCCTGATATTGGCTCGCATATCACTTTGACGCCAGCCATTGCCGTGCCGTCTGCCATGCGCACATAACCTTCAACCAACCCCGTGGCCATGCACTGGCCAGAGGTGGTAAATCTCTCCACATGGGTGCCCTCGCACTGCCACACACTCTCCACACAGTAGTCGTAGACCTGCTGCGCCAGCACCGTGCGGTCCTCGTAGAACAACTGGTTCAGGTTGGTGGCGATGGTGTCGGTGAATTGGGCATTGACATCGTTGGTGTGCTTGCGGCGCAGCACACGGAAGAAATCGTGGTCGCCGCCAGAGGTCGTCCACACCAGTTGCACGCTGCTCTGCCTGGTGATGGCTTCCAGTTTTGTGATGCGGTCGCTGTTCAGGAAGCGGTAGCTCTTCTGGTCGCCCTCGTCAGCCTTCTGTACAGGCACCACGAGGGTGTCGCCGGCCAAATCGCCGAAGTGCAGCGGTGAGGAGCCTCTGATGGCCAGCAGGTCGAACGAGTACTCCACACATTTGCGCGTCAGTTCCTGTGTGAACGCTTTTTTCTTGATGGCGTCGGTGGAGGAGAGATCGACTATCTTTTGCTCCACACCGTTTTCGCCATGCATGTTGATGCGCAACTTCAGTTTGGCACGGGGATCCCAGACCACACCTTGTGCACCGGCCCATGGCGTGAGTTTGCCGTCGGCCACCTGCCACCCGCCGCCTAAGGTGTTCAGCAGTTGCTCGGCCGGCAGTTCCTCCTCCTTTGGCCACGACGCCGACTGGTGCTCAGCGTCATACTCACCGGTGGCGTAACTCTTGTTAAGCGTCAGGGTGGCCTCTGCTGCCAGACGTGCCCATGTTGCGCAGCCTTCAAGCTTGGTGTTGATGTGGCGGGGGGCAAAGAAACAGTGATCGATGGTTAGGCTGGCACCATTGCGGACATAGCCCACAAAGCCGCCGTTGCCTATGCAGTTAGCACCTTCGAGACTGCCGTCGAACTTGCTGTTGCGTATCGTGACATGGCTGTTCTCACGGACGACACCTATGAAACCGCCATTGGTGGCGTCGCCGTTTATACTGCTGCCGATGGTCGCCGACGAGTGACAGCCCTCAATGAGGACGGTGCTGCCTTGATTGACTTCCGAAATGAGGCCAGTTTGAAACTTTTGGCTGCCGCTTTGTGTGCCAGCCGTGTGCAGGTCCCTGATGGTGGCGTTGCCAACATAACCGAAGGGTGCCATGCCCGTCGCGCTGCCAGTCCAGTTGAAGGTCAGTGTGTGGCCGTTGCCCAGCAGGGTGCCGGCGTAGGCACGGCTTTCCGCATCGCCTACCCTGACCACTGTGCTGCCGAGGTCGATGTCGCTGGCCATGACGCCGCAGAGCGTGGTTTCTCCGTTGTTCACGCGCCTGGCAAAGGCCTGCCAGTCGGCGGCGGTGCGCAAGACGACATATCCTTCCTGATAGGCGACGGGGTCGAAGCTAAAGGAGAACTGTGCCAGATGCTGGTCGTCGTTCCATGTCTGGCTGCGTGTCACCTGGGCCTTCTCCACCTTGGGCAGCATCAGCCGTGAGGCCACCTCGCAGATGTCGCAGCCGGAGTTGTCAGCCCACTTCCATACGCTGGAGTAGAGGCGGCGTATGCGGTAAGCCACCCCCTGGCCCGTGTAGCCGTTCAGCAGCGTGTTGTCGGTTATAGTGTAGTTGGTCTTGCCCTGCTCGTAGTCGGTCTCGCCCGAAATGGTGGTCCAGTTGGGGTCGATACGCGCCGTCGAGCCCGTGGCGTTGCGCTGAATCTCGAATTTGTCGGCATCCGTCAGGTCTTCCCATTCTGAGTTCTCCACCTCCCACGTCAGCACCGCCTCGCCCGCCTCGTTGAGGCGTACCTGCAGGTTCTTCGGATAGTGGAACATCTTGGTGACCTTTTTCTCCGACGTGAATTTTTCCGGGGGGGTGTTGCCCTCTGCATCTATCACGCTGGCGTCAATATACACGTCCTTCCAGGGACGGTCGGCAGGGATGTAAGCCTTGCCTACAATCGATTTTTCCAGACTCTTGGCGTAGGTCTGCCCCGTCAGTTGGTCGGTGTAGTGGATCTCGGCAGACCTGACGGAGCGCGCGGTGATGCTGTAGGTGATCATCAGCTCGTTGACGTGCTCGCTCTCCACAGCTATCATGGGGTCGTTCATCAAGATAGACACAGGGGGAGCCGAAGGACAATCCCATGTGGCAAGTTCCTTGAAGCGGGTTTTGTCCTTGTTGTCGGTAGGCACATACCATGAGCCGACATTGTTGTAGACCTGAGCCCACACCTCAAACTTCAGCCTGTGGCCACGCATTTCGTAGGGCACCGTCCAGACCACGGTGGTCTCGAAATAGCCCCAGCCGCGGTCGCTGCTGTTCACGTTGTAACTGATTTTATCGTTATTGTTGGTAAACGACTTCATGCCTCCCACGGTCTTGCCCGCCAGTAGAAAGGCCCCCCCCTGGAAGGCTTGGATTTGCAGCGTGCCGCTCTCCGTCTTGCTGTTGATGTAGTTATACTTTTCGGCCTTCCAGTCGAAGAGGTTTTGCCTTTTGCCGTCGTCCACGCTGACGTAGACGTGCCCCTCGTTGATACCCTCGTTGGCAGTGTAGCTCCACATCTGCGTGGGCAGGGTGAATTGGATACGGTCTTTGTCTATCACCATGGCGGTGTAGTTAGACTCCTTGATCATGAAGTCGTCAGCACGGGCTGTTGCTGCCAGCAGTGCCAGCATTACGGTCATGTAAACAAGCCTGGTGAATATCCACCTGCAGTCTTCGTTTCGCTCTCGTTTCATCGTCTTTTCTTTCTTTGAGGTTAGTAGTTCTGCTGCGGCGGCCCGTCTCAGTCGCACAAACCGTCCTGAAGCCGCAACCTGAGTGCAAATATACGAATAATTCCCGAATTACAGCCATTATCAGCGTCTTTTTTTCATACTGTGTCACTCCGTGCGCAGCTATTCCATTCTTTCAGGGCGTTTTCGGCTGCACTAAAAAAATTTTTTTGATTTTTGCCTACACTGCCTACACCGAGTCGCAAATCACTGATTAGTAGCGTGTTAAGTGGTGTAGGATGGGTGTAGGATGGTGTAGGATGGTGTAGGATAACCCTCAAAAAGAGGCAAAAAACGCCTTTTGACAATCTCAAAGTACACTTTTTCGTAAGAAATCCTGACGGTGAGCCTATGGTCTGACGGCAACAGAAAGCCATGACAACAGGACTGTACGGGCTACCCAACAACCGTTTCTGGGGCTGGAGAGAAACGCTCCAACCCCTGGAGCGTTTGCCAAGGGGATGCTTTCCCGGCTGTTGGCGACCTTCTTGTTGAAAGCCGGACTGTCGGCCAAAAACGGTACTTTCTGATGATCCGAAAGCCGTTTTGGGCCGTTTTCGGGGGTCATCCTACACCGCCTACACCCCATCATACACCACTTAACCACCTGTCTCACAGCGTCTTACAGTCCGGTGTAGGCAGTGTAGGCAAAAACAAAAACTTTTTTTGTCTCCGCCACTCAAGTTGAGGAGTCAGAAGGAGTTAAAGGAGTTAGAAGTCAATAGGAGCAGCACGACAAGAATAATCCTCGTCATTCTATTTCTTTGACACAAATTCTTGCTTGTGCAAGCGTCCCTTTGAGCCGAGCGGCCACGAATCAACCATGAATTTTTCATAAAT
>CAMNJY010000024.1 GCA_946541745.1 uncultured Prevotellaceae bacterium
TCATCTCGGAAGACGGCTGGACCTGGAACGGCGGTGCCGACCGCCCCGGCGGCGGCGCAGCCCCTGACGTGATGAAGATTGGCGACCGCTACCTCTGCATCTACGGTGCCACGGGCGGCGGACTGGGGGGCGGCCATAGCGGCCGCATCCTGACCATGTGGAACAAGACCCTCGACCCGAAGTCGCCCGACTTCAAGTGGACCACCGCCGTCGAAGTGGCTGCCAGCGACGGCATGGAAGACCAGGACGCCATTGACCCCGGCCTGCTGCTCGACCCCACCACGGGCCGTCTGTGGGCCAGCTACGGCACCTACTTCGGCACCATCCGCCTCATAGAGCTCGACCCCGCCACGGGCTACCGCAAGGCGGGCAACAAGGAGCGCGACATCGCCATCGACTGCGAGGCCACCGACCTCATCTTCCGCAACGGCTGGTACTACCTCTTAGGCACCCACGGCACGTGCTGCGACGGGGTGAACTCCACCTACAACATCGTCGTGGGACGCTCCCGCAGCGTTGAAGGGCCTTATATAGACAATGTGGGCCGCGACATGTATCAGGGCGGCGGACGCATGGTGGTGGCCGCCGGCGACCGCAAGACGGGTGCCGGCCACTTCGGCCGCACCATCATCGACGAGGGCGTCGAGGTGACGTCGTTCCACTGGGAGGCCGACTTCGACCAGGGCGGCAGCAGCGTGCTTGCCATCCGCCCCCTGCTGTGGAAGAACGACTGGCCCGTGGCCGGCGAGCAGTTCAAGGGCGGAGTCTTCGAGATTGAGAGCGAGCGCCGTGGCTACGCCTTGGAGCTGGCTGTCGACTTCGTACGCATGAACGTAGCGCGCCGTGGCTTCGGCCGTCCGCAGGCCGACGCTGCCCCGCCGCAGCCCGTAGCCAACCAGACCCTGCAGCAGGTCATCGGCACCTGGCCCGAAGGCAACATCCCTGCCCGCATCGGCGACTACATGTTCCGTCCCCACCAGCGGTGGAACATCCAGCCCGCCGAGGGCAAAGGCGGCTACTTGGGAGGTCCGTGGTTCAAGATCTGCATCGACGGCACCGACCGCACCCTCACGGCTACCGCCGACTGTGAGGTTACTACCGTGCCCCAGTACACCGGCGACGACGCCCAGCTGTGGCGCATCGAGCAGCTCACCGACGGCACCTTCCGCCTGATGCCGAAGGCCGTTCCCGGACAGCCGGTGCCTAACACCCGCCTCTGCCTCTACTCGGCGGGCGACTCCACCCCTACCCTGGCCGAGTACGACTTCAAGAGCGACAACTCCAAATGGAACTTCCGCAACCACTGATTGCAAAGGTTAAGCGACTACGAATTGTACGAATCAAGTTGAGGAGTTGGAAGGAGTTGGAAGGAGTTGGAAGGAGTTAGAAGGAGTTAGAAGGAGTTAGAAGGAGTTAGAAGGAGTTAGAAGGAGTTAGAAGTCAAATGACTGGCAACGCCAATAACCCTTAAGGCTTGTAAAGAGCCAGACTAATGACTTCTAACTACATGAGGCCAAAGGCCGATAACTCCTTCAAACCCCTTCAAACTCTGAAAGTTGAGCGAATGCGAAACTTGAATAACTTTAAATTATTAGTACTAACTACAACAATGACAAAAACCACCACAACACTGATGCTCGGGGCGCTCACGCTCATGCCTGCAGCCACACAAGCGCAAATCAGGCTGAACCAGGTGGGCATGTACCCCAACCAGGAAAAGATTGCCGTCATCGAAGGCACGGCAAAGTCAGTCACCATCAAGGACGCCACGACGGGCAAGAAGGCCGCCGTGAAGGCCCGCGTGCTACGCACCGCCACGTCGCCGTGGTCAAAGAAGCGGCGCACGGTCGTCGACTTCAGCACCCTCACCACACCGGGGGCTTACACCATCAGCAGCGGCAAGCAGACCGCCCGGTTCACCATCAAGCCCTCGGCTCTGCGCGACGTCACGGCCGCCACGCTCAAGGCCTTCTACCTGACCCGCTCAGGCATGGCCACCGAAGCCCGCTATGCCGGAGCCTATGCCCGCCCCGTCGGCCACCCCGACACGCTGGTCTACATACACCCCTCCGCCGCCTCCTTAGGCCGGCCTGCCGGCACCACCATCTCGTCGCCGTGGGGCTGGTACGACGCCGGCGACTACAACAAGTACATTGTCAACTCGGCCTACTCCGTCGGCATTGTACTGTGCAGCTATGCGCAGTGCCGCGACTATTTCGACCGCCTCAAGGTCAACATCCCTGAGAGCGGCAACCTGACTGCCGACGTGCTCGACGAGCTGATGTACAACCTGCGCTGGATGCTCACCATGCAGGACCCCTACGACGGTGGCGTCTACCACAAGCTGACCACGCCCAACTTCGAGGGCTTCGTCATGCCTACCGACTGCCACCAGCGGCGCTACGTGGTACAGAAGTCCACCTGCGCCACGCTCGACTTCGCCGCCGTCATGGCTCAGGCCGCCCGTATCTACAAAGGCAACAAAGACTATCCCGCCTTTGCCGCCCAGGCCGCCCGCGCCGCCATGGCCGCCTACGGATGGGCCGAGCGCAACCCCGACGTGCTCTACCAGCAGGAGCGGCTCGCCAACCCTGCCGTCAGCACCGGCACCTACGGCGACAGCCATACCGCCGACGAGTGGTACTGGGCCGCTACCGAGCTCTACTTGCTGACCGGCGACCAGCGCTTTGCCGACGTGGCCGCCAAGCATCAGCCCCGCCGCTTCACGGCCCCCACGTGGGGCAACGTGGCCTCGCTCGGCACCTTCGAGCTGCTGGCGCATGACAAACCACTCCCCTCTACCCTTGGAGAGGGGCTGGGGGAGCGGCTTCTCTCCTACTGCGACAGCCTTGTCGCCACCACGGCCACCTCGTCGTTCCAGACCCCTAACGGCAACTCGGCCCGCGACTTCGGCTGGGGCTGCCTGGCCGAGACCTTCGGCACCAACGGCGTGGCGCTGCTCTACGCCTATCGCCTGACGGGCAACAGGAAGTATCTCACCGCCGCCCAGCAGGATGCCGACTACATCCTGGGCCGCAACGCCACGGGCTACTGCTACATCACCGGTTTCGGCACCCGCAGCCCCATGCACCCCCACCACCGTCCGTCGGAAGCCGACGGCGTGGAGGCCCCCTACCCCGGCCTGCTCGTCGGCGGCCCCAATCCCGGCCAGCAGGACAAGAGCGACGTCAAGAGCTACCCCTCAAACCAGCCCGACGAGTCGTATGCCGACGTCATGCAGTCGTATGCCAGCAACGAGATAGCCATCAACTGGAACGCCTCCGTCCTGGCCCTGTTAGGATGGCTTGAGGCCGAACAAACCAAATAAGCGTCTATGAGAACCCACACACTGATAGTCTGCTTGGCGGTCACAATGGCCGTCAGCGCACAAACACCGACCATGAACAAGTTTGAGAAAGAAGCCAACGACATCATCAGCCAGATGACCCTTCAGGAGAAATTCTCGCAGCTGATGAACGAAACGCCGGGCATACCCCGACTGGGCATCGAGCCCTACGACTGGTGGAACGAAGGCCTGCACGGCGTGGGCCGCAGCGGCCGCGCCACCGTCTTCCCGCAGCCTATAGGTCTGGCCGCTACGTTCGACACCGGCATCGTCAGCCAGATAGGCGACGCCATAGCCACCGAGGCCCGTGCCAAGTATATCGTCGCCCGCCGCAACAAGAACTATGCCCGCTATACGGGCCTGACCTTCTGGAGCCCCAACGTCAACATCTTCCGCGACCCCCGCTGGGGCCGCGGCATGGAGACCTGGGGCGAGGACCCTTTCCTCACCGGCACCATGGGCACCGCCTTTGTACGCGGCATGCAGGGCGACGACCCGCAGGGCTACCTGAAGGTGGCCGCCTGCGGCAAGCACTTCGCCGTACACAGCGGTCCTGAGGCCACGCGCCACACCGTCGACGTGCAGCCGTCGCGCCACGACCTCTGGGAAACCTACCTGCCCGCCTTCCGCATGCTGGTCAAGGATGCCGGGGTAGAAATCATCATGGGCGCCTACAACCGTGTCTACGGCGAGTCGGCCTCCGGCAGCAAGCTGCTACTGACCGACATCCTCCGCAAGCAGTGGGGCTTCAAGGGCCACATCGTCAGCGACTGCGACGCCGTGACCGACATCTACAAGGGCCACCACATAGCCAAGAGCGAGGCCGAGGCCTGCGCCATCGCCATCAAGGCCGGCCTCAACGTGGAGTGCGGCTCCACGTTCCGCTCCCTTCATCAGGCGCTCGACCAGCATCTGCTCACCGAGCAGGACATCGACAACGCCCTCCGTCCGCTGATGGTGACACGGCTCAGGCTCGGCATCATCCACCCCGACGCCGACTGTCCGTACAACCACGTGGACGAGGCGGTCATAGGCTCTGAGAAGCATGTCAGCCTGGCCCGCCAGGCCGCCGCCGAGAGCATGGTGCTGCTGAAGAACGAGCGCGGCGCACTGCCCATCGACAAGAACATCCACACGCTCTTCGTCACCGGGGCCGGCGCTGCCGACGCCTTCTGGCTCATGGGCAACTACTTCGGCATCAGCGACCGCTACTCCACCTACCTTCAGGGCATCGTCTCGAAGGTCAGCAGCGGCACCGCCGTCAACTACCGCCCCGGCGTACTTGAGAACACCCCCACCCGCAACGCCATCAACTGGGCCGTCGACGAGGCTGCCGGGGCCGAGAAGACCATTGTCGTCATGGGCAACAACGGCAACTTGGAGGGCGAAGAGGGCGAAGCCATCGACTCTGAGCGCGGCGACCGTCCCGACATCAGCATTCCCGAGAGCCAGATGAACTATCTGCGCCAGATATGCCGCCGCAAGCAGCAGGGCGTCATCGTCGTCCTCACCGGCGGCAGCCCCGTCGACGTGCGCGAGGTGTGCCAGCTGGCCGATGCCGTCGTCATGGCCTGGTATCCCGGCCAGGAGGGCGGCTACGCCCTGGCCGACCTGCTCTTCGGCGACCGCAACTTCTCGGGCCGCCTGCCCGTGACGTTCCCTGCCGACGGCGCACTGCTGCCCCCGTTTGAGGACTACTCCATGCGGGGCCGCACGTATAAGTACATGACCGGCAACATCTACTTCCCCTTCGGCTACGGCCTGAGCTACGGCCGCGTGGGCTACAGCCACCTGCAGGTGAAAGCCGACCGCAAGCAGGGGGCCACCGTCACCGTCACGCTGACCAACGACAGCCCGAACGATGTCACCGAGACGCCCCAGGTCTACATCACGGCCCCCGGTGCGGGCACCACGGCTCCGCTACAGCAGTTGGCAGCCTTCCGCCGCGTCACCGTCAAGGCTGGCCAGCAGACTCAGGTCACCTTCACTCTGCCCGCCGACCGGTTCACGACCGTCCAGGACGACGGCAGCAGCCGCCTGCTGAAGGGGACGTACACCGTCACCGTCAGCAGTGCCGCTCCGTCGCCCCGTTCTGCCGCCCTCGGGGTGAGCACGCTTCAGGCCGAGGTGAAATTGTGATGTAATTTATTCACTTTGAGCCCCTTTTAAGCTTTTTTACGCGAAACTTCATGGAAGTTTCGCGTTTTTTTTGTAAATTTGCACCCAGATGCCAAGACCGACCAAGTTTATAACCACAACCTTATCCATTCGCATCAGTCTACTGGTAGTATTTGCGATAGCTACGCTGCTGACGGCTGCGTTGTTCATTATGTTCAGATACACCCGGCAGGCGGTCAGGCAGGAGGCGCTGCAAAAGGCCAGCCAGACGCTGGAGGCCACCGTGCAGAACATCGACAACATACTGCTCAACGTGGAGCAGTCGGCCGGCAACATCTACTGGGACCTCATCACCCACCCCCTGCAACCCGACAGCATGTTCAAATACATCCAGCTGCTGGTTGAGACCAATCCCCACATCGCAGGCTGCGCCATCGCCATGAAGCCCGACTTCTTCAAGGAGCGGGGCAGGCTGTTCATGGCCTACGTTCACCGCAGGGCCGCCGACGGTACTTCGGCAAGCGACGCCCCGCTGGTATGGTCAGAAACATTCGGCAGCACGCCCTATACCGAGCAGGTGTGGTACACGCAACCCATGACCACGGGCAAGCCCTGCTGGATCAACCCCCTGAAAAACGAAATGACCGAGGGCGAAGCCATCATCAGCTTCGGCCTGCCCATCTACACCATGCAGGGCCAGGTGGTAGGCGTATTAGGCGTCGACGTCTCGCTAAAGTTGCTCTCCGACGTGGTGCTGGCCGCCAAGCCCTCACCTAACTCCTACGCCACGCTGCTGGGCAGCGACGGGGCCTACATCATACACCCTGACAGCAACAAGCTGTTTCATCAGAATGCGCTCACGGTGGCCAACCAGCAGCACAACGCTGAGATGAAGGAGGCCATCACCGCCATGATGGACGGCGAGGCAGGCTACAGGCTCTTCAACCGTAACGGCGTCGACAACTACGTGTTCTACAAGCCCTTCAAGCGCACTGCCATACAAGGGCGCTCGTCAGAGGACCTGGGCTGGAGCATCGGCATCATCTATCCCGAGGACGACATCTTCGGCGACTACAACCACCTGCTCCACGTCGTGGTGACCATAGCCCTGGCGGGACTGCTGTTGCTGCTGCTGTGCTGCTGGGTCATCACCCACCGCCAGCTGCTGCCACTGAAGCTGCTCACGCAGTCGGTGCAACGCATAGCCGACGGCCACTACGACGAGCCAGTGCCCGACAGCCGGCAGCACGACGAGGTGGGACGGCTGCAAAACCACTTCCAGCAGATGCAGCGGGCACTGTCAACCCGCATGGGCGAACTGGAGCGGCTGACCACCGCCCTGCACCATCAGAGCGAGGAACTGGCCACAGCCTACGAGCAGGCCAAGGAGGCCAACGCTATGAAGACGGCCTTCCTACACCACATGACCAACCAGATGACGGCTCCGGTGAGTGCCATCAACAGGAGCGTCACCATGCTCCACCACCACTATCAGGAGATGGAGCAGCATGAGGTTGACCACCTGGCAGTCGATATCCAGCAGCAGGGACAGACTGTCACCGAGTTGTTAGACGACCTTTTGGAAACTGCCGGGAAGGCGAAGGGTTTCTTTGGTGAAAAGTGAAGGGTATGCAGAGCTACATACGACATATCAGGGAATCGCTGGGACTGAAGCTGAGCTTCGGCATACTGCTGCTGGCCATGCCCGTGTTCATCGTGGCACTGGGCATACAGCTCATGTATTCGCGCTACTATGTCAAGCAGGAGGCCACCGAACGCGCCAAGAGCGAACTCCAGGCCATGACCCAGCACATCGACAAGTACCTGCGTACCGTGGAGACGGCCACCAACGCCAACGAGTGGCTGGTGAAAGAGCACGTGCAGCCCGACTCTCTGCTGGCCTTCACACGCCGCATCGTCATGCTCAACGCCAACGTCAGCGGCTGCTCCATCACCACCGAGCCCGGCCTGTTTCCCCAATACGGGCGCTACTTCTCGGCCTACACCATCCGCCGGGGCGACAGCATCGTCACCGCCCGCGAGGCTGAATATGAATACTTCGAGAAGACGTGGTACAAGACGCCCCGCCTGTTAGGCCGTCCCTGCTGGGTAGATCCCTTCAACGACTTCACCGCAGGCACGCTCTCGGCCTCAAGCATGATAGCCTCCTACTGCAAGCCGCTCTACGACGCCGACGGCCGGTTCTTCGGCGTCATCTCCTCCGACCTGTCAATGCCCAAGTTGGCCGAGATTCTGCAGGCCAAGAAGCCCTACCCCAACTCCTACTTCATGATGCTGGGCGAGGACGGCCACTACTTCGTACACCCCGATACCGCCAGGCTGGTCAGCCAGACCATCTTCAGCCGGGCCGATGCCGACAACCAGTCAGACATCATAGCCCTGGGCCATGAGATGACCACTGGCCATCAGGGCACCATGCGCACAACGGTAGACGGCCAGCCCTGCCTGGTGTGCTACTGCCCGGTGGAGGGCACGCGCTGGAGCCTCGCACTGGTATGCCACGACAGCGACATCCTGAAGAGCTACAACCGGCTGACCTACATCGTCGTGCCGCTCACCATCGCCGGCCTGCTGCTCATCCTGCTTTTCTGCCACCAGATAGTGAGCCACTCCATCAGGGCCCTGACGCGGCTTGAGACACAGGCTCAGCGCATGGCCGACGGCCACTACGGCGAGCAGATGGACCACTCCCGCCGCCTCGACGCCGTAGGACAGCTGCAAAACAGCTTTGCCCTCATGCAGCAGTCCATCAACCGCCACGTCAGCGACATCAGGCGAGCGAACGCCGAGACCGGACAGCGCAACACGGAGCTGAGGCAGGCCAGCCTGATGGCCGAGGAGAGCATCCGCCAGAAGACGGCCTTCATACAGAACATGACGCACCAGATACGCACGCCGCTAAACATCATCATCGGCTTTGTACAGGTGCTGCGCGACAACGTCAGCCAACTGCCCGACGAGGAGGTCCGGAGCATCACCGACATGATGAACCACAACGCGATGACGCTGAACCGCATGGTGCTGATGCTCTACGACAGTTCCGACTCAGGCCTGGCCGAGGAGCTTGCCAGCCACCGCCACGAGACGGTGGCCTGCAACGAGGTGGCCCAGGAAAGCATCGCGCTGACCCGGCCTCACTTCCCCGCCCTGTCAATAGCCTTCAGCACCACGCTGCCCGACACGACAAGCATCCAGACCAACCGGCTCTACTTCCTGCGCAGCCTGCGCGAGATACTGTATAACTCGGCCAAGTATTCCGACGGACAGCACATCTCTATCAGCCTGTCAGAAACGGCCGACACGGTACGCTTTGTATTACAGGACACAGGCAAGGGCATCGCCGCCGACTATCAGGACATGATGTTCGAACCGTTCACCAAGGTGGACGACCTCTCCGAGGGGCTTGGCCTGGGGCTTCCCTTAGCCAAGCGCCACATCACCTTCTTAGGTGGAGAGATGGTGCTCGACACCACTTACCGCGACGGCTGCCGCTTTATCATCGAGATGCCTAAATAATAAAACCGCAAATAAGCAAATCACGATCTACATGCCCCGCGGCTCCGGCTCGATGGGGTCGCCCATTTCCGAGGCTTCGGCATCGGCGGCGTCAAGCTTGAAAAGCATGAACTTGGGACTGGCGGCGGTGCAGGGCGTCCACGGACCGCCGTCGGCACCGTTGGGGTCGCTGTATTTGGCAAAGTTGGTCCAGGCGGTCAGCATCTTCTCGGCCAGATCCCAGTCGCCCTGGGTCCAGGGGCGCCAGCAGTGCTTCAGGCTCTTGAAGACAAACCAGAGGTCGCTGCTGTGGAAGGCGCCCTTCAGGCGGTCAGTAATCTCGGGATGGTGGCCGTCGTCGGGCAGCGGCCGAGCAAACTCGTAGGCCCACGCCTTGCCGCCATGCTCGGCACGCACCTTGCAGAACTCGGCTATGCCGGGAGCCATGGCCCCCATGTCGTTCAGCGTGTAGCCTATCATGTAGGGCACGTCGGCTATGCTGCCTTCACGGGTGGCCTCGTCGAAACTCTTGGTGCAGACAAAGCCCTCGACGATGGGCCGCTGCATGATGAACACGTCGGTCTTGTTGACCATATTATACAGCTGGGCCACGGTGTACATCACCTCGGTCGGGGCAGCGCGCAGCTTGGCGAGGTCGGTGAGTCCGGCCCAGTCCATCACCTTCTTGGTCTCCGCCTCCGCCTGCTGCAGCGTGGGGTTGTAGTTGAAGAAGCGGTTTACGGGCGTGGCGGGCTTGGCCTCCTGGCCGTCCTTGGCCGGCACATTGATGCCGCCGCCGCTCATGATGACGGCCTTGTGGAACAGCCCCCTGGCCAGGGGCGACTCTGCCAGCGTGCGCACGCTGCCGGCCCCGGCGCTCTGTCCGAAGACGGTGACGTTGTCGGGGTCGCCGCCAAACTGTGTGATATTGTCCTTGACCCACCTCAGCGACTGTATCTGGTCGAGAATGCCGTAGTTGCCGCTGACATGGTTGGGACTTTCGGCCGACAGGGCGGGATGGGTCATAAACCCGAAGATGCCCAGGCGGTAGTTGATGCTCACCAGCACCACGTCCTTGGCGGCCCACTCCTGACCGTCGAACTCAGGCTCCGAGCCCCAGCCCTCGCGGTAGCCGCCGCCATGAATCCACAGGGCCACGGGCAGCTTGCGCCCCGTGTCGCCGGGGGCTTTCGTCCACACGTTCAGGTAGAGACAGTCCTCGCTGTAGGGAGCCTCGTCGCCGTAGCCCCACTCCGAAGCGTAGAAGCCGGGATAATGGACGGCCTGGTAGCCGGGATGGCCGAAGCGGTCGCAGAGCCTGACGCTGTCCCACGCCACGACGGGCTGTGGCTCGCGCCACCGCAGGTCGCCAATGGGTGGTGCGGCGTAGGGTATGCCCCGGTAGACGTAGACACCGGGCAGATCGGCACTGACGCCCTGTATCTGACCGCCCTCAACGGTCAGCACCGGGCAGGCTGCCTCCTGTTGCGGAGCACTGCAGCCAAGGAATGCCAGCAATGGCAGAAGGAACAATAGCTGTTTCATAGTTTTTAAAGTGATTAGAGTAATATATGTTTAGGCGATTCACTGGCTGATGACGGCGACGAAGCCGCCACGGGGCTTGCAGGTCAGGGTGGCAGGCAGGCTGACGCCCTGGCGGATGTCCCAGGGCTGTGTGTCGCCGTCGAGGAAGAGCGTGGCCCGGCCCTTGGCTGCAAGCGGCTTCAAGGCCTGCGCCAGGGCGATGCTCTTAGGCTCGTCGCTGCCGTTGATGGCGGCCACATACCACGTCTGCCCGTGGCGGCGGGCCATCACACAGTACTCGCCGGGGTAGCCGTCCAGCAGGCGGGTGTCGTCCCAGGCGGCGGGCAAGTGGCCAAAGAACCGCTGCACCTCGGCGGGCTGCGCCAGCAGGCTCTCGGGGCGGTCGGCCAGGTGCTGCAGGCCGCTCTCAAAGAGCACCGTCAGCGCCAGCTCGTGGGCATGGGTGGTGATGTGGGGGTGTTGCGAGTCGCTGAAGGCGCAGGGCGTATAGTCCATCGGCCCCACGACGTTGCGCGTGAAGGGCAGCGTGGCGTTATGGGCGGCGGCCTTGGCTGTAAAGGTGGGCACATTGTTATACCACTCGGCACCATAGACGCCCTCCGTCGAGAGCAGGTTCGGATAGGTGCGCTGCCACCCCCTGGGCACGGTGGCTCCGTGGAAGTTGATGAGCAGGTGGTGGCGGGCGGCACTCTCCATGAGGTCGATGCAATAGTCCATGTTGCGCTGGTTCTCGCCGCTGAAGAAGTCAACCTTCACGCCGGCCACGCCCGCCTTCTCGCACCAGGCGAACTCCTTCTCGCGGTCCTCGGCCTTGTTCAGGCGGAACTTGGGCGTAGGGGCACCGTCAACCCACCCCACCGACGAGTTGTACCATATCATCGGCCTTACTCCCTGCGAGCGGGCATAGCCGATGGCGTCCTCCACGGACTTGCCGTCCTTGAAGGTGTCCCACTCGGCGTCTATCAGCACGTAGGGCAGTTTCAGCGTCGCGGCCAGGTCAACATATTTCTTAATAATATGGTAGTCGTTTGACCCGTGGTTGTAGGCCCAGTAGACCCACGACACCACGCCGGGCTTGATCCAGCTGCTATCGTCAAGCTTGCAAGGGTCGCTGACGTCGGTGACCAGCGTCGACTCCACCACGTCGGCCAGTGTGCCCACAATGACCACGCGCCAGGGCGAGCGGCCGCGGTTCTCGCCCTCGTCGGGAACTACGCGGTACAGCTCGCCGTCGTTGTAGAGGCTCGCGGCACTCTGCCCCTTCTCAATGTTGGCCTCCGTCAGCAGGGCAAACACTGGTTTCCCTCCCTGGGAGGGGCCGGGCGAGGCTTCCAGCAGCACCGGGAAGCTCCAGCGCAGGCAGTAGCCGTCGGCGTCCTTCGTCACCGCGCTGAACGACCGCTGCGCTTTTACCTTATAGGTGGTAGTCAGCGGATAGAAGCCCTCGGCGCCGTCGGTCCACTGCATCATCCAGCGCCTCATGCCCTCTGGGATGACGTAGGCGGCCTGCCGCTCTACGGGCTGCTCGTAGCGGTAGGCCAGGCCGTCGTTATAGAGGCGCAGGGTCACAGGCCCTAACCTATACTCGTTAGCCTCGTTGGTGCAGTGGCTGCGCTTGCCTGAGAGCATCGTGTAGTCGGCCTTCACCTTCTTATGCCTCACCATCTTCCCGGACGCTACAGCCTCGGCATCTTTCACGGTAAGCACCTGCTGCCCGCCATAGCCTATCAGCCACTGTCCGTCGCTCACTTCCACGGTCAGTTTCCCGTTGGGTGATGTCAGCCGCTGGGCTGCCACCGTCATTGTCAGGCCCGTCACGGCGAGCCACAAGAGGATTTGTCGTTTCATCAGTATCGCTGTCTTGTTTCGGCAGCAAAATTACGGAAAAGATTTCATGTAGCCAACACTTAACGGCGCATAGAGACAACCGCACAACACTTTGAGACAAGCGGCGGACGGGTAAACGGAGAAAATGAAGTACTTTTGCAGGCAGAAAACAAAACTACCATTCAACATGAAAAGAAACATATTGGCAACGGCAGCCCTCACGGTCTGCATCAGCATGAACGGCCAGACACTGGCCAAGCATTATAAAGAGGTGGGCAACGGCAACCCCGTCAGCCCCTGCGTGTTCTGCGCCGACCCCACCTCGCTGGAGTACGACGGGCGGCTCTACCTCTACGGCACCAACGACCACCAGCAGTTCATAGCCAACGGCAAGAAGGGGTCCAATGACTACGGCTCCATCAAGTCGCTGGTGGTATTCTCTACCGATGACATGGCCAACTGGACCTTCCACGGCACCATCGACGTAGGCAAGCTCTGCTCCTCGTGGGGATGGCGCTTCGCCGCCTCGTGGGCACCGTCGGCCGTGTGGCGCACCAATGCCTCGGGCCAGGACGAGTTCTTCCTCTACTTCGCCAACAGCGGCGGCAGCATAGGCGTGCTCAAGGCCTCGTCGCCTATAGGCCCGTGGCGCTCGCCGCTGTCGAAACCGATGATTGACGGCGACACGCCGGGCGTCAAGCCCTGCAACTGGATATTCGACCCCGGCGTGGTGGTCGACGACGAGGGCACAGGGTGGATAGCCTTCGGCGGGGGCGACCCGCAGTCCACAGGCTCCAAACTCATGCCGGGCAACTCACGCATGGCCCGTCTCAAGACGTCGATGACGGCCATCGACGGCACTGCCGTCAAGCTGCCGGCACCCTACCTGTTTGAGGCCAGCGAGCTGAACATCATGGAGGGACGATTCGTCTACACCTACAACACGTCGTGGAGCGACCGCGACGACTGGTCGAAATATGAGAAAAGGGGCTCACAGCCGGCACCGTCGACGTGCAGCATGTGCTACATGGTGACCGACACGCCCTTAGACCCCGACTCATGGGAATATCGCGGCGAATACGTGCCCAACGAGGGCAACTTCGGATTCGGATGGGGCAACAACCACCCCCGCCTGCAGAAGTTCCAGGACAACTACTACGTGTTCTACCACTCCAGCATGCTGGAACAGGCCATGAACACCGGTGCGTCGGGATTCCGCTCGATAGGCTGCAACAAGGTGACCGTCGACGAGCATACGCAGAAAATCAACAAACTCACAATGACCAAGGCCGGCCCCGCCGCCCTGCACAACCTGAACCCCTACGCCCTGCAACAGGCTGAGACCATGTCGACGGCGGGCGGCATCAGCTACGAGGACTTCACCAACGTCACCAAGGCCGCGTCGGTCAGCAACTTAGGCAACGATGCCTCTAAGAACCTGCAGGTCAGGATGAAGGCTGGGGCATGGACCATGGTGCGCAAGGCTGACTTCGGACAGACGGGCGCCGCCCGGCTGACCGTCCGCGCCAAGGGCACTGGCACGTTAGAGGTGAGGCTCGACAACAGGGGAGCCAAGGCTGCCGCCACCATCGACGTTGCCACCAGCATGCTGGACGACCACACCGTGGAGGTCGACATGTCGAAGTTCAAGAACGTCCACAACCTCTACCTCGTGTGTACCGCCTCCACCAACCTGCAGGTAGACACCTGGCAGTTCACCGAGGCGCAGCCCGACGCCGTCACGTCGCCCCGCACCGACGACGCCCCCACCGCCGTCTACGCCATAGACGGCCAGCGGCTGACCACCGCCCCCCGCAGCGGCCTCGTCATAGAGCAGTTCACCGACAGCAACGGCAACCGCCACGCCCGCAAGCGGCAGGTGAGGAAGTAAACAGCCGACAATAGGAGTCCCTTTTTGCGCGAAAGGGACTCCTTTTTGTGCGAAAGGGACTCCCTTTTGGTAAATCCAAGGCCTGGATTTTCAAAAGTAGAACAGTGCTGTGACTAAAGTTTCTAAAAACTATGCTATGTGTGCTATAGGTGACTGTAACGAACTGACATATTTTGAGTTATCCTATAGCATGGTTTTCGGAAACTATGCTATAGCCATGCTATAAACTATGCTATAGTCGGTGTTTTTCGCTTTCAATTGGCTTTCGGAGTCAGAAGGCGTTATCGGCTGTCTCCGAGATTTTGTGTGGGTAAAGCCGTTTCACAAGTTACAGCGAAATCTTGTAGAACCTATCAAAACATAAGCTATAGCATAGTTAATAGCACAGTTATAGCATAGTTTCCGAAAACTATGCTATAGGGTAAACGGCTGGTTGCCAGCGAGATACAGCCCACTATAGCATAGATAGCAGGGTTTTCCGTCTCTTTGATTCTATTGAGCCTCGCAATGAATGGTTAAAACTTGCATCGTAAAGTGGAGATTGGTTCAAAAAGGTAGGGAAATGAAAAGGTGAATGTGCAATTTTGATGCACAAACGAGGTAAAACACGGCTTCTTGACGTTATTTAAGATGCGAGGCTACCTGTATTTGCTGGAAAAATTGTAACTTTGCAAGCAAAGTTTGCAAAAAAAAATAAATCAAATCAAACAAAACATGAGACAAAAGAAAATCTTTTTAATCCTCGCCCTGCTCTGCGCCATGGTGCAGGGGGCGTGGGCGCAAGCCAACTGGGATGAGGTCTATGCCATGACAGGGACTACATCGGCAAACTGGACTCAGCTTAATGCGGGTTCTTCGACGGGAAAGACGCTTGGCGCGGCAGGTACCACGACGTACTATTACACCACGGGCAATCTCTCGTTCACCAACAACACGGCTGGTGGCAGCGGACTGACCATTTTTGGCACCGTGTATCTCTACATCCCCTCTGGCGTGACGCTTACCTGCACGGGAGCCAATGCTAACGGAGCTACTGGTGCCGGTGCGGGCATTGAGCTGACATCGGACAACACGCTCTACCTCATCGGCAGCGGTACGCTGAACGCCACTGGTGGCAATGCCGCCAACGGCGGCGACGGCGGCAACGGCACTACCGCCTATGGATGGTACAGCGGCCAAGAGGTGTATCCTGGCAAGGGCGGTGACGGTGGCCATGGCGGCGGCGGTGCCGGTGCAGGCATTGGAACACGCGGTGGCAACGGCGGTGCCGGTGGCAGCGGCGGCGTGACAGGTATGGTAAAATATCCAACGGATAAGAATGGTGCGCGTGGTGGCAATGGTTCTGCTGGCGCAACCGCTGGCACCATGG
Organism: uncultured Prevotellaceae bacterium; assembly: GCA_946541745.1. Classification (GTDB taxonomy): domain Bacteria; phylum Bacteroidota; class Bacteroidia; order Bacteroidales; family Bacteroidaceae; genus Prevotella. The sequence goes on from CAMNJY010000024.1 coordinate 15,613, forward strand.
GTTCGCCACATGTGTCAGGCGACCTCACGCTGAATGCCACGGGTGGCAGCAAGGCTATCGTCAATGGCCGCGGTGGTTCTGCCGGTGGCCACTATTTGATGGATTTTTCTTCTAATCAGACTGCTGCCGGTGGCGGCGGTGGCGGTGGCGGCGGCTATGGCGGCGCAGCCAGCAACATCGGTACCGGCGGCCCCGGCGGTGGCGGCGGTGGCGGCGGCTCTGGCGGTAGCACCAGATATAAGAACGACCCCGGCTATTACCGTGTAGGAGCCACTGGCGGTGGCACTGGTATGGACGGTGACGGTAGTTGGCATCCTGAGGACTTTGGCGCCAGCACAGAGATGACAGGCACTCAGTATTTTAATGACGATGACTTCTCGGACAAAGGATATGATAATGGTAGCGGTGCACCTACATACGCCGATGGCGGCGTCCGTGGCAATGCCAGCACCAGTGCCAGCGTCACGAACATATCCATTGTCAGAAGCGAGACGACCACAATGACTTCGGGCACCTACGCAGTGCTAAGGGATGTCACCGTGCCGTCGCGCATCCAGATCAACGGCACCGTCACGCTGAACCTCGGCAAAGGCACAACGCTCCATGCCCCTAAAGGTATCGAAGTGAGCAAGAACAACAGCGCCAACCTGACCATCAACGGCCCGGGCGCACTGACCATTGACGGCTGCGATTGGAGCAAGTCGGGCATCGGCGCAGTGAAAGTGGGCACCATTGTCATCAACAGCGGCACCATCAACGCCAGGGGTGGAGGATCTGCAGCAGGCATAGGCGGCGACTATCATAATTCGGTTGGTGGCTTCATCACCATCAATGGAGGTGTGGTAAATGCTCAAGGTGGCGGATCAATGGGCTCAGGCATTGGTGGCGGAGAAGGCAGGCGCGATAACTCTGAATTCAATGTTTGGGGTTCATGCGGCATCATCACCATCAATGGCGGTCAGGTGACAGCTAAGGGTGGCGGCAGTGGGTGTGCTGGCATTGGTCCAAGTGCTGCCCTTGATGCTATTCCTGTGTCGGGAAAGTTGATACTTGGATGGACCAACCCTCAGGAAGATTTCGTCTATAGCACTGGCTATAAAAGTAGTCCTGACTCACCACGTATGACAAGAGGACTCGAAAGCATCACCTTCGCCACTGGCAAGCAGTTCGTTATTGACGGCACGACGACGATAGCCAACAGCGACAACATCGGCGGTCAGAAGATAGTGCCTTATCTATCAGGGCAAGCATCGCTCTCCGGTGCCGGGACTCAGGCAGATCCTTGGCGCATCGCAAGTACCGCCGACTGGAATGCGTTGGTACAAAACGTGCTTAACGGAAACAGCTATAACGGCCAGTATGTGAGTCTGATGGCCAACATCGATATTGCGAGGATTGTGGGTGCCTACGCTGACGCCGCAGCAGATGCCCGTCCCTTCAGCGGCACCTTCCTCGGCAACGGTCATACCATCACTGTCAACATCATCGGCGCCAGTCAGGGCGTGGCTCCCTTCCGCTACATCAGTGGTGCCACCATCAAGGGGCTCAATGTGGCGGGCACCATCACCTCACCCCAATACCACGCCTCGGGTCTCGTGGGCTTCGCCTCGGGTACCAATCTCATCGAGGGCTGCACCGTCTATGCCACGCTCAACCTTCACAACAACTACGCCGGCGGCCTCGTGGGCCACGGCCTGTCGTCGGCAACCACCCTCAAGGACTGCGTCTTCGCCGGTCACTTTGTCGGCCATCCGTATAATGTATATGTTGGGCCAGGCATTTCCTATACCGCTGGTCTATCCAACCATATCGGCGGCCTCTGGGGGTGGAGCAACGACGGTAGTACGCCCACCTTGCAGAACTGCCTGGAAAGAGGCACTTACACCGACATTAGGTCCATGCACCCCATAGGTCTGCAGGTGGACCACGGCACCATCACCAACTGCTACTATGTGACCCCCCAGATAGGCACGCCCGACCATGTCTGCACCATCAGCGGTGCCTACCAGGCCTACACCGTCAACACCGTTGATGGTGAAATGCTGAGACCGTTGCAGTTGGCTGACAGCAACACTTACTACACCCCCTGCTTTATCGTCGTCGACGATGCCTACCATCGCACCGGCAGTTCCGTCAGCGTCACGCCTGTCGTGACAGCCTCCGACGGTACGCCGCTTACTTTAGGTACTGACTTTACGGCAACGTTGAATGGCGAGGCCGTAGCGGAATTCCCCATCAACATCACCACGCTGGGCACCAAGACCTTCACCATCACCGGCATAGGCAATTGCAGCGGGTCGAAGAGCGCCAGCTTCATCATCTCTGGTTTCAATGGTGAGGGCACGGCTGAGAGTCCTTATATCATCAGTAACACCGTCGAGTGGGATGCTTTTGCCTGTGAGGTCAACAACGGCAATACCTGCAGTGGCAAATATGTGAAGCTGACGGCCGACATCGCCGTGACGAACAAGTGCGGCACCGTGTCGGGTCGTACGCGCGTGCATGCCTTCAGTGGCACCTTCGACGGCGACGGCCACACCATCACGGCCACCATCGAGGACAACAGCAACCAGGCCACCGCTCCCTTCTGCTACATCAACGGCGCCACCATCCGCAATCTCACCATAGCAGGCTCCATAACCTCCAATCAACCTCACGCGTCGGGTCTTGTGGGCTTCGCCTCGGGCAACAACCTCATTGAGGGCTGCACCGTCAACGCCACCATCACCATCAATTGCGACTACGCCGGCGGTTTCGTAGGTAAGGGCCTGGAGTCGACCACCACTATCAGGAACTGCCTTTTTGCCGGTCGCTTCAACGGAATAATGTACGTGACTGGTTATTCCTACGGCAATACGAATTACGCCTACCCCCGTTTAATTGGCTGTTTCTGGGGCTGGAGCGACGACAATTCCACGCCCACGCTCGAAAACTGCTTAGAAATGGCTTCTTGCAGCAACATCTTTGGCTGGCATCCCATGGGTCTGAAAAAGGGTGAAGGCACGCTCACCAACTGCTACTACACGAATGGTCCCCAAGAAAATCCTGCCAAAGCCTGGACCGTCAACGGTGAGTTTGGCAGAATTAATACCACCCATGCCGATAATGAAATCTGCAAGCAGATAACGGTCAATAGCATGACGGTGTATTCTCCGAGCTGTACGGTCAGCGGCGTGGAAGCTACTTACGATCTGGCAAACGGCCCTGAAAACATCACCCTTGTCGTGACTAACCCCTACAACAACAACCTTACTCTGGGCACTGACTATACGGCCACGCTGAATGATGAACCTGTAAAAGAATACCCCATCTCCATCACTGAGAAAGGCCTCTACACACTTATACTCACCGCCAAGGGCAGTTATGTCGGCACGAAGACCATCGAGCTTGCCTGCGCAATGCAACTCGAAGGCGAAGGAACGGCAAATGCTCCTTACATCATCAGTAACATTGACGAGTGGAAATTCTTCGCCATTAACGTCGGCCTCGGTAACAACTACAGCGGCCAGTTCGTCAGGCTGGATGCTGACATCGAGGTGTCGACGAAGTGCGGCAAAGTGTCTGGTTCCACACGGCAGAAAGCCTTCAGCGGTACTTTCGATGGCAACGGCCACACCATCACCGCCACTATTACCGACTACGATAACCTGGCTACCGCCCCCTTCTGCTATATCAATGGAGCCACCATCAAGAATCTGAAGGTGGCAGGCACCATCTCCTCTAACCAGAATCACTCGTCGGGCCTCGTGGGCTATGCCGACGGCACCAATCTGATTGAGAACTGTGTTGTCACCGCTACGCTCAATGTCAGCAGCAAAAACGCTGGTGGCATCGTCGGTCATGGTAAAGACTCAAACACCACTATCCAGGGCTGCGTCTTCGCCGGCACTATCAACGGGGTGGATGGCAATCGTGACAACATCGGCGGCATCTGGGGCTGGGGCGCCTATGCCGCGCCTGCGCTCGTGAACTGCTTGGAAGCGGGTACCTACACCAATATCAACTCTATGCACCCCATGGGCTTGCAGGGCGGCGACGGCACCATCACCAATTGCTACTACGTGAACCCGCAGGTCGGCGAGCCCCTCTACGCCTGCACCGTCAGGGGTGCCAGGCGGGCTGTCGTCGCCGCCACTGCCCCGAGCAACCTCGGCACCCTCGTACATGACTACGGCATGGTGAAGGCATACGAAAACGGCATCCTTTACAACGGCACATACTACATTGACATATTCTCAGGCACAGGCACGGAGGATGATCCTTACATCATCAGCAATGAAGACGTTTGGAGGGAATTCGCCTCCAACGTCAAAAACGGCAACACCTACAACGGCAAGTTTGTGAAACTGACTGCCGACATCGCCGTTACGGATCAGTGCGGCATAGTGTCGGGTTCCACTCGTGAGCGTGCCTTCAGCGGCACCTTCCTCGGCGACAACCACACCATCACTGTCACGCTTGACAATGACGGTAATCAGGGTCTTGCCCCCTTCCGTTACATCAACGGCGCCACCATCAAGAATCTGAAGGTGGCAGGCACCATCACTTCCGACCAACAGCACACGTCGGGTCTCGTAGGCTTCGCCGACGGCACCAACCTGATTGAGAACTGCATCGTCACAGCCACGCTTAACGTCAGCAGCAACTACGCTGGTGGTTTCGTGGGTCACGGATTGAACTCCAACACCACCATCCGAGGCTGCGTCTTTGCCGGAACCTTCAACGGTGTGGGCGAAGGCGGAGGTAACATCGGCAGTATCTGGGGTTGGGGCGACAATGCCACGCCAACACTCAAGAACTGCTTGGAAACGGGTACCTACACCAATATCAACTCTATGCACCCCATGGGCTTGCAGGGCGGCAAAGGCACCATCACCAATTGCTACTACGTGAACCCGCAGGTCGGCGAGCCCCGCAACGCCTGCACCCTCAGCGGTGCCAGGCAGGCATACCCCCTTCCTATCGCCCCTGCCAACCTCGGTGAGTTAGTGCAGGACTACGGCATGACGAAGGCATACGAAAACGGAATCCTCTACAACGGCAAATACTACTATGTGGAACTCCCCATACTCAGTGGCACAGGCGAGGAAAACGACCCCTACCTCATCAGCAACGCTAACCAATGGTATACGTTTGCCGTACAAGTCAATAACGGCACTACCACTTACAGCGACAAGTTCGTGAAGCTGACCAGCGACATCAGCGTTGAGACGATGGTAGGAACCAGCTACGCCAACTCGTTCCAGGGAACGTTCAATGGCGACGGCCATACGCTGACCGTCAACTACAACTCCTCTGAGAATAACGCCGCTCCGTTCAGCCACGTGAGTAACGCCACCATCAAGAACCTGCGCGTCGCGGGCACCATCACCACCAGCGCACCGTTCGCCGGCGGCATCGTGTCAGAGTCGCACGGTGCGTTGACCCTCTCGGGCTGCGTCAGTTCGGTAGCCATCAATAGCAGCAAGAGTGGCGACGGCACCCACGGCGGACTGGTCAGCACACTGAGCGGACGCGGTAATGCCATCATCATCGAGGGCTGCGTCTTCGACGGCTCCTTTGCCACCACTACCGGCACCGTGGGCTGCGGTGGCTTCATAGGCTGGGGCGTATATAACAAGCCCGTCATCCGGAACTCGCTGCTGAAGCCCAGCAGTGTGGGCGCAGATATGCTGGGCAGCAACTTCGCCCGCTGGCACACAGGCGATGGTGGTATTTACGAGCCGACCTTCACCGACTGCTACTACGTCGCAACCGACAACCTGCCCACCGACCAGGGCACGCAGGTATATGTCTTCGCCAAGACTCCCACCGACCTCGGCGCTCTGGTGAAGGACTATGGTATGGTGAAGGCATACGAGAACGCCATCATCTACGACGGCAAGTACTACGCGGTTCCCGCCAGCATCACTCTGGCCGACAATGCTGACAACCGCACGACCATCAGCGACAACGACGGCTACGTGGCCGACGTGACCCTCACAGACCGC
>CAMNJY010000025.1 GCA_946541745.1 uncultured Prevotellaceae bacterium
ACGCTTACTTGCGGAAATAAGGCTGAAAGGAAAAGCTCCGGGGCCTGGAGCATTCAAAAGGGAGTCCCTTTCCGGCAAAAGGGAGTCCCTTTTGCCGGAAACGAGCCTCGTTTGGTTTGAAAGATAGTTGCCTCGTATTGGGGTGTCGCTACTACAAGAAATGTTTGAAAAATGCCTTCACTTTGTCACTTTCGCTGTAACTGGCTGAATGATAGCACTAAAAAAGTGACAGTGTGGTGACTTTACTATCACTTTTGGCCGTTTACTGTCACTTTTTGAGCGGTTTTTGGCCGTCGACACCCGATTTCGTTCACATGCACCCTGGTTTTTGCGGTGATTCAGACTCACATCAAAAAGTAGGGGAGCTGTGAACGAAACCGGCTTCTGAGAGCCGAAAAGCGGCCAAAAAGTGACAGTAAACGGCCAAAAGTGACAGTATTGTCACCTTGCTGTCACTTTCTCTATATTGAATATCAGTAAGTTACAGCGAAAGTGACAAAGTGAAGGCATTTTTTAAACATTTCTTAGTATGGCAATAGCCTTTTGGGCGGTCTCTACGGTCGGTTGATGGCTCAAGGATAGGCTGATAGTCTAAAAAACAGAAATATTTTATGATTCATAACTTGTAATTCATAAATATTGTGTACCTTTGCACTATGGAACAATACGTTAACGACGCTGTGCAGCTGCTGACGCAGCTCATAGCCACACCGTCGGTGAGCCGCGACGAGGCCGCTGCCGCCGACGTCATGGCCCGCCACCTGCAGGCATGGGGGCTGGGCTACGGCCGCGAGGGCAACAACCTGTGGGTGGGCTGCCCTGACTGGGACGCCAGCCGCCCCACGGTGATGCTCAATGCCCATATCGACACGGTGAAGCCCGTGGCCACGTGGACGCGCAACCCCTTCACCCCCACCATTGAGGGCGACACCCTCTACGGCCTCGGTGCCAACGACTGCGGCGGCGGGCTGGTGGCCACGCTCCAGGCTTACCGCATCATGCTGGACCGGCCGCGTGGGTACAACCTGCTATGGGTGTGCTCGGCCGAGGAGGAGGTGTCGGGGCGCGACGGCTTCAGCCGGGTGCTGCCGCTGTTGCCGCCGGTCAGTGTGGCCATTGTCGGCGAGCCTACGGGCCTGCAGCCCGCCACGGCCGAGAAGGGGCTGATGGTCATCGACGGCTATGCTCAGGGCGTCAGCGGCCACGCCGCCCTGGGCGAGGGTGTCAACGCCATCTATGAGGCCCTCGACGACCTGGTCTGGCTGCGCGACTACCGTTTCCTCAAGGAGAGCGCCCTGCTGGGGCCTACCAAGATGACGGTGACCGTCGTGGAGAGCGGCACGCAGCACAACGTCGTGCCCGACCGCCTGCACTTCGTCATCGACGTGCGCACCAATGAGCACTACCAGAACGAAGCCGTCTTCAGCTTCCTGCAGGAGCACATGCGCAAATGCCGGTTGGAGGCGCGCTCCTTCAGGCTCCACTCGTCGGCCATCGCCCACGACCACCCCCTGGTGAGGCGCTGCATGGAGCTGGGCATGACGCCCTTCGGCTCGCCCACGCTGAGCGACCAGGCCCTCATGCCGTTCCCGTCGCTGAAGTTAGGCCCCGGCCAGTCGAGCCGCAGCCACTCTGCCGACGAGTTCATACGCATCACGGAGATACGCCAGGCCGTGAGCACGTATGTCACGCTGCTCACCGGTCTGCAGCTATGAGCAATCTCATGTTGAGGAGTCAGAAGGAGTCAGAAGGAGTTAGAAGGAGTTAGATGGAGTTAGAAGGAGTCAGATGGAGTCAGATGGAGTCAGAAGGAGTTAGAAGTCAAATGACTAACAACGACAATACACCCTGAAGCTTGCAGAGAGCCAGACTAATGACTTCTAACTACATGAGGCCTGAGGCCGATAACTCCTTCAAACTCCTTCTAACTCCGAGAATCACTTATATAGGAGAAGCAAAAAAAAATACGAATTGAGACAATGACGACGAAAGACAAGGTGACGGGCTGGCTGCACCATCCGGCCCTGCGCGACTACAGGCTGCTGGGCGGCTTGTGGCTGCTCTTAGGCGTGGTGGCGGCGGTGATGAAGATGCACTCCCACAACAATTTCCTGATTTACCGGGGCGTTTTCTGGCACACGTGGCAGCAGACGTCGCTGTTTGCCGAATATCCGCAGGAGCACTGGGACGTCAACCACTACGGGCCGCTCTTCTCGGTGGTCATCGCCCCGTTTGCGGTGGTGCCTGAGTGGATGGGGCTGCTCTTGTGGTGTGTGCTGCTGTCACTGTTTCTCTACTGGGCGGTGCGCCGCTCGCTGCTCACCAACCGCCAGCAGGTGTTCGTGCTCTGGTTCTGTGCCCACGAGCTGCTCACGGCGCTCTACATGCAGCAGTTCAACATTGCCATCGCTGCCATCCTGCTGCTGGCCTTCTTCCTGATAGAGCAGGAGCGCGACACCTCGGCCGCCTTCTTCATCGTCGTCGGCACGCTGGTCAAGCTCTACGGCGTGGTGGGCCTGGCCTTCTTCCTGTTCTCGCGCCACAAGGTGCGCCTCCTGCTGTCGCTGGCGGTGTGGGGCGCGGTGCTCTTTGCCCTGCCCATGCTCATCAGCAGCCCCGACTACATCGTCGGCCAGTACGTGGAGTGGTTCCATTGCCTGACGGGCAAGAACGACGACAACATGTTTGCCCTCCACCAGAACATATCGCTCTTAGGCATGGTGCGCAAGCTGTCGGGCAGTGCCGCCTACAGCGACCTGTGGCTCATAGGCCCCGGCCTGCTGCTCTTCGCCCTGCCTTACCTGAGGCTGTCGCAGTGGCGCCATGCGGCGTTCCGCCAGACGCTGCTGGCCTCGGTGCTCATGTTTGTGGTGCTGTTCTCCACCGGCAGCGAGTCGAGCGGCTACATCATCGCCCTGGTGGGCGTGGTGGTGTGGTACACCTGCGTGCCCTGGCGCCGGGGCTGGTGCGACGTGGCCCTCATGGTGCTGGTCTTCGTGCTGTCGAGCCTGTCGCCGAGCGACCTCTTCCCGGCTGTCGTCCGCCGCTCTCTGGTACAGCCCTACGCCCTGAAGGCGCTGCCGGTGGCCATCGTGTGGGGCCGTTTGTGCTACGAAATCATGACCCGTGACTATGGCGCAAAAACTGTTTGACAAGACCTTCCTGACGTTTCTCGTGGTGGGCGTGGTCAATACGGCCTTCGGCACGATTATCATGTTCGTGCTCTACAACATCTTCGGCTGCAGCTACTGGGTGTCGTCGTTCTGCGACTACTTCTTTGGCAGCATCCTGAGCTATTTCCTCAACAAGCACTTCACCTTCCACTATCAGGGCACCGACTGGGGCAGCATTGCCAAGTTTGCCCTCAACATCGTGGTGTGCTACGTCATTGCCTACAGCCTGGCCCTGCCCCTGACGCGCCTGGCCCTGGAGAGCCTGCAGCTGTCGAAGACGGTGGTCGAGAACGTGGCCATGCTGGTAGGCACGGGCCTGTTTATGGTCATCAACTACGCCGGTCAGAAGTATTTCGCGTTCAAGAAAGCAAAGATATGACAAACACCATCATAGGCTACGACGCCAAGCGCGTGGTGAGCAACGCCACCGGCCTTGGCAACTACGGACGGACGCTGGTCAACGACCTGGCGGGCGCTGTGCCCGCCGACTGGCAACTGCGGCTCTATGCCCCCGACAGCGGGCGCGCCGACCTGCGGCGTCAGGTGTCGGCCAGTCCGCGTGTGCAAATGGTCTACCCCCGCCGGTGGCCGCTGAAGCCGCTGCGCTCGCTATGGCGCGTGGGGCCCGTCGTGGACGACCTAAAGCGCGACGGCGTGCAGCTCTACCACGGACTGACGGGCGAGCTGCCGTGGGGCATCAGCCGGTCGGGGGTACGCTCGGTGGTCACCATCCACGACCTCATTTTCCTGCGCCATCCCGAGTATTACCACCGGGTGGACGCGGCCATCTACGCCTGGAAGTTTCGCACAGCCTGCCGCGAGGCCGACCGCATCATAGCCATCAGCGAGCGCACCAAGCTCGACGTCATGGAGCTGGGCGGCGTCAGTGCCGACCGCATCGACGTGGTCTACCAGAGCTGTTCGCCGCGATTTGCGTCTGCGCCCGGCGACTGGCAGAAGGCCGAAGTGAGCCGGCGCTACAACCTGCCCCGGCGGTTCCTGCTGAGCGTAGGCACCATTGAGGCCCGCAAGAATGTGGGCCTGGCGGTGAGGGCGCTGCGCCATCTGCCCGACGACATCCACCTCGTGGCGGTAGGCCGCTCTACGAAGTATGCCGCCCAGGTGCTTGCCGGCATTGAGGGCACGCCCCTGCGCCGCCGCGTCCACTTCCTGCACGGCGTGCCCGATGCCGACCTGCAGGCGCTCTACAGCATGGCCGAGGTCTTTGTCTATCCATCGTTCTACGAGGGTTTCGGCATACCCGTCATCGAGGCCATCCACAGCGGCCTGCCCGTGGTGGCTGCCACGGGCTCGTGCCTGGAGGAGGCCGGCGGTCCCCACTGCCTCTATGTGTCGCCCTGCGACGACGCAGCCCTTGCCGCTGCCGTCGGCCGGTTGCTGCGCGGAGCCGACGGCCGCGAGGGGCGCATCGCCCAGAGCCGCGACTACGTCCGCCGCTTCGAGGGCACCGGCGTGGCCGCCCAGGTGCTCGACATCTACCGCCGGGTACTCCAGGGGGAAGCCTAACCGGCTTCCCCCTGGAGTCGTTTACTTGAAATACTCGCGCAGCGCCGCCACCAGGGCACTGTTCTGCTCAGGCGTCTGCGCCGACACGCGGAAACAGTGGCTGTCGAGGCCGTGGAAGTTGGAGGCGTCGCGTATCAGTATGCCGTGGTTGTCGATGAGCCACTGTTTCAGGTCGCGGGCATGGCCGTGGTCCATGTAGGCCAGCATGAAGTTGGTGTCGCTGTCCATCAGCATCAGGCCCGGCACCCCGCTCAGCTGTGCGTGCAGCTGGGCCGCGTCCTCTAAGTATTTCTGCATGTCGGGAATCACCTTGACGTGGTTCTCCGTCAGGTAAATCCCAGCCTCGATGGCCAGCGCGTTGACCGTCCAGGGCCTGCGCAGCAGCCGCAGGCGGTCGATGATGATGGGCGAAGCCGTGATGTAGCCCAACCGCAGGCCGGGGATGCAGTATTTCTTGGTCATGGAGTGTATCAGTATGAGGTTGTGGCAGTCGGCCACCTCGCGCGGCTGCAGCATGTCCTTCAGGGTGTAGTCCTCATACGACTGGTCGATGACAAACATGTAGTTGCGCTGCTCGCGCATGATGTGTCTGATGAGTGGCTTGAGTATGACGTTGCCTGTGGGGTTGTTGGGGTTGCAGAGCCAGTAGAGTCGCTCATCCGGCAACACCTCCATGTCGTCGTTGTCGTAGTAGGACACTATGTGGCCGTAAGCCTTGCAGGCATCCTCGTACTCACTGAACGTAGGCTGCGGAATGACCGACGCCCACCCGCTGTAGAGCTGTGCCACGAGATAGATGGCCTCAGTGGCACCGGCCGTCACCATGACGCTGCCGGCGCTGATGCCCAGGTCGTCGGCTATCAGCGCCTCCAGCTGGCGCGGCTCGGGTTCGGGGTAAGTCCCGATGACGTCCAGCCGTGTGGCCAGGTGCTCCTTGAGTGCTGTCAGGTCAGCAAAGGCCGGCAGGTTGGAACTGAAGTTCATCCTCACCCTGTCCCTATAGCTGAACAGGTCGTCTCCGTGTCCGTAAATCATGCTGTCTTGTCTATCTTAATTGTCAGAGTGTGGGTGTCGAACGCTATGCCCCGGCGCTCTACAAAGCGGCTCAGCACGCCGTTGTCGGCCAGTTCGCGTGGCGTGCCTATGCTCAGCCCCTCGCGGCTGTCCATGAGCCATAGCCGGTCGGCTATCTGCAGGGCCAGCTCCAGGTCGTGGGTAGAGAGGAAGATGGTCTTACTGGCCTCCAGGCAGATGTGCCTCAGCAGCAGCATCACCTCCACCTTGCTGGGGAAGTCGAGGAAGGCCGTCGGCTCGTCTAAGTAGATGACCGGCGTCTGCTGCGCCAGGGCCTTGGCTATCATCACCTTCTGCCGCTCGCCGTCAGAGAGGGTGTCCACCATGCGGGCGGCCAGCTGGCCGATGCCCACCTGCGCCAGCGCCCGGTCTACTATCAGCAGGTCGTCGGCCGAGCAGGTGCCCCAGAAGCCGGTGTAGGGCGAGCGGCCCAGGCTGACCAGCTCGCGGACGCTCATGTTGCGCACGTCGGGCTTCTCGGTGAGCACCACGCCTATGAGGCGGCTCAGTTCGGCGGCGGTGTAGTCGCCTATTTCGCGCCCCTCTATCAGGATGCTGCCCGAGAGCTTGGGCTGGAAGGCCGAGAGCGTGCGCAGCAGGGTAGACTTGCCCACGCCGTTGCTGCCCAGCAGGCAGGTCAGCTCGCCCTGTCTGATGGTGGCATTGAGGCCGGAGGCTACGGTCCTGACACTTTTCTTGCCCTTGTAACCTATGCCCAGCTGGCGCAGTTCAACGCTTTCTGTCTTTTTCATAACGTGTGTGCGCCCGCAAAATTAATAAAAATTTTTCTCATAGCGCGCAATCAGGTGCATAAAAATGCTGTTCTGGCGTAAAATTTCTTTATTTCCCGTCATCAGCAGTTGCTTGCGCGCCCTGGTGAGGGCCACGTTCAGCTTGCGGTCTATCACCCGTCCGTTCTCCACGAAGCAGTTGCTGGTGAGGAAGTCTATCTGGTAGGGGCGGCTGACGGTGAACGAGTAGACGATGACGTCGCGCTGCGAGCCTTGGTAGCGCTCAACGGTGTCGATGGAGATGTCGGCCACCACGGGGGGCAGGCCCAGACGCTCTATCTCGTGGCGTATCATGGCTATCTGGTTACGGTAGGGCACGATGACGCCCACCGTCTTCTGAGGGTCAAAGCGCTGGCCGTAGAAGCGGTAGATGCGCCGCAGCAGGTCGGCTACTAAGCGGGCCTCGGCGGGGTTCACCTTGTCGGAGGATTTATGCCACTCGCCGGGCTCATGGGGCTTGCAGGCCCCGGTGTCGAAAAACGCCACGCGCTCCTGTTTCAGCAGGTCGTCGAGGCTGTCGAGCGACGGCAGGTCGTAGTGCAGCGAGGTGTCCCGCTGGTGCTCCAGGGGCACGGGCTCCAGGTGCTCCTCGTGGTAGAACATCTCGTTGGGGAAGGCGGCAATGTCGGGGTGCATGCGGCCCTGCTTGCGCAGTATGCCTACAAACTGCGAGCGGCCGCAGTGCTGCTCCCAGCGCAGCAGGCGCTCAAAGAGCGACTGGCGGCAGTCGGTGAGGCCGATGGCCGTCAGCCGGGGGTCGCTGACCGCCGACTCGCGCTCGTTCTGCTGCACGACGGCTGGCAGCTGCTTGTGGTCGCCAACGAGTATGAAGCGGTCGATGCTGTCGCCTGACAGCAGGCCTACCAGCCCCGGCTCCAGAATCTGGGATGCCTCGTCGACGATGCACAGCGTGAAATGCTTCAGCTGGAAGATGAAGGGGCGCGCCTGCAGCATCGACGTCGTGCCTACGACGATGGGCACCTGCTCTATGAACTGCCTGATGGTGTCGAGCTTAGGCCGCCGGCCCAGCATCGACTCCAGCAGGCGGCCCCTGAAGCGCGGGTCGCACGCCGTCTCGCTGCCTATGCGGAGGTAGTTGTGGCCGGCGTCGTCGAGCATGGCGCAGATTTCGTCGACAGCCCGGTTGGTGTAGGCCATCAGGAGCAGCGACGGCGACTGCAGGCCCTCGCTGACCAGGAAGCGCAGGGCCATCGACGTTTTGCCGGTGCCCGGCGGGCCTACCAGGAGGAAGTAGTCGAGCGACTGGCGGGCGCGGAGCAGCACGTCGTCGTAGTGGGGATGGTAGCTGCGTGACAGGCGCAGCGTGGCGTCGCGGCGGGGCTCGCGCTGGCCTAACAGCAACTGCCTCTTGGCACTGGCGGCATTGACAAACTGGAAAAGGCTCTTGATGGCGCTGGTGGTGTTCTGGTCGCTGCCGGCATGCTCTATGGCCCAGCGCCCCTGCTGCATGGGGTCGCTGTGCTGCTGCTCGTTGAGCTGCACGCTGACGCTGTCGGCACTGATGTCGGCTATCGTACCTTTATATAATATAGCCTTGCGGGCGTCAGGCTCGTCGCCGCTGTAGTTGTAGAGGTAGACCATGTCGCCCCGGCGGAAGTTGGAGGCGCCGACGCCCGTCTCAGAGGTGATGATGTTGCCCGTCTCCAGTTTCTCGGCCAGCGGCATGTTCCACAGGTCGGCGGTGCTGCCGCCCTGTCCCTCCTGGCGGCCAACCTTCTGCAGCAGTTGCTCGCGGTAGACGAAGGTCAGCATGCGCTCCAGATAGGCGCGCTCCAGGGGTTCGAGCCGTGAGAGGCTCGACTGGAGGTCGGCCAGCGGCGGCTCCATATAGCGGTGGAAGAAGCCGTCGCGCCGGGCCGCGGCGTAAACCACGTCGGGGCGCAACAGCGGCAGGATGCGCCCAGCCCCCTCGCGGGCTATCAGCATGTCGGTAGCCACCACCTGGTTGCGCAGCTTGATGGCCTCGCGGAACAGCTCGCGGTAGAAATTGACGTAGAGCAGCCCCCGGCGGGCCGGATAGCGGGAGTAGAGCAGGCGTATGTCGCACTGGCTGTCGGTGCGCCCGAAGTTGTAGCGCAGCACGCCGTAGTAGAGCAGCAGCTGCACGTAGTGCTCCTCTTTCTGCAGGCCGGTGCCCGCAGTGGGCGTGTCGCGCTCCAGGTTGTAGTTCTTGCCCGACTTCTGCTCTATGAGCAGCCGCAGGTCGCTGGTCATCAGGTCGACGCGCCCCTGAAGCCCCAGGCGCTCGCAGACGAACGACGGCTCGAGCAAAGCCCGCCGGCGGTCGTAGCCGCCCTCGAAGAGCACGCTGACGGCCTCCTGGATGTTGGCCGACTGCTGACGGGCAGCCTCTAAGAAGTTGGACGCGTTGAAGTCGCTGCAGGTGGTAAACTGAAGGGCCTGCCGGCGGAAGAAGTCGTTCAGCGTGTCGTTCAGCCTGTAGTCGGGGTGGTGGATGATGTCGTCGAGGGCCGCCCCGGCAAAGTTGCCGAGGAGCATGGCCTGGGAGTTGCCGCGGGGCTTCAGCCGTTCGGCGGTGTAGAGTAAGGGGTGGTGGCCGTAGCTGTCCTGAAAGCAGCGGGCTATGGCCGAGATGTCGACCAGGTAGTCGGGTTCGACCACCACCATGCCCGGCGTGACGGTGCCCGGCGGCTCGACATGGTTGTCGAGGAGGTTCAGCTGCATGCCCTCGCGCAGCATCTTCTGCAGATAGGCGTGGGCGCTGTAGTCCACGGTGAGGTGCTGGCCGTCGGTGGTTTCGGCGGCGATGGTCTTCTCGTCCCAGCGGCTGACGATGCAGCGCAGGTAGCGGGTGTTGACCGCCGCCACGTCACTGGGTGCCACCATCTGGCGGGGTATCAGCGCCACCAGCTCTGACGGTACGCTGACCTGGAACACCGCCGACACAAACAGCACCAGCATGCGCACGTCCTGCCGCCACTCGTCGCCCGTCAGCACGTCGGCGTGGTTGGAGTGTCGGCGCATCAGCTGAACGCCCATGCGGTCAGCGGTGGTCATGCCGCGCCGCTTGGCCAGGAAATCCACCTGCGAGAACAGGTTGCCGAAGCCCGTCGCCTCGTGCCTGAGTGCCTCGCCGCAGCAGAGCACCAGCGTCTCGTGCATCAGGCGGTTGCCATCGGCCGACGGCTCCATCCGGGCCAGTTCGGCACACCGCCCAAACAATTCTTCTACCTTCATAAGGCGCAAAGATACGCAAAAAAAACGAACAGTGCAAAATTGCGGCCCGAAATGGCGGTCAATTCGCAATTATTTCGTACATTTGCAGCGGAAAACGTGATTACTGACTAAAAAGAAAGATATGACGATAACTGGAAGTATCAGCAAGAAGCTGTTGACGCTTGTACTCGCTATGTGTAGCGCCGCCACGCTGACGGCACAGACCGGAGCGGTAAGCAAAGTGTTTATCTATTCGCCCGGCGAGAGGGCCGGCCTGCACATCGCCCTGCAGGAGGGCGGTACGTGGACGGATAAGGGCCAGCTGTGCGCCTCTGACTATGGCCAGTGGGGCGCCGAGAAGCGCATGTACCACCCCTCGGTGACCCGCGCTAAGGACGGCTCGTGGCGCCTGGTGTTCCAGGTGAACGACCGCGCGCCGCTGTTCGCCGCCGCCTATAGCCGCAACCTGGTGAACTGGCGGCCTCAGGACTACCCCATCATGACCACGAGCCAGTGTCTGGACCCCGTGGTGTTTGAAAACCCCGACGGCACGTTCGACATCTACTACAAGTCGAGGGAGGGTAAGCGGTGGACGTCGGCCACGCCCAACTTCCGCCACTTCACCCCCGACTGCGCCAGCCAGATCAGCGACGACGCCTGGCTGCGCGACACGGCCACCGTGGGCGGACGACTGTACGAGGGCAACAGCTTCGAACTGGCCCCGAGGGAGTGGCAGGTGATAGCCGACTTCATGGACAGGAACCGCGCCGACGCCCGACTGTCAGCAGAGCGCATGCACGACGACGCCAGCAACAGGCTGCTCTCGTCACTCAGCACCCCGCTGAAGGCCACGCTCACCGTTGACATGAACAGCCGGAAAGCCATCAGTTCCAACCTCATAGGTATATTCTTCGAAGACATCAGCTACGCGGCCGACGGCGGACTATACGCCGAATTGGTTCAAAACCGCGACTTCGAGTACTCGGCCAAGGACCGCCGCGAGTGGACGCCAACAACGGCGTGGCACTCGGCGCGCCCCATAGAAATAGCCACCGACCACCCGCTGCACGCCAACAACCCCCACTATGCCCTGCTGGCGACGGCCGACACGCTGTGGAACGAGGGATGGGACG
Organism: uncultured Prevotellaceae bacterium; assembly: GCA_946541745.1. GTDB lineage: Bacteria > Bacteroidota > Bacteroidia > Bacteroidales > Bacteroidaceae > Prevotella. The sequence goes on from CAMNJY010000025.1 coordinate 10,897, forward strand.
GCATCGCCATTGAGGAAGGCCAGAAGTACGACTTCTCCATGTACGTCCTGGCCGGCGGGCAGAAGCAGACGTTCGCCGTCCAGCTGATAGGCCAGGACGGCAGCGTGCTGGCCTCCGCCAAGCTGAAGACCGCCGCCCGCGGCTGGCAGCAGTATGCCACCGTCCTCAAAGCCCGGAAGGGCGACAGCAAGGCCCGACTGGCCATCATCCCGCAGAAGACGGCGCGCGTAGGCGTCGACATGGTCTCGCTGTTCCCACAGGAGACGTTCATGAACCGTAAGAACGGACTGCGGAAAGACCTGGCCGAGACCATCGCCCGGATGAAGCCAAAGTTTGTACGATTCCCCGGCGGCTGCATGAGCCACGGACAGGGACTGGACAACATCTACCACTGGCACGAGTCCATAGGACCGCTGCAGGCACGCAAGCCCGACAAGAACATCTGGAACTACCACCAGACGCGCGGCCTGGGCTTCTATGAGTACTTCCAGTTCTGCGAGGACATCGGCGCCGAGCCGCTGCCGGTGTTGGCTGCCGGCGTGCCCTGCCAGAACTCGGCCGCCAACGCACAGGGCATAGGCGGACAGCAGGGAGGCATACCCATGGAGAAGATGCCCGCATACATACAGGAGCTGCTCGACCTCATTGAATGGGCCAACGGCGACCCCGCCACCAGCAAGTGGGCCAGGATGCGCGCCGAGGCCGGCCACCCCGCGCCCTTCAACCTTAAATATATAGGTATAGGCAATGAGGACATCATCGGCACCGTCTTCGAGGAGCGCTACGAGATGATAGCCCGCGCCATCAGGGCCAAATATCCCGGCATCAAGATTTGCGGCACGGTGGGGCCCTTCCATAGCCCGTCGGCCGACTACGAGGAGGGCTGGGCGTTCACCCGCCGCCATCCCGACTTGCAGTACATGGTCGATGAGCACTACTACGAGTCGACGGGATGGTTCATGCACCACCGCGACTACTACGACCACTACGACCGCAACGGCGCCAAGGTCTATTTAGGCGAGTGGGCCGCCTCGACCCGCGTGAAGCGCCCCAACGTGGAGACGGCACTGGCCGAGGCGCTGTATCTGACCGACATAGAGCGCAATGGCGACGTGGTGGAGATGACGAGCTATGCCCCCATGCTCTGCAAAGACGGTCACCACAACTGGGACCCCGACATGATATATTTCTCCAACACCGAGGTCAGGCCCACGCCGGCCTACCATGTGCAGCGCCTGTTCTCAGTACACGGTGGCGACACCTATATCAACTCGCAACTGGCAGTTGCCAACTCACAACTGAAATACCGTCTTGGCGCCAGCGTCGTGTGCGACTCCAAGACGGGAAAGACCTACATCAAGCTGGTCAATGCCCTACCCTGCCAGCTGGAGCTGACGGTCAGGGGGCTCGGCGTGCCTGCTGACGCACGCACAGAGGGCTTCGACGGCAAGCCGGAAGACCAGCGGATAGACATCAAGACCGGACAGACGACGGGCAACACCATCGTCATGCCGCCCTACTCGCTGCGCGTCGTAGAGATGTAGACGTCGAACGGCCCTACGGGCAGCCCCGCCTCGGTGTAGGCATTGAGGCGGATGGGGTTGTCCTTCCAGGCATGGCGCACGCGGACGGGTGCTGCCACCTTCGACGTGATGATGACCTTGTTGCCCTCGGCGCGCGCCTCGGCATTCTGGAAGCGGCCGTCGGCAGCGGCGGTCTCAAACTCGTAAAGCGCGGTGGAGGGGCGCAGTGGCTGGTCGAACGTCAGGGTGACGGTCTGTCCGTCGGCCTGCGTGCTGACAATTTGCGGCATCAGCCTGACCTTCTTGTCGCCATAGACCATGCGGTCGAAGCAGAGACCGATGCGGTCGGCCACCTCGCGCTTGCGAAGGGGGTGTATATCGACGGTCTCGCCAAGGTCGATGGCCGATGCCAGCTCCACATGGTTCATCTTCAAGGCTACCTGCCGCTGGGCCTCGCGCAGCTGGGCCCAGCCGGAGCGTTGAGGCACGTCGGAAGGTGCCATGTAGTTGGCCAGCTGCACCACGACGAAGGGCAGCTCGGGCTGCTGCCAGAGGCTGCGCCAGTTGCCGATCATCATGGTCAGCAGCCGCTCGTAGGGGCCGGGATTGCCGGCGTTCGACTCGCCCTGATACCACACCACGCCGCTCAGGGCATAAGGGGCCAGGGGGTGGAGCACGGCATTGTAGAGCGTGGTGGGCAGGTTCTGCAGCGACACGTCGCCACTGGGGCACGACGGCATGTCGGCACCCGCATGGTGCAGCCACGTGGTGCTCAGGGGGATGATGTCCTTGGGCAGGGGGGTCAGGCTCTGGCGGTCGTCGCCGAAGGCTATCAGGTAGGGCTTCTCCTTGATGAAGTGGGCCGTACCATATTTATTTATAAAGCGCACGGTGATGACGTTGTCGCCCTCGCGCAGCAGTCCCTCGGGAATATCGTAGCGGCGGGGCGGATACTGATAGTAAGTGCGCCCCACCTCGCGGCCGTTGACGTAGGTGTAGTCGGCGTCGAACAGGGTGCCTAAGAGCAGGCGGGCGGGCTGTCCGGCATGGGCCTTGTCGACGGTGACATGCTGGCGCAGCCAGATGCTGCCGACGATGCCGCGACCGCCGTTTTTCGCCCATTCCATCGAGTATTGGTCCACTTTCTGCCAGCCCGAGTCGTCATAGTCGAGGGCGGTGAAATGCTGGCCGATGCCGGGGTCGCGCCCGTTGAGCAGCTGGTTCCAGCGCTGGTCGGCCTGGCGGTTGGCCTGCTGCTGGGCGCGGACGAAGTCGGGATTGTCGTAGAGGCGCGTCTTCTCCACCTGCATGGGGAAGTCGCGGCTCAGCGAGTCGGCGCTGATCCAGGCCTCGATGGGCGTGCCGCCCCAGCTGTTGACGACGATGCCCTGGGCCACCTTCGTCTTCTCATACATGCGCCGGCCCAGAAAGTAGCCTACGGCCGAGAAGAGCCATGCGTTCTGCTTGCTGACGGGTTTCCAGTTGATGCTGGTGGGCCGTATGTCGTCGCGCACGCCGTGGGTGTCGGTCTCGTTCTGCACGCGGAACAGGCGTATCTGCGGGTTCTCATAGTTGTCAATCTCGGTGGTGTACCACGGGTAGACGCGCTCCACGGTGACGTCGATGTTAGACTGCCCTGACAGCAGCCACACGTCGCCCACCATCACGTCGCCGATGGTTACGTCTGGAGTGGCACCGCCACTCCCCCCCGCCGTTATCTCCAGCGTGTAGGGCCCGCCCGCCTTCATCGCCGGCAGGTCCACCCGCCAGCGCCCGTCGGCGGCCGCCGTCGCGGTATAGGTTTTCTTGTTGAACCTGACGGCGACCTGCTCGCCGCTGTCGGCCTTGCCCCAGACGGGCACCGGTTTGCCGCGCTGCAACACCATGCCGTTTTGGAACATCTGCGGCAGTGTCAGCTTGGCATTCAGTAGAAACGCACACGTAAGAGCGGCGCATAGTAAGAGGAGTCTCTTTTGCATAGCAGTAAAGTTTTATTGTTGCAAAATTAAAGAAAAAATGCGATGAAAAGGGCTTTTTTTGTCTTTTTTTGCGTTTATGAAACATTTAGAAAGGCATCTGTAACATTTTACCATGACGCAATAAGGAAATTATTGTTAACTTTGCAGTCAGAAAACTGATAAAACTAATAACAGCAAAATGGCAACGACAGCGAATTCACAAGAATCGAAAGGCTTCTACAAGCTCTCATGGCTTCAGCGCATAGGCTTCGGCTCAGGCGACCTGGCCCAGAACCTCATCTTCCAGACGGTAGCCACCTACCTGATGATTTACCTTACGACGGTACTGAAAATCAATGCCGCCTTTGTCAGCGGGCTCATTCTCACGGTCAGGCTCATCGACTGCTTCTGGAGTCCTGTGGTGGGGCGGTATATTGACAATCACAATCCAAAGTTAGGCAAGTATCGCGCGTATCTGCTTTATGGTGGTATCCCCCTCACCGCCGCCGCCTGTCTGCTGATGCTTCCCCAGGCCGCTATGTGGTCTGTTCCCATGAAGATGGTCTATGCTGCCGTGAGCTACACGGTGCTGAGCATGATTTATTCAGTAGTCAACATTCCTTACGGCTCAATCATGGCCAGCATGACCCGTGACAACGACGAGGTGCTCATCCTTACCTCCACGCGTATGGTGTGCGCCAATATCGGCCAGATTGTCGTTCAGGCCGGTTTCCCCATCGGGCTTGCCATGTGCATCCATTCGGCCATCGACTGGAACCAGGCTACGTTTATGGCTATTGGTACCATTCCCGCCTTTGTCATCCTGCCTTCGATGCCGGTACTGAAGCGGTGGTTGGGCAAGAAGGGCCTCTACTATACGCTCCTCGCCATCGGACTCGTCGGCTTTGTCATCTTGTTCACCATTGGCAAGTTCTTCGACGTTAGCAACTTCAACTCGCTTGTCCAGGTGGCTAAGGTGATGACGGGCGTAGGCCTGCTCGTCGGTTCGCTCATGTGGGCCCTTGTGCCGGAGGTTATCACCGAGGCCGAATACCGTACAGGTAACCGCCCGGCCGCCACGGTCAACGCCCTTGCCGGTGTGGCTTTCAAGGCCGGCTTTTCCATTGCCGGCTGGATAACGCCGCTGGTCATGGGGTGGATAGGCTTCAACTTCGCCAGCGAAGCGTCAGCCCTGCCCGTCGAGCCGAGTGCATGGTTTACCGTGACCTGCGTGTTTGCCCTCGTCGGTTTTGTGCTCCTCATGCTCTGCTTCTTGGGCAGCAAGGAGAATATCACTACCACGCCTGAGAAGCCCGTCTCCTTCGGTGAGATGTGGCAGGAGTTCAAGGCCAGCAAGTGTTTGCAGCTCGTGCTGAGCATTTTTGTCGTGGTGTTCCTCGCATCGTTTATCAGTGCCCCCGTGAATGCCTACTATCCGAAGCTGGCCAACTATTCTGACATTGCTCAGAACGCCATTCTGATTTTTACCACCGTCATTCCCGCCATTCTTCTCGTCGTCGTGGGATACCTTATCTACAAGTATCCGCTCACCGATGAACGGCTCGATGAAATGAACAAGGAGATAGAAGCACGTAATAAATAATAATGATATAACTATGGCAAAACTTCCCCGCTATCTTTTCCCCAGTGACTATATGGCCGACCCTGCGGCCCACGTGTTTAACGACAAGCTCTACGTCTACCCCAGCCACGACTGGGAGGCCGGGGCAGCCTTCGACGACGACGGCGGCCATTTCCAGATGAAAGACTACCACGTGCTGTCGTTCGACGATGTTGAGAGCGGCGAGGCCACCGACCACGGCGTCATCCTCGACGTCAGCCAGGTGCCCTGGGCCGAGAAGCAGATGTGGGACAGCGACGTCGTCGAGAAAGACGGCCGCTACTACCTCATTTATTCTGCCAAGGACTACAACGGCGTGTTCCACCTCGGCGTAGCCATTGCCGACCGTCCTGAGGGGCCGTTCGTGCCCCAGGAGCACCCCATCCGCGGTGCCTACAGCATCGACCCCTGCGTGTTCAAGGACGACGACGGACAGGTGTACTGCTACTACGGCGGCCTCTGGGGCGGCCAGCTGCAGTGGAACGTCGCACCCGAGCAGGTGCTGAAGGAGGGCATTGACCTCGGTCCGGCCCCCGACCGCAAGACGCAGCTCTACACCGGCGCCGACATGGCCGCCCTGCCCAGCCTCATGGCCCGCATGAGCGACGACCTGCTGCAGTTTGCCGAGGCCCCGCGCCAGGTGCTCGTCGTCGACAAGGACGGCCAGCCGCTGCGCGCCGGCGACCCGCACCGCTTCTTCGAGGCTTCGTGGATGCATAAGTACCAGGGCAAGTACTATTTCTCGTACTCCACCGGCGACAGCCACCTGCTGTGCTACGCTGTCGGCGACAATCCCTACGGCCCGTTCACCTATCAGGGCGTCATCCTGGAGCCCGTTGTGGGCTGGACCACCCACCACTGCATTGTCGAGTTCAAGGGGCAGTGGTACCTGTTCTACCACGACTGCGTGCCCTCCAACGACGTCACTCACCTGCGCTCGCTCAAGGTGCAGCGGCTATTCTACAACGAAGACGGCACCATAAAGCTTGTTGTCAATGAGTAAACCGCTGGTCGGACAAGGGTGACTGCAATGGAAGGACTTATATCAACCCACTATTCACAACACCGCGACGAGCTGCTGGCCTATGCCAGCAGCCGCCTCGGTGATACTGAGGAGGCCAAAGACCTTGTTCAGAACACCTATTTGCGGCTGCTGACCACCGACAAGATGATAACCGAGCAGACCCTTCCGGCACTGGCCTTTGCCATCTGCCGGAATTTGGTGAACGATTATTTCCGCCGTCGTGCGTTCCGCTACGAGTATGAGCATTTCCTCAAGGGTTCGGGCGATGGTACGGTGTCGATAGAGTCGGTGTTCAATGCTGCCGACATTATAGAGCGCATGGAACACGGACTGGCACGCATACCCGAGAACTGCCGCGACATCTATCGCATGCATATCCTCGGAGGTATGCGCGTCAGCGAAATATCGGCACAGACGGGCGAGAAGTATAAAACCGTTGAGAACCGCCTCGGGCTGGCCCGTCGCCAGCTGCGCCTCTATCTCCGCGCCGTCGTGTAGCCTTCTTGCCTGAAGCTATGCCTTGTTGAACTTGTCCTTGGGGCGCTTGCACCGGGGGCACTTCCAGTCGTCGGGCAGGTCGTCGAAGGCTACGCCGTCGTGCTCGGCGGGGTCATACACATAGCCGCAGACAGAGCACACGTACTTGTCTGATGCCTCAGCCTGGCTGAAGTCTACCTCGGCCAGCACCGTGGGCACGGGGTTGTCAAGATCCATCACCCGCTTGGCCTCCAGATTTTCATAGCTTGTTTGCGGCTAAACTTCTATCTTCTTGATGACTTTGGCAGGAACGCCACCGACAATCGTGTCCGGCTCCACGTCCTTGGTCACAACAGCGCCAGCTGCCACAACGGCTCCGTCGCCGATGGTCACGCCTGCAAGGACGGTAGCGTTGGCGCCTATCCAGACGTTCTTGCCGATGTGGATGGGGGCGTACGTCATGCTCTGACGCTTGGCCGGGTCCAGGTCGTGGTTGATGGTGGCCAGCACGACGTTATGGCCGATGAGTGCGCCCTCGTCGATGGTGATGCCGCCCTGGTCCTGGAACTTGCAGCCCATGTTGATGAACACCCGTTCACCAACGACGGTGTTCTTGCCGCAGTCGGTATGGAACGGCGGGAACATACCTACCGTCTTGGGCACCTCTCTGCCCCAGAGCTGCTCCAGCAGATCGTGCAGCCCGTCTGGAGTATGGTATTTGCCGTTAATCTCAGCCGTTATCTTCAGCGCCTCCTGAGATAACTTGTGGAACATCATGTGAACATCGGAACCGCCAACGACCGGCTTGCCTGATGCCATGTAGTCTCTAAACTCTTGTATCGTCATAATTCTTCAGGCTAATTTTTTTAAAATGCGGAGAATACCGGGAACATAGAGATGACCATCTTTCGGTCATTATTTCACCTCCCGCTCCTGGATAGCCTTGCCTGACCCCCAGGCGGTGCCGACCTTCTCGCCCACTACCCGGTATTCGTTCTTAGCCGAGTCGAAGATGACGGGCTGAAGCTTCGACAGGTCGATGTTGCCCTGCTCGTCGAGGATGCTCTCGTCGGCGCTCATATTGACAATCTCGCCCACCACGCGGGCACCGCCGTTGCCGTCCTCGTCGAACGTCACCACCTTGCACTCTAAGGTCAGCTTGTACTCGTTGATGATGGGCGCATCGACATTGGGGCTCGGGGTTGTGGTAAATCCAGCCTTCTTCACCTTGTCGGGCACGTCATAGGCGGAGACGATGCCGAAATAGTCGCTCTGCACGATGTCGTCCTTTGTGGCGAAGCTGATGGTAAAGGCCTTCTTCAGGCGGATGTTGTCCGTGGTCTTGTGCTTGGAGAGTTCAAAGGTGATGTGCTTCGGGCCGCACTGTCCGCCCCATGCCGCCATCATCACGTCGGGGTTTTTGTTCTCGTCCCATGTGGCAATCATGATGGCGGGCAGCGGCGTGATGACGGCCTTGTCGCTGAAGTTCTTGCGCCCCTCAACGGCCTTCACCTCCACTTTCTCCTTGGCGGGATTTTCGTTCACGTTCACGTTTGCTTCACTCTTCTGCTCCTTGTTTCCGCAGGCGGCGATGAGCAGTGCGCCTGTCATCGCGATGGCTGTTAATTTCTTCATATTCCGTAAAAATTATAGTGTTTATGTAATTTTACACTGCAAAAGTAACAATTTTTTTTCAGACCAAAGAAGAATCAACCTGGAAATCAATCAAACAGTCAGACAGCTAATTGACTGTTACCATCGGTGCTCCCTTGATTAATCGCGGGCGATTGTTTTATTAAATACATTAAAAATTATGCAAGAACAAAAGGAAAACCAATAATTATATGTAATTTTGCATCGCAAACGACATTTTCGGGGCAATTTGTTCATATTTTTATCTCGACTGGCTAAAATCTCGGAAATTTTGTCTAAATTTGCACCCGTACATAGTGATTATGGCATGGGAGATGACAATAATAGCATTCATTGGGTTGTCGTGGATGTTGAGGTTAGTTTAAGTGACCGTAGAATTCACGATATAGGTGCATTGCGATACGATGGTGCCGTCTATCATGGTTGTTCTAAAGAAGACTTCTCTGTCTTTATGCATGATGCGGATTATATATGTGGTCACAACATCATCCATCATGATGCAAAATACTTGTTTCCAGAAAGTGAATGTAAAAAGGCTATTGTCGATACCCTCTTTCTGTCGCCATTGCTATTCCCTGAACGTCCTTACCACAGACTTCTTAAAGATGACAAACTCATCAGCGAGCAGATGAACAATCCTGTGAATGACTGTGAAAAGGCTCGCGACCTAATGATGGATGAAATCGCATGCTGGCAGTCATTGTCAGACCGAAAGCGCAGGATTTTTTCCACACTGCTTTACGGGAAAGAGGAATTTCGGCCATGCGCGTCATTGCCGTTGGAGATGATGACCAGAACATCTTCGAGTTCCGTGGCTCCGATTCGCAATATCTCTACCAACTATCCAAGGAGCCTGACAGCCGCTTCTTTGAAATGACAGAAAATTATCGCAGCTCCAAGCATATAGTGGCTTTTGCCAATACTTTTGTGAAGGGCATCGGTCGGAGGATGAAGATGACACCCATTGTCTCTATGAGCAATGAAGATGGTAATGTAGAAGTGATACGCCATACGTCTCAGTATATGTATCAGCCATTAGTCGAAAACCTGATTGCACATAAAGGCAGAGGCACCTCCTGCATTCTGACCCAGACAAACGAGGAGGCTGTTGTGCTTGTCGCCCTGCTCAGGAAATATGGCATACAGAGTAAATTGGTGCAGTCTATGGAGGAATTCCCCTTCTCCAATCTGGCCGAGGTGAAATATCTGCTGAAGTACATTGCGCAAAGAGTGAAGACGCCTCTAATCTTAGATGATCTTTGGGAAGAGGCGAAACGTGCCACTTTTCATATTTATGATGATAGCCAGTGTCTGCCTTTAGTGAAACGTTGCATCGAGTTGTTTGAACAAACACATCGTACAAAATACCGGACAGACCTTTGGGAGTTCGTATTCGAGTCATCGGTAGAAGACTTTTGTGATGTATCTGATGCTGAGGTTGTCGTGTCGACCATTCACAAGGCCAAAGGCCGTGAGTTTGACGATGTGTATATGCTTCTTGGCGACAGACCACGTAAAGACGAGCAACTTTTCCGCCAATACTATGTAGGAATGACCCGAGCCAAGAAACGCTTGTTTATACATACCAATGGCGAGCTCTTCACTCGTCTGCCTGCTGACAAGAACCGTGTTGACAACCACCAATATCCCATGCCAGAGGAAGTCGTGCTGCAATTGTCGCACAAAGATGTCTTTCTGGATTTCTTCAAGCCCATCAAGAAAGAGGTATTAGCCTTGCGAAGTGGAGATAGCCTGACCTTAGAGGATAACTATATCCTTGCGCCTATTACCCATAGAGCAATCGCCAAATTATCAACAAACATGCAAGCCACTCTATCTGCTTGGAAGGAAAAAGGTTATCAAGTAAGTTCTGCTTCAGTCCGTTATGTTGTGGCATGGAAACCTAAAGATGCTCAAAAGGGAGAGTCCGAAACAGCAGTACTCTTAATTGACTTGACATTGACGAAGTAAATCAAGTATTCAACCACTTCCGGCTTGATTCATGTTGCAAAGGTACATAATAGAATTGGGCGCAAATTTGACAAGTTTACATTCCAGCATTCTGGATTAGCAAAATCCAAAATGCGTAAGCAGTTGGAATCATGGAAGTCGTCTCTGAAAGATTGCGGTGGTACTCCCAGCCGAGTCCCCGGTGGCTATGCCCATAGCAATCCGTAAAGAGTATGTAACCCCGTTTTTTCTCAAT
>CAMNJY010000026.1 GCA_946541745.1 uncultured Prevotellaceae bacterium
TCGCCGACATGAAGAGCTATGCCGGCGCAGTGGCCTATACCAAGGAGGTCGTCACTACTTACCCCTATACGTTAGCCACTGTCGCTAACGTTAAGGCCGCCTCTGTTTCCGACGGAACCACCTACTACAAGAAGGACGGCGAGAGTTATACAGATATTAGCATAGAAGATTATATCAACGACGTCATTGCCACCATCTACACAAAAAATGGCGAAGAAGAGTATTCGTCAGTCACAAGTGTAGCAGACCTTGATGACAGCGAGACGTATTACAAGGAGGGTGAGGACTATGTTCTTATTGACGATCTTGCAGCGTATATAGGCATCTACACCCGCTCCTCCATGGATACAGACGTTTACACCCCGATAGTATTCTACAAGAAAGTACACCACAAGGGAGTGTCGGGGTCTGGCTCCGCTACGTCCGGTGCCTATTTGTTTGCCGGCCTGAAAGGCCACTACACCACCGCGCAGGAGCAGACTGCCGACTACACCGGGACGTGGGAGGCCAACGTACACAAGGAGAGCGGCAAATGGGTGCCCTACAAGTCGGCCACTGACGGCTGGCGCGCCGAAATCATCAACACCAACGTCGTGGGCGGCACCGTGTTCCCCACCACCGCGGTCTACGGCACCGCCATCACCGGCTATGTACACAACTGCTGGGAAGGAGCCACCTACAACAGCGACACCAACAAGTGGAGCGGCGGCAACAAGGTCGCCGACTACACCCCGTCACTGCCGGAATATTAGAATGAAGAATGAAGAATGAAGAATTTGCTTCCGCATATATGAAGATACATCATTTCTTATGGATAGGCTTGACGCTGCTGTTGTTAGGCTGCAGTGACGACCCGGAAGCGACGCGCTCCTGTGAGGTGCGTCACGATCTAATAGGGCGCGGTGTGAGCTTCAACGCCTCATACGCCGAGCCGTTCACCACCCGAGTGACAACCTATCGTCACGACGGCAGCTTCAACGAGGGCGACCTGCTGACCATCTACCGCCAGTATTCATATAACAATGGCCTTTCCTTCGATGAAATAGTAAGCCATACGGCCTATCGTGTCTATTGGCTGCAGACGAAGTATGCCTCCGGGACCAGCACCGTGTCATTAGGCGAGGAGTGGATACCGAAACCCGGAGAGACAGGCTATGACCCCGAAAAAGAGCCGAAGACATTCACTCAGACGAAAGCCGACTCGCTGACCTGGGACAACGGCAACACGGTGCGCTTCCGGGCATGGTCGCGCAGCAATCTTGCCGCCGCCATTACCAACAGCAAGGGGAAAGACAACAAGCACCGCTACTACCCCGACTACAGCGTGTCGGACTGGGTCACCGTCTCGGGCCCCACCGACGATGTGTCGCTGACGATGAAGCACCTGGGCTGTCGCATAGGCATCGTCGCCAAGCCCGGCAACGAGCTATGGAGAGCGGAGATATGTACCGAGCTGGAGGACTACATGTGGCCCGACAACTCTACCGACTTCGCACACGACGAGTCGCCGGACGAACATGGGAAGACGCTGGAGAAGGCTCAAGAAGAACTCAACGCCGTGCTGGCCGTCTACAACCAGATGTGCATGCCTGCCGGGGTGGACATACAGACCTCGCTGCTCACCACCATGACCAAGGCGAAGTATGCGGACGAGGCAACAGACCTGTCGACCATTCACGCAGAAACGGATGGCATCGTCAAGTTCGACACGAAGACAGCCGACGAGATTAGCGCCGACGTGCAGCGCCCGCTGTTCTGCTCCAACGACGGTCGGCTGTACATGGTCACCATCCCTTACGTCATGAGCAATGATGACAATAAGGGCGAGGCACTGACCCTGCCCGCCTGCACGCGCTTCAGGGTGTGGCTCTACGATGTGAACGACGGCGACAAGGGCACCAACCACGAAGAGTCAAACTATCATATCCTGACGCTGGGCGATGTGAGGCGCGTCAACAGCAACGAACCCATGTTCCCCAACGGTCTGGAACTCAAGCCAGGCTATAGCTACCTCTTCAGCGTGGGCTATCACTACGACAAGTTCACCATCACCCCGGCCGACGATTTCCGGTGGGTGGACACACCAGCCGTCTCAGGCGAAGGCTCTAATGAGCATGTCAGCCAGGGACCGTCGCCCAATTATGAATGGTGGACGACGGCCATTGCCAATGCTGTCGAAGTGGCCAAGACCGACAACACCGTAGGCTACAACCCCGTGTTTGAAATCCACACGCGGGAGGAATTCCTGGAGTTCATCAAACTGGTTAACGGCACTGCGGCCACCAAGACCAGCGGGCTGACGCGGGTGACAAAGACGGTGAAAGACCCTGTCACGAGCCAGGAAACAGAGGTCATAGAGTGGTATAAAGACGAAGACATGGAGGAGGGAGAGCCTAAGAAGGGGGCCACTCCTCTTGACAAGAACAGCGAGGAGGCCGAGGGCTACATCTTCTACGAGCACTACTACCCCGCCAATGCCGACCAGAAAGCCTATTCCATAGAGGACTATGTCCGCGGTCCCTACAGCTTCTACGACGAGAACCTCAACACCCACTTCACGGTCAAGCTGACGGCCGACATCGACCTGGCCGACTGGGAGCTGGACCCTATCGGCAATGAGAGCAGCAAGGTGGCCTTCCGGGGCGTGTTCGACGGTTGCCACGAAGTCACCGATGCCTCCGGCAAGCGGACAGCTGATGCTGTCTACACACTGAAGAACGTCAATGTGAAGGGCGGCTATCTGTTTGAGTACTGCAAGGATGTGGCCATCCGCAACCTGAAGATAGAGACCACTCACGACTTCAAGCTGGTAAAGACGGCCGAGGCCCATAACGAGCTGGGCTACGGTGCCTACATCGTGGGCATCAGCATCAAGGCGCCCTCTGACGGCAACCCCATCGCCACGACCCTCAAGGGCAGCAGCTACGTCGTGGCCTGCATCTACCAGGGCAGGGCCAGCGGGGCCATGATAGGCAAGGCCGACAACCTGAACATGTATGGCTGCATGATGGCGGCCGAGGGCCTGGCACCGGGCACCGGCGCACTCCTGGGGGAATACATCAACAGCAGCGACAAGTTCTTTGCCCCGCAAACCTCGAAGAACATCACCTGGGGACGCTTCATGGTGAACTATTATGACACCGGCCTGTCGCCGGGCACCAACGCCGTGGGCAGCATTGCCGACGCCTACAAGCCCCAGCAGTATATCCGTGGCTCCTACTCCTACATCCTGAAGGCCAAGAACGACAACCTGATAGACGACCAGGTGGACTGGGGAAAACAGCTGACAGACGAGATGAAGAGGGGCTACTACGGCCTGGCTCCGTGGAAGGCGCTGAACTATGCCATCTGGAGCTACAACAAAGTGGGCGACGAAGTGGCTATTCCGCAGAACAGCATGCTGCACTTCGAAAACAGCAGCGACGGCTACGTTCACCGCTATCCCGAACTGGTGGCCGGCGCACCCACAGAAGAGTATGTGGCAGACTGGAACGTGCTGAAACAGAACAACTGATTTCTTAAATGAAGAATGAAGAATGAAGAATTTGCTACCGCTATGATATATCCTTCTATGAAATATACCACATTGGCAAGACTTTTATTTATTGCCATGACGGCGTTGCTCGCGGCCTGCTCTGCCGACGATGCCGGCCTGCAGCAGCCTGAGCAGCCAAGAGGACTCCGTCTCACCACGTCGGTGAACGACTTTGACGGTGACGACGACGGCCTCCTCACCCGCACCGATTTTGCGGGCACGGCCTTTAATGTGGGCGACTGGATGCAGCTGAAAATCATCTGCCCCTACAGTTCGCATACAGAGTTCTGCGAAACCACCTACGGCAACACCTACGACGCCATGTGGCTGTTCAAGTGGCAAGGCGCGGACTGGACCGCGCTCACCCCCGACGACAAGGTTGACGTGGGCGGCAACTACAAGTTTACCAGCTCTTACGACTTGCTCGGCCGATACGAAGCGCAGCAGACCCCCTACGTCTATACCGCCTCGACGTGGAACGAGAACGTGATATTCCTGGCCAACGGCACCCGATACTCGCAGTACAGCTATATCTTCGAGGCCGACCAGACCACGCTGAGAAACTACGTGAAGTCTGACCTGCTGTGGGCGCAGACCTACATGCAGACCGGCTCCTACAACGTTCACCTGGCCTTCAACCACGTCATGGCCTGCCTGAAAATCAGCGTCACGGGAGAGGCACTGTCCGACAAAGCCGTCGTCACCGTCGAGGGCATGCCCGACATCGACCAGAGCGAGGTGGTGGTGGGCAACTATTATGCCAAAAGGAGCAAGGTGAACTCCGGCTACGGCTATCAGCAGAAGCACTGCTGCACGAAGGCCAACAACGGCAAGGTGCTGGGAGTGGTGTATATCAACGAGGCGGCCGGAATAGCGCAGGTACACCCCATGTCGGGCAACCCCGTCAATGAGCCGACGACGGTCGATTTCAACGACTCTTTCAAGACGCATCCCGGCAACAAGTTCACAGAGGTTCCCAACACCGGCGTCTACACGGCCTATCGCGACGGCACGACCAACAACTTCTACCTCATCGTGCCACCCTGCACCCTGCCCGACGGCAAGGGCATCGTCTGGATTCGCGACGGCACCAGACGCTACAGCTACGAGCTGACCAACAAGACACTGGAACAGGGAAAGCGCTACACCATCAACATCACCCTACCTTAGAAAGACCCTGACATGACAACAAACAGAATATTTAGCTTTATGGCCCTGCTGGCCGTTGCCCTGCTGGCAGGTTGCACCGAGACCGAGGAGGCGGCAAGCACCACAACGGACTTGGGCGACGCCCGCAAACTGCAGGGCATCAAGGCGATTGTACAGGGGGGTGCGATCACACGGGCTGCCTATACCCCTCTGGCCGACTATGTGGGCCGGCGCGACTTCAACAAAGACGACATCATCATGTTTACCAAAATCTGCCGTACAACGCCCGCCCCCATCGCTGCCTTCACCTATCCGCAGCTCAGTGGCACCACGCCGCTCTATGAGGGCGTAGAATTCCTCGCAGAGACAAACGGCGGAGGATGGGCACGCACCAAGCGCTTCAAGGCTACGGGCGAACCAGAGGACATCTACTGGTCGGATGCCGAGAGTCCCCATACCTTTGAGGCTTACGGCATACCCAGCGACGTGACTGTGACCGGCACTGGCGACGACGCCGTCACTACCAACCATTTCGACTGGAAACGGGGAACCGCAACCATCGACGGTAAGACCGCCACGTTCTATATGGGCTCGATAGGCAACCCGCTTGTGACCGACGACATCATTGACTACACCCTGACCACAGAGGAGCAGGAAGCCAACCGCGTGGAGATCAAGGACAGCAAGAACAACGTAATAGGCTACGACTACTACAACCCTAAACTGGAGAAAGAAGACCTGCTGATAGCCTACGACACCCAGGTGCAGGCAGAGCCGGGCGGCAGCGTGGCACTGGTGAAGTTCCACCACGCCCTGAGCAGCGTGCGCGTGGTGGTGAAGCTCAGCGGCTTCAGCTCTACCGATGCCGACAACAAGACGACGGTCAGCAACATGGTTCTGCTGCATCAGCCCACCATGTACGTATGGATGATGAACCAGTGGCAGACACAGCCGTTGCGCGCACATAACGACGGGTCGTCGGTCACCGACGACCAGCCACTGGTCAACAGCGCCTGGGACGGCGAGGCCACGATACCCTCCTTCGACCAGCGCAAGGACATGAAACTCTGGATACCCAAGCCTGAAGGCTCCGACCCGGGCAAGAGCGGCAACGAGTTTACCTTCTATGGCATCACCACCCCGCAGCCTTCATCCTACGTCAGCACGGTCTCCAACGAAAGCTACAAGAAGACAGAACTCCGCTTCACCGTCACCTATCCCAACCCGCTGAAGCCTTCCGTCATGGTTGACCATACCTATACGGCCACGCTGGACAATGTCTATTTCGAGCCAGGCTTCAACACCACCATCAACATCCAGCTGAATCACGAGAAAGAGGAAATGACGGTCGGTGCAGAGTATGAGAGCTGGGAGTATATTGCCACGCCCGACCAGGGCGTGCTGAAGAAGAACTCCACCTTCCTGCAGGACACCAGCCACGACGGCACCAATCCGGACTTAGAACACCCCTACGTGACCATTCTCGGCGACCCGAAGGCTACCGCCGACGATGCCACATGGCTCTACGAGTCGCCCACAGACCATAAAATCTATGACATCTACGGCCACGACGGTTCTTCCGTGGAGCAGGCCTACCAGATCAGCACCGCCTTCCAGCTGGTGTCGTTTGCCCACGAGGTGAAAGCCGGTCACGACTTCACGGGCAAGTATGTGCGTCTCGACGCCGACCTCACGCTGCAGAAGGGACGCGACAAGACAAAGACGGAGATAGTGACTACTTACGACGATCAGGGCAACGTCAGCAACCAGCAGGATATTGACAATGCCCCCGACGCCATCAGCTGGATAGGCATCGGCACAAGCGAGTACCCCTTCAACGGCACCTTCCTCGGCGGCCACCGCTTCATCCACCGTCTGAGCGGGCAGCCGCTGTTTGCTGCCCTCGGCCCCAAAGCAGAGGTGAAGGAGCTGCAGCTGAGCGCCATCAGCATTGGCAACGGCACAGGCAGTGCCGTCGACGGCGGCGGCCTCTTCGCCGAGGTGAGCGCCGGCCGCATCAGCGGATGCCGGGTGGTGGGCGATGTGACGTTGAGCGGCAACACCGACGGCTATGCCGGCGCTTTCGTGGGGCAGAACTACGTAGGCTCTGACCTGGGGGCGCTCTACGCCAGCTATCACGTTGGCGATACGAAAAGTACCGGCACCACCACCCATGTGGGAGGACTGGTGGGCAACAACGGCAACGGCATTATCTCCAGCTGCTTCCAGGCTGGCGTGGTGGCGGGAGGCTCGACGGCGAACAGGGGCATTGCCGGCATTGCCGGCGACAACACCGGCAACAACATCTTCAACACCTACTTCAACAGCTCGCTCTTCAACTACAGCAGTCCCTCGGCCCATGTCATGCCGAAGACCTCGGCCGAGATGACCAAGCAGCAGTTCGTCACCGAACTGAACACCCGCATCGCCACGTGGCGCACGGACCACGCCGGCTACGACCCCTACACCTACATTTACCAGCCGGCCAACTATCCTAAGTTGTCGGCGGAATAAGGTTTTTACCATTCACGCGAAAGGGAGTACGTTTTGCGTGAAAGGGAGTAGGTTTTGCGCGAAAGGGACTGCCTTTTGAAAAATCCAAGGCCTGGATTTTTGGTTGGCAGGCCATTTTCCACAAAGGGTGGGAAAGATATGTAAGAAACTTGAAAAAGTGTGGAAATCTTTGGCTGTTTGGAAAATTAAGCGTACTTTTGTAGGCGAATAAACAACAACGAAACAATGAAACGACTGATTGCTATCGTTGCAATGACGGTGCTGACCCTGTGTGTGCAGACCGCCGTTGCACAGGTAACACCACGCGAAGATACGGTAGAAACGGTGGTCGCCGACACCCTGGCCGCCGACTCCCTGCGGGCCGACTCGTCGGCGGTGGCCATGGACGACATGGCACTAAGCGACGACCTCGACGCCGACGCCGGCGGCATGCACCACCGGCTGAAGCGGCTGTTCATCGACGGCACACCGCTGTTCATGTCGCTCGTGGCCTTGGCCCTGGTGCTGGGGCTGGCCTTCTGCATAGAGCGCATCACCTACCTGACGCTGTCGGAAATCAACGCCAAGCGGCTCATGCGCGACATCGACGCCCGTGTGGCCGAAGGCGACGTGGAGGGCGCCAAGCAGCTCTGCCGCGACACCCGCGGGCCGGTGGCCTCGGTGTGCTATCAGGGACTGATGCACATCAACGAGCAGATGGACGACATAGAGCGCAGCATCTACAGCTACGGCTCCGTGCAGACGGCCAAGCTCGAGAAGGGCACGTCGTGGATCAAGCTCTTCATCGCCATGGCTCCCTCGCTCGGCTTCCTCGGCACCGTCATCGGCATGGTGATGGCCTTCGAGCAGATACAGCTGGCCGGCGACATCGGTCCCACGATTGTGGCCTCGGGCATGAAGGTGGCTCTGATCACCACCATCTTCGGCATCGTCGTGGCCCTCATCCTGCAGCTGTTCTACAGCTATATCACCTCCAAGATAGAGCACCTCACCTCGCAGATGGAGGAGTCGGTGGTGACGCTGCTCGACACCATCATGAACTATAAGCACAACCACCATGACTGACGCCTCGCCGCTCATCGACATCGTGCTCTGGGCTGTCTACCTGCTGTTGGCCGCAGCCCTCGGCGCAGCCGTGTGGTCGGCCGTCCACGGGGTGCTGACCCATGAGTCGTCGGCCGACCCGCTGGCCTCGCGCCGCACGTTGATGATAGGCTACAGCACCGCCCTGCTGGTGGTAGTGGTCATGGCGACAACCTTCTCAGTGGCGTCCACCGCCCCGGTGGTCACTGGCGGCAAGCCCTTCACCGATGCCCTCTGGCTGCGGCTTACCGATATGTTTATCTACACCTCACTGTTGCTCATCTGCGTATGTTCCGTCATCGTCGCCATAGCGAAATTCCGTCGCTGAACACGTCGTCGACAGCCGACATCTCGTTTATGCTGTTGATATTCTTCCTGGTCACCTCGTCGATGGACGCCGGGAAGGGGCTTCGCCGCCAGCTGCCGCCGCCCCCGCAAGACCAGGAGCAGGTGGCCGACATCCGCCAGGAGGACATCATGACCGTAACCCTCGCTGCCGACGGCCGGCTGACGGTGGGCGGCGAGCCCGTCACGCTCGACGGCCTGCGCCGGCAGGTGCGGGAGTTCGCCGCCGTCAACCCCCGCCACCGCGTGGTGGCTATCGACGTGGCCCCCGATGCCAGGTACGACGACTACTTCCAGCTGCAAAACGCGCTGGTGGCCGCTTACCGCCCGCTGAAGTGTGCGCCGAGGGTCAGCGAGTCGATGGACGGGAAAGGAGGCCAGCCATGATGCGCCGCCGGTTCCGCCGCCCCGACCACAGTGTGCCGGAGCTGAACATGGCGTCGCTGCCCGACCTCATCTTCACCGTGCTCTTCTTCTTCATGATTGTCACCCACATGCGCGACGTGGAGAAGCAGGTGCAATACCAGGTGCCGGCGGGCACTGAGGTGGAGAAGGTGGAGCACAAGTCGTCGGTGATACATATTTATATAGGCAGGCCGATGGACGGGTCACAGGACGGTTTCATCATCCAGCTGAACAACGAGGTGGCCACGGTGGCCGACATTGCCCGCTTCGTGGAGAGCGAGCGGCGCCACATGACGGCCGACGACCAGGAACGGCTGACCGTCAGCATTGAGGCCGACCGCGACGTGCCTATGGCCATGATCAACGACGTGAAGCAGGCCCTGCGCCACTGTTATGCCCTCAACGTGAGCTACGCGGCCACCGAGCGCCGCTCGCCGTGAGTCTTTCGTAAGTGTACAAAGTCAATTTTTCCTTCGCTCGTTATCTACTACGAATTATACGAATTTTACAAATTAATTGCCAACAATCCGTTTCCATACGTATAATTCGTATAATTCGTAGTCACAAAATGCAAATAGCCTAAATATTCAACAAAGATTAAGAAGATGAAAAAGATCTCGTGCGGCTTATCCAGCCACACACACTGCCTTAGCAATCTTTTAAATCTTTTACATCTTTGTAAAAAATCAGAATAATTGCCAACAACCCGTTTCCATTCGTATAATTCGTATAATTCGTAGTCACAAAATGAGGGCGGGAGAGAAGGATGGCTAAAGTGCCGGCTACACCGAGACGTCGGCCTTGATGTGGGGCCAGGGGTCGTAACCCTCTAACCGGAAGTCCTCGTAGCGGAAGTCGAAGATGGACTTCACGTCGGGGTTCAGCACCATACGTGGCAGGGGCCTCGGCTCGCGCGTCAGCTGCAGCCGCGCCTGGTCCAAGTGGTTCAGGTAGAGGTGGGTGTCGCCCGTGGTGTGTATGAAGTCGCCGGCGCGGAACCCCGTCACCTGGGCCATCATCTGCAGCAGCAGGGCGTAGCTCGCTATGTTGAACGGCACGCCGAGGAAGGTGTCGGCCGAGCGCTGGTAGAGCTGCAGCGACAGCCGTCCGTCGGCCACGTAGAACTGGAAGATGGTGTGGCACGGCGGCAGAGCCATCTCGCCGACCTCGGCCACATTCCAGGCCGACACTATCATGCGGCGCGAGTTGGGATTGGTCTTCAGCTGGTCCACCACCATCTGTATCTGGTCGATGGTGCCGCCCTGGTAGTCGGGCCACGAGCGCCACTGGTGGCCGTAGACGGGCCCCAGCTCGCCGTCGGCGTCGGCCCACTCGTTCCAGATGCGCACGCCGTGCTCCTGCAGATAGCGCACGTTGGTGTCGCCGTTGAGGAACCACAGCAGCTCGTAGATGATCGACTTCAGGTGCAGTTTCTTGGTTGTCAGCAGGGGGAACCCGTCCTCCAGGTTGTAGCGCGACTGAGTGCCGAAGATGCTCAGCGTGCCGGTGCCGGTGCGGTCGCCCTTCCGGGTGCCCTCGGTCAGTATGCGGTTGAGTATGTCGAGATATTGTTTCATTGGTGTTGCCTTTATGATGGGTGCAAAGTTACAACAAAAAAGCGAGACGAGCAAGTTTTTCAGTGGTAACTGTCCAGCGAATATTGAAAACGGATTGCCGTCGGCGAGGTTTCTTAGTGTTCAGTCAATCAGCACGGGCTGATAGTCCTGAGGGGTGTGGGTGGTCCTGATGCGCCACTCCTTGGGGTACAGGTTGTTGGCCCTGGTGCCGATGTTCTTTGCCTGACCAAGGGGGTGGCCCATGAAGCTGATGGTGACGAGGCCGCGGGGCGTGTCGGGCGGCAGCGTCAGGGCCTCGCCGCGCAGGTAGCTGATGGCCTGGGCATAGGTGACGTTCTCTGGTGAAGGGGACTTTGGTGAAGGGGATTTTGGTGAAGGGGATTTTGAAACACCCTTCACCTGACACCCTTCACCAAGAGAAGCACCCTTCTTGCGCAGGACGCAGAGGAAGAGGCCCTCGGAGCGGGTGAGGCCGGGGATGAAGCGGTAAACGGGACCTTCGAGGGCGGAGAGCAGGGAGCCGGCGATGTGCCACTCAGGCCGGGTGGCCACGGGCAGCACCTCGGCATCGCCGAACTGCTGAAGCATCCAGAGCACGTTCTCCTCGTTCTCGCGGGTGTTGAAGGTGCAGGTGCTGTAGACGAGCAGGCCGCCGGGGTTGAGACAGGCCCAGGCGTCGGCCACGATGTCGCGCTGCAACAGCCGGCACTTCTCCACCTGCTGGGGGCTCCACTCGCTGATGGTGGCAGGGTCGCGGCGAAACATACCCTCGCCAGAGCAGGGCACGTCGCACAGGATGATGTCGAAGTGGAGCCGGGCACGGCGATAGTCTTTGGGATAGCTGTTGGTGACGGTGCAGCCGGGGTAGCCCCACTTGGTGATGTTTTCCAACAGTACGGAGGCGCGGTTGCGCACGGGTTCATTGCTATGGAGCGTACTGCCCGGCGGCAGGGCGGCGATGGCGGCGGTAGACTTTCCGCCGGGGGCGGCGCAGAGGTCGAGGGCGGCGACAGGGCGGCCGGCGACATACTGCCGCAGCACGTGGCTGACGAACATGGAGGCCGCCTCCTGAACATAGTAGCAGCCGGCATGGAGGAGGGGGTCCATGGTGAACGCCGGGCGGGTGGGCAGGTAGTAGCCCTCCTCGCACCAGGGCACGCGCTCGCCGCCGGCGACGGTCAGCCCCTGTGTCTTCAAGGGGTTCAGGCGTATGCTGACGGGCGGCTCCTGGTTGAAGGCGTCGAGATAGCGCTGAAACAGGGCGGTGCCCATCATCTCGCGCGTGTACGTTACAAATTCTTCTGGCAGTTGCATCGCTTTTTCCGTAATTTGCTTGCAAAATTAAGAAAAAAATGCGAACTTCGCAACTTCTGAGCCTTTTGTTGCGTCAAACGGGCAAAGAAAAATGAGAAATTGCGAGAATATGAAAAAGTATCTGATTGTAACAGCCATGCTGCTCACCATGGGGTTGGCAGAGCCAATCTCGGCACAGCAGCAAACGACCGACCCGCAGGAACTGGTAGACAGCACCCGCCAGGCCGACGAAGCCCTGGAAGCCTATAGCGACACCACCCAGGTGGCCGACACGACGGTGGTGAGCCAGGCCCACCGCATAGGGGGCTACACTAATGGCGGATCGATGGTGAGCGACCTCTTCGACCACCTCGGCATGGAGGGACTGATGGGCATGACCTTCGTGCTGCTGACTTTGCTCATCATCTTTGTCATCGCCCCGGTGCTGGTGCTGGCCGTGCTCTTCTTCTTCATCTACAAGAACCGCAAGCAGAAGATGAAGCTGGCCGAGATGGCCATGAAGCAGGGGCAGCCCATTCCCGACCAGTTGCTGGTAGAGCATAAGGAGACCGACGACGAGGTGTGGCAGAAAGGCATACGCCAGACGTTCCTCGGCGTGGGACTGCTGATATTCTTCGGCTACCTGGGCAGCAACCTCGGCATAGGCATCGGCATCCTGGTGACGGCCATCGGCCTGGGCAAGCTGGCCATCGTGAAGACAAGAAAAATGTAATAATGTAATTCAACTTTCTCAAGTTGAGGAGTCAGAAGGAGTTAAAGGAGTTAGAAGGAGTTAGAAGTCAACTCCGAAAGTTGAGCGAATGCGAAACTTGAATAATGTAATAATTAAAAAATGTAATAATTGGAGATTGTGGTTATGGAAAAGAAACTGATGCGATCAAACGACAGGGTGCTGGCCGGTGTGTGCGGCGGACTGGCAGAGTATTTTGACTTCGACCCCGTAATGGTGCGTGTGGCCTATGCCTTCCTCACCTTTTTCACGGCTTTCAGCGGCGTGCTACTCTACATCGTGCTGTGGATAGTCATGCCTGAGAAAATGAAGTTCTAAACAGTGGGCAGACTCAACGACCTCTCGCTGGCTACTCAGGTGGCGGTGTTCGGCAACAAGCGGGCCTTCGACCAGCTGGTGCGTGAATATCAGTCGCCTGTGCGCCGGTTCTTCCTCAGCCAGACGGCGGGCAACGAGGCGCTGAGCGACGACCTGGCCCAGGACACCTTCCTGAAGGCCTACACCCACATAGGCCAGTACCGGGGTACATCGGCCTTTCTGACATGGCTCACCCGCATAGCCTACAACGTGTGGTACGACCACTGCAGGAGCCGCCAGCTGAAGGTGAACGGCCCACCGCTGGCCACCGCCGTCAGCAAGGCCGAGGAGCAGGCAGGAGCAGGCACGTCATCCTCCACGCAGCGCTCCTCGCTACAGATAGACCTGCTGGCCGCCCTGAAGGTGCTCCGCGACGAAGAGCGGTCGTGCATCACGCTGCAGCTGGTAGACGGCTACGCTATAGACGAGATAGCCGCCATCACCGGGCTGCCCGCCAACACGGTGAAGTCGCACCTGAGACGGGGCAAGGAGAAATTAGCCAACTATCTAAGACAGAACGGATATGACAGATAACGAACTGCTGGAACAGGTGTTCCAACCCATCAGACAAATGCAGGTGGCCGACGACGGCTTCACCGACCGCGTAGCCCGGCGGCTGCCCCGTCAGCGCAACGCCCTGCAGCTCAGCCGGCTGTGGACGGCGTTCTGCGTCGTGGTGGCCGTGGCGCTCTTCGTGCTGCTGCGAGGCTGGCAGGTCGTGGCCTACGCCCTGGTCACGCTGCTCAATGCTCTGCCCACCCGGCAACAGCTGCTGCTGTTTGCCGTCTGCGCCGGCATAGCAGGCCTTATAGCGTTGGCGGAGTTCACTGGTCGCGAACTCCGCCAAGGGCTTTCTACATGAGACGATAACAGGACGCTCAGTCGTCGGGCAGGAATAGCGGGTCCTCAGGCATCACCATGACGGGCTCCGTCTCGGCGGCCCGGAGAATCTTTTCGGGCACGTATTTCTTGTCGACCACCAGGCGGAACATGTATTCGCGCAGCCAGCGGTCGGTCATGATGAGGCAGCCCTTCTGGCCCCAGTCGGCGCCCCATGAGTTTTCCACCTTCCACTTCGTGGCCTTTCCCTTGTCGTCGAGGTCGACGGCCGTCAGCGTCATGGCGTGGGTAGAACCGCTGTCGAAGGTCGATATGCGCTGCGCCTTGTCCATGCCGAAGGTGGTGCCGAAGAGCGAGGCGTAGTCGAAGTTCTCGGTGTCGGCAAAGCCACGCTTGCGGTCCAGCTGCTTGCCTACGTCGTAGCTCGAGTAGAGCTTGCAGCCGTCGCGGAGCGAGGCAATGGCCATCTGCTCAATGTCGTCCATGGGCAGGTTAACGTAACGCCAGTTGTGGCCGTCGTAGCTGTGGCGGTCCAGCTCTACCTCGTAAGTCTTGTAGTAAGGCCGGCGCGGGTCGTTCATGGCCATGATGAAGGTGCCGTTAAGAGGGCCGCCCACCACCTCGCTGTAGAACTGCTGGGGCGTGTACTCATGGGCCTGGCCCACGGCGACGCCCTTTTTGTTGCGGAAGGCGTAGGTGAACTTCTGCGGCGGCTGGCCGATGGTCAGCTCCAGCATGTGGTACACCTGTGCCAGCATCCTCACCTTGGCTTTATTGAGCGACGACTGGCTCTTGTCCTTCTGCACCATGTCGCGCAGCTGCAGGCCAAACTCGCGCAGCTTGGAGTTGATGAGCTGGCGGGCCTTCGACGTGTTGTCGCTGGTAAACGACTCCGGCATGACCTCCTTGGGCACCAGCCCGTACTTCTCGCAGAGGTCAGACACGCCGCAGAAGGTGCCGCCGTCGCTGAGCGGAGCACGGAAGAAGAACTGCACGCGCTGGTCGTCGATGGGCTTCTCGCCCGTGTCGATGATGCCCTGCAGCATGAGGTTGGCCTTCTCCAGCTGGTCGTAGAAGAAGAGGTAGGCCTGCGAGAACTCCAACTGCAGCGAGTCGCCGTGCTGGCGGGTATAGTTGGAACGCAGCACGTTCATGCCGCTGAACATCCAGCAGCGCCCCGACGATTTCTGGTCGGTGATTGACTGTGCGGGGGTTTCTATACTGAAATAGGTGTCAAGGGCACCGGCATTCTGGCGGTTCTTGGCCAGGTCGTCGATGGCATTGGCACCCACGGCATTGGCCAGGGCCTTGCTCGCCGGCTCCTGCTTCTGTTCCTTCACAATGTCTTTCAGCATACTGGCGGAGAGTTCACCGCCCTTGGTCTGTGCCGCCGTGGCGAGCGTCACGCAGCAGAGGCCGGTCATGAGTAGTTGTCGTTTCACATTCATAGTTTTCCGTTTTCTTCCGGTTTGGTTAGTATTGTGCAAAGATAGCGAAAAAAACACAAACCGCCCGCACTTTGGCCTATATTTTCAGTTTTATTAATGACACAAGCCATAAATCAGGCCTTTTCATTAGAAAAAGTGTATGAAATTTGGAAATGTCGGTTTTATAGCTTATCTTTGCAGCGCATAAGTGTAATTATTAACATCAAGCAACAATGAACATGAAGAAATTAGCCATGATGGCTGTTGCCCTGACGGCAACGCTCACAATGAGTGCTCAGCACGAGCCGGGTACATTTTCTATTCAGCCAAAGCTTGGCGGCGTGGGTGCCATGCTGAGCAATATGCCCGACATGGATTTTGGATCTGTCAATGGTGCTGACATCAAGCTCGACAAGGACGCCGTCGGCGGCGGACTGATCGGTGCCGAGTTTGAATACCAGCTGACCAACACGTTCAGCCTGGCCGCCGGCCTGAACTACTCGCAACAGGGTAGTGCCTGGAAAGATTTTGACGAGAAAATCAACGGTGCCAATGTCAAGATCAAGGACACGAAGGTGGTGTTAGGCTATATCAACCTGCCCGTTGTGGTCAATGCCTACCTGTTCCGCGGCTTCGCTGTGAAGACGGGCGTGCAGTTTGGCTACCTGACCAATGCCAATGTAGAGACCACTGTCTCGGCGACCCAGGGCGACTTCACTAACAAGCTGGAGTTCGACAAGAGCATCAGGTCAGAGTGCGAGAAGCTCGACATCTCCATCCCCGTCGGCATATCATACGAGTTCAAGGTGCCCATCGTCATCGATGCCCGCTACAACATCGGCCTGACTAAGGTCAACAAGGACGACGACGAAAAAGCCAAGAACCAGGTGTTCCAGATTACCGTGGGCTACAAGTTTGAGCTCTGATGGCTTATGGTGAGCATGATTGCCGCCGTGGCCCGCAACAGAGCCATCGGCTTTGAAAACAAGCTGATATACTGGCTGCCCAACGACCTGAAACGGTTTAAGGCACTGACCACGGGCCACACCATCGTCATGGGGCGGCGCACGTTTGAGAGCCTGCCAAAGGGGGCACTGCCCAACCGCCGCAACTGCGTGCTGACGACCACGGTCACGCAGCTGCCGGGGTGTGAGTGCTTCAGGTCGTGGGACGAGTTCCTGGCTTCGTGCCGGGCTGGCGAGGAGATCTATATCATTGGCGGTGCCAGCCTGTACGGCGGGCTGATGGACAAGGCCGACCGGCTGTGCCTGACCGAGATTGCCGACACGCCGCAGCAGGCTGACACCTTCTTTCCAGACTACAGCGACTGGCACGAGGTGGCACGCGAGGAGCACCCCGCCGACGAGCGGCACGCCTTTGCCTACGCCTTTGTTGACTACGAGCGCGGCCAGTGAGCCGCCGCCTTCGTCATGGGCGGCTACTCTTCTTCGTCGCCGCTCATGACGAAGTCGGCCACCGGCAACTGGCGGTTGATGGCCGAGTGGAACGAGATGAGCGTCTCGCTGCGGGCCAGTCCCAGGGGCTGTAGCCGGTCGTGGATGATGTTCAGCAGGTGGTGATTGTTGGTGGCGTAGAGCTTGATGAACATGTCGAAGTTGCCCGTAGTGTAGTGGCACTCCACCACCTCCGGTATTTTCTTGAGTTCCTCCACCACCCGGTCAAACGATTCGGGGTTCTTCAGGTTCAGACCTATGTAGGCACACGTTTCGTAGCCTATCTTCTCGGGGTCGATGATAAACTGCGACCCCTTCAGCACGCCCATGTTCGTCAGCCTCTGTATGCGCTGATGGATAGCGGCACCGCTGACATTGCAGGCCCGTGCCACCTCAAGGAAAGGTATGCGGGCGTCGCTGGCGATGAGTCTGAGTATCTGCTTGTCCAGCCGGTCCAATTTCTGGTTTGCCATGATCATAATGTATTTTTAGGTTGTTGTCTTATGTGTCTTTCACAAGCCCCATCTCGCGGGCTTTAGCCATGAGCAGCTGCATGAGGGGTTCGCGCTCGTTCTCCACACGATTGTCGAGCACGGCGTCCTTCAGTGTCTGCTTCAGCAGGCCCACCTCGCGGCTGGGCTGCAGGTTGAACAGCTGCATAATCTCGTTGCCGTCGATGACGGGCTGCAGCAGGCGCTTGTAGTCTTTCTCAACAAGGTCGGCCAACTTGACCCGCACCAGCCGGAAGTTCTCGAGGAACATCTTCTTGCGGGCCTCGTTCTTTGACGTGATGTCAGCCTCACAGAGGGTCATCAGGTCGTCGATGTCGTCGGCGGCATCGTTCAGCAGGCGGCGCACGGCGGAGTCGGTCACCTCGTTGTCGGCAATCACCTGTGGCCGCATGTGCAGGTCTACCAGCTTCTGCACGTACTTCATCTCGGCCCCCATGGGCAGTTTCAGCCGGCGGAAGATGTCGGGCACCATCCGCGCGCCTATATAATTATGGTTGTGGAATGTCCACCCCACCCCATTCTCCCACCGCTTGGTCTTTGTCTTGCCGACGTCGTGGAGCAGGGCGGCCCAGCGGAGCCAAAGTCCCCTCCCGGCCTCCCCCAGTCGGGGGAGGTTGGAGTGGGCCACATTCTCCAGCACCTCCAGCGTGTGGTAGAAATTGTTCTTGTGGGCCTTGCCGTTCTTCTGCTCCACAATGTCAAGGGCGGCGAGTTCAGGCAGGATGATATTGAGCAGGCCACAGCGCTGCAGGTCTACGAACCCGCGGCTGGGATGTGGCGACATGATGATTTTGTTGAGCTCCACCTCTATACGCTCACCGCTGACAATCTTGATGCGGTCGGCCATGCGCTCCAGGGCCTCAAAGGTCTCGTCCTCTATCTGGAAATTCAGCTGGGTGGCAAAGCGTATGCAGCGCATCATGCGCAGCGGGTCGTCGCTGAAGGTCACCATAGGGTCCAGGGGCGTGGCTATGATGCCGTCTTCAAGGTCGGCCAGCCCGTTGAAGGGGTCTACCAGCTCGCCGAAGCGGTCGCCGTTCAGGCAGATGGCCATCGCGTTGATGGTGAAGTCGCGCCGGTTCTGGTCGTCCTCCAGTGTGCCGTCTTCGACGACAGGCTTGCGCGAGTCGTGGCTGTAGCTCTCGCGACGGGCGCCGACGAACTCCACCTCAAGCTCTTTCCCGGCCTTGTTACTCGCTCCTCGCTCCTCGCTCCCCGAGATCTTCACCTGCGCCGTCCCGAAGTTCTTGAACACTGAGAGGTGGGCCCTGCGGCCTATCATGCGCTTCAGCTCGCGGGCCACGCTAATGCCTACACTGACCCCCTCCTCCCCCTCTCCAGTTGGAGAGGGGGCCGGGGGGAGAGGCTTCACAACGACAATGTCGATGTCATCAGAGGGCCGTTCAAGAAAGATGTCGCGCACGTAGCCGCCCACAACGTAGCACTCCACGCCCAGCCGGTCGGCGGCGGTACTGATGAGGTGAAAAATCTCCTGGTCGAGTATCTCTGCCAGTTCATCGTCAGAATATAGCTTCATTGAAACACTTTTTTAAATTTGCGCGTGCAAAGTTACGAAAAAAATGCGTAACTTTGCACGCGATTATGAAAAAGATTCTATTCATCGTGCTCGCCGCCGCGATAACGGCCTGTAGCAACAGCACCCAGCGGGCGGCCGAGGCCATGCTCCAGAAGGCCGACCAGCAGTTTCAACAGGGCCACTACGACCGGGCCCTCATCACCATCGACTCGCTGCGAAAGGTTTACCCCGGAGCCATCGAGACCCGCAAGCAGGCCCTGCGCCTCTATCAGAACATTGAGCTGAAGCGCTCGCAGGAGGAGCTCACCGCACTCGACAGCACCCTGGAGGCCGTGAAGCAACAGTACGAGGCCCTGCGCCAGCAGGTAGACACGCACAAGCAGCTGTTGCAGGCCACCCCCGAGGAGCTGACGCTGCTCACCCGCACCCGTGTTCACCGCGACTCGCTGCAGACCCGCTACGACGCTCTCTGCGCCAAGATTCGCTACATACACAAGAAGCAGAAGGAGAATAGTTAACCCAACTTTGACAGTCTTTACTCTCTGTAAAGCAAATGCCATGTGGCTTGACTATCAGGTGAGAAATGATAACACAGTGCGGCGTTAAAAAAATTAAAAAGGACGGCAAAAGTGAAGGCTCCTAACCCTTAACTCCTAACTTTTATGTACCTTTGCACCGAGTATGGACAAATTTGAACAAACCAACGCTGAGTTTGAGCAGGCTGTAGCCGAGTGTCGCGACCTCTTCGAGAAGAAGTTGCACGACTACCGCGCCTCGTGGCGCATCTTGAGGCCCACGGCCCTCACCGACCAGCTGTTTATCAAGGCCAAGCGCATACGCTCCTTAGAGGTGAAGGGCCAGAGCCTGGTGGGCGAAGGCATCAGGCCCGAGTTCATAGCCCTGGTTAACTACGGCCTCGTGGGCCTCATCCAGTTAGAGCGGGGCTACGCCGACACCGTCGACGTGAGCAACAGTGAGGCCATGACGCTATATGACAGGCATGCCAAGGAGGCCCTGGAACTCATGAAGCGCAAGAACCACGACTACGACGAGGCGTGGCGCTCCATGCGCGTCAGTTCATACACCGACCTCATACTGACCAAGATAGAACGCATCAAGGAGATGGAGGACCTGGACGGTGCCACACTGGTGTCCGAGGGCATCGGCGCCAACTACATGGACATCGTCAACTACGCCGTCTTCGGACTGATCAAGTTGAAGAATTAAGAAGAAGTTGAAGAAAGTAGCTGTCAATATCTGCCGCATGGTGCTCGCCGTGACGTTCATCCTCTCGGGGTTCGTCAAGGCCGTAGACCCGTTAGGCACGCAATACAAGATCAACGACTACCTGCAGGCCTGGGGCATGGGCGACCTCGTGCCCGACTTCGTGACCCTCAGCGCCTCCGTTGGGCAGTCGGCCCTGGAGTTCTGTCTCGGCATCTTCCTGCTCTTCGCCATCAGGAGGCGGCTGACGTCGCGCCTCATCCTGCTCGTCATGGTGGTGATGACGCCCCTCACGCTGTGGCTCGCACTGGCCAACCCTATCCACGACTGCGGATGCTTCGGCGACGCCCTGGTGCTTACCAACTGGCAGACGTTCTGGAAAAACGTCGTCCTCCTCGTCTGCGCCGTGGTGGTGGCCCTCTGGCCGAAGCTGATGTTCCGCTTCGTCAGCGAGTCCAACCAGTGGATTGTCATCAACTACTCCATCCTCTTCACCCTGGGCATCTCGCTGTGGAGCCTCTACTACCTGCCCACGTTCGACTTCCGCCCCTACCACGTAGGCACTAACCTGCGACAGCAGTGGACACGCACCATGGAAGGCGAAGACCTGCCCTATGCCGACTTCTTCATAGAGCACACCGACAACGGCGAAGACATCACCGAGGCCGTGCTGGCCGACACAAGCTACAACTTCCTGCTCGTGTCGCCCTACTTGGAGCAGGCCGACGACGCACAACTGGACCGCATCAACCAACTTTACGAGTATGCCCACGACCACGACTACGGCTTCTACTGCCTCACGTCGAGCAACCACTCGAGCATGAATCGCTGGCGCGAGACAACAGGGGCCGAGTACCCCTTCTGCCAGACCGATGCCATCACGCTGAAGACCGTCATACGCAGCAACCCCGGACTGGTGCTCCTCAAGGACGGCACCATCATACGCAAGTGGAGCCACAACGACCTGCCCGTCATCGACGAGGCCGCCACCATGCAGCCCCTCAACACGATGGAGGCAGGCCAGATGCCCTCCGACAACGTAGCCATCAAGATTGTCAGGCTGCTCCTATGGTTTGCGCTCCCCTTAGCCCTCCTCACCCTGGCCGACCGCCTGTGGATGTGGACCAAGTGGCTGCGCCGCAAAAAGCAGTGAACACATTAGCCCTATAACAACCCCAAATAAACAAACAAAGAAAAAAATGAGAAAGAAAATTGTAGCAGGAAACTGGAAGATGAACATGAATCTCCAGG
>CAMNJY010000027.1 GCA_946541745.1 uncultured Prevotellaceae bacterium
CACGATGAAGCAGAACAAGGAGCTCATCAACAAGCTGAAGCAGCAGCTGCGCGAGAGCAGCGTCAAGAGCGACGCCCTGCGCAAGCTGGTGGACAGCATGACGCAGCAGCTGGAGGAGAAGGACCAGCAGTTGCAGCAGTTGCGTGTCCAGTTAGACGAGAAGGAGATCCACATCATGGAGCTGGACGAGAAGGTGGCCAACCTGAACACCGACGTCAAGCAGCTGACCACCGAGAACACGCAGCGCGCCGAGACCATCTCTCAGCAGGACAAGGCGCTGAACACCGCCTGGTTTGTCTTCGGCACGAAGAGCGAGCTCAAGGAGCAGCAGATACTGGTGGACGGCAAGGTGCTGCAGTCGAGCTTCAACAAGGAGTACTTCACCAAGATCGACATCCGCGTAGACAAGGAGATCAAGCTCTACTCGTCGTCGGCCAAGATGCTGACCGCGCATCCCTCCAGTTCCTACACCCTGCAGCGTGATGCCAACAAGCAGTACGTGCTGCGCATCACCGACCCGCAGACCTTCTGGTCTACCAGCAAGTACCTGGTGGTGCTGGTGAAGTAAGTCCACCACGGTTTCTGCATGAAGATACTACGCAGGTTGGCCTTGCTCATGGCCGTCGTTGCCCTGACCGCTTGTCAGGGCGACGACGGCAGCAGTGCTGTCAATTTCACATCGTCGACGGTCATGGAGCTGCCCTCCGTGGCCAGCCAGCAGTCTACTGTCAGCTTCACGGCCACGGCCGACTGGACGGTCACGCTGTCGTCAGACTGGGTGAGCGTCAGCCCGCGCCGCGGGTCGGCGGGCAGCCATACGCTGACGCTGACCACCGCCTCTACCAACCGTACCAAGACCACGCGGACGGCCCAGCTGACCATCACCGCCGGCGGCGACCGCCGCAGCGTGAGCCTGATACAAAGCAGCAAGTATGCCATCTTCGACCAGAAGGAGTACAGCGTTGACGCCATTGGCGGGCAGGTGATGCTCACCTTCAAGTCGAACATCGAGCAGACCGAGGACATCGGCCTGCGCTATTCGCGCCTCGACTGGCTCCACTGGATTGACGAGTCGCGGCGTGCCACCCGTGCCGAGTGGACGGGCAACACGATACCCATCAACGTTGATGCCAACACTACGGGCGAAGGGCGCGTGGCCATGTTCCTACTGACGCTGCCCGCCGACAGCGAGGAGGGGTGGATGGGGCTCGACACGGCCTACATCTACCAGCCCCCGGTGCGCGACGACTACACCTCAGCCGACTACAGCGCCGACGGCACCGTCACCCTCATGCAGCAGGCCACCGCCGGGCGCGGCATACCCATCGTCATCATGGGCGACGGCTTTGCCGACGTGGACGTGGCCGACGGCACCTATCGCCAGGTGATGGAGCAGTCGATGGAGAACCTTTTCAGCGAGGAGCCTGTGCGCTCCCTGCGCGACTATTTCACGGTGTATGCCGTGACCGCCGTTTCGCGCAACCGCGGCGTGGGCAGCGACCGCCAGACGGTGTTCAGCACCGTGCCCAGCTACAGCTCGTCAGACATCGCCTACAACCAGGACGAAGTCGTGCGCTATACCACGATGGTCGACAACCTCGACTTCGACCACGCCCTGTCGGTGGTCATTGTCAACAGCTCCAGCCATAACGGCGTGACCGCCCTGATGAGCAATGCCGAGACAAAGGAACCCGGCCAGTATGCCATTGCCCTCTGCTCGCTGATGGAGGGCGTTGAGAGCGAGAGGTTCCGCCAGGTGCTGACCCACGAGGCCATCGGCCACGGTCTGGCCAAGCTGGCCGACGAGTACGGCTACGAGTCGAACGGCGGGCCAACCGCCGACGAGATAAGCCTGCTGGGACGGCTGCACCGGTACCAGTGGATGACCAATGTCGATACCACCGACGACCCCTCGAAGGTGCTGTGGGCGCCGTTCATCGGCGACAGCCGCTATAGCAGCGAGGCCATCGGCCTCTATGAAGGCGCCTACACCTACACCCTCGATGTGTACCGGCCCACGGAGGAGAGCATGATGCGCGGCAACGAGAGCCCCTTCAACGCGCCCAGCCGCAAGGCCATCTACGACAAGGTGATGCTGCTGGGCGAGGGTAGGGCGGCCTCCACCCACGACGAGTTTGCCGCCTTCGACGCCCAGCACAAGCCCCAGCGCTGGCATTACGGCACCTCCGCCACGCGTTCGCCCTGGCAGGAGTGGCGCCGCCGGTTGGTGCCGCCAAAGATGCTAAATTTTAATTAAAAGTGTCATTTGTTAAGAAAAGAAGTGCAGAAATGCACTTTTTTTTATATTTATTCGTTTTTTTGAAACATTTTTATTATTTTTGCAGGCCGAAACTGGCGCGTTTCAACTTTCACCATGAAACTCGCTTATAGTAATGATTAATAAATGTACCCTTAGAGCCGGCAACAAACCATTATTCAATTTATAAACAAAAACAACAGAGATTATGAAAAAAAGACTAACTCTATTTTTGGCAGTCTTCTTCCTGTGTATGGGAGAGGTGCTCGCCCAGACTAAAGTTAGCGGTACCGTTGTTTCCCAGGATGACGGGCAGCCCGTCATCGGCGCCTCCGTCGTCGTCCAGGGAGACAAGACCGGTGTCGTGACAGACTTGAACGGCCGATTCTCGCTGACCGTGCCCCGTGGCAAGAAGATCAGCGTGAGCTACATCGGCATGACTACCCAGGTGCTGGCTCCGCAGAGCAGCATGCACATCGTGCTCGTACCCGACGGCCAGGCCTTGGACGAGGTGGTGGTCACGGGTATGCAGAAGACCGACCGCCGACTGTTTACCGGTGCGACGACAAAGATTTCGGCCGAGGACGCCAAGCTGAACGGTGTCGCCGACATCTCGCGCTCGCTGGAAGGCCGCTCGGCCGGTGTGTCGGTACAGAACGTCAGCGGTACGTTCGGTACCGCCCCGAAGATTCGCGTGCGCGGTGCCACCAGTATCTACGGTTCGTCAAAGCCCCTGTGGGTGGTCGACGGCGTGATCATGGAGGACGTGACCGAGGTTGACGCCGACGACCTGTCGAAGGGTGACGCCGAGACGCTGATTTCGAGCGCCATTGCCGGCCTGAACTCTGACGACATCGAGTCGTTCCAGATTCTGAAGGACGGTTCGGCCACCTCTATCTACGGTGCGCGCGCCATGGCCGGCGTGATTGTCGTCACCACGAAGAAGGGTAAGGCCGGCTCAAACAAGATCAGCTACACCGGCGAGTTCACCATGCGCCTGAAGCCCAGCTACGCCAACTTCAACATCATGAACTCGCAGGAGCAGATGTCAGTCTACCGCGAGATGGAGATGGGCGGCTGGCTGAACATGGCCGAGACCTACCGCGCCTCTGAGAGCGGCGTCTACGGCAAGATGTACCGCCTCATCAACACCTACGACGAGGCTACCGGCCAGTTTGCCATGCCCAACACCGAGGCCGCCCGCACGGCCTACCTGCGCGAGGCCGAGTTCCGCAACACCGACTGGTTCGACGAGCTGTTCAACAACACCGTGCAGCACAACCACTCCATCAGCCTGTCGTCAGGTACGGAGAAGGCCCAGTACTACGCCTCGTTCTCGCTGATGAACGACCCGGGCTGGTACAAGAAGAGCAAGGTGGAGCGCTACACGGCCAACATCAACGCCAACTACAACCTCTCGAAGAAGCTCACCCTGAATCTCATCGGCAACGCCTCGTACCGCAAGCAGCAGGCTCCCGGTACGCTGGCCTCAGACATCGACCCGGTGTACGGCGAGGTTCGCCGCGACTTCGACATCAACCCCTACAGCTACTCGATGAACACGTCGCGCACGCTGGCTGCCAACGAGTACTACACCCGCAACTATGCCCCGTTCAACATCCTGAACGAGCTCGACAACAACTACATGGACCTCGACGTCGTGGACACCCGCTTCCAGGCCGAGCTGCAGTACAAGCCCATCCAGAAGGTCACGCTGTCGGCCCTGGCTGCCTACAAGTACTCTACCACCTCGCAGGACCACTACATCAAGGACAACTCCAACCAGGCCCTGGCCTACCGCGCCATGGACGACGCCACCATGCGCGAGAACAACCCGTGGCTTTACAGCGACCCCGACGTTGAGAACAGCCTGAAGGAGTCGGTCGTCCCCTACGGCGGCTTCTACCGCCAGACGAAGTACAAGATGAACAGCTGGGACTTCCGCGCCACGGCCAACTACAACGACGTGTTCAACGAAGACCACATCGTCAACCTCTTCGGCGGTATGGAGGTGAACAACGTTGAGCGCAGCAAGACGTTCTTCAACGGCGTCGGCATGCAGTACGACATGGGCATGCTGGCCAAGTACGACTACCGCTACTTCAAGCAGACGCAGGAGGAGAACGCCGCCTACTTCACCGTGAACAACACCTACGCCCGCTCGGCCGCCTTCTTCGCCAACGCCACCTATTCTTATAAGGGCCGCTACACCATCAACGGCACCGTGCGCTACGAAGGCACCAACAAGCTCGGTAAGAGCCGCAGCGCCCGCTGGCTGCCGACGTGGAACATCTCGGGAGCATGGAACGCCCACGAGGAGTCGTGGTTCCACGACACGTTCCAGGAGGCACTGACCAACTTCACGCTGAAGACCTCTTACTCGCTGACCGGCGACCGCGGCCCCAACAACGTCACCAACTCGCTGGTGGTCATCCAGAGCTTCAACCCCTGGCGCCCCTTCACCAGCGTCGGCGAGAGCGGTCTGGAAATCTACGACCTCGAGAACAGCGAGCTGACCTACGAGAAGAAGCACGAGTTCAACCTCGGCGCCGAGATTGGTTTCCTGAACAACCGTATCAACTTCGCCTTCGACTGGTACACGCGTAACAACTACGACCTCATCGGCACCATCAGCACGATGGGTATCGGCGGCCAGACGACGAAGTACGCCAACGTGGCCTCGATGAAGTCGCACGGTGTGGAGTTCACCCTCTCGACGAAGAACATCGTCAGCAAGGACTTCAAGTGGAACACCGACTTCATCCTGTCGTACGCCAAGAACGAGGTCACCGAGCTCGACACCAAGGCTCGTGTCATCGACATGATCTCTGGCACCGGCTTCACGCTGGCCGGCTACCCCGTACGCTCACTGTTCTCCATCGACTTCCGCGGTCTGAACGACCAGGGTCTGCCCACGTTCATCAACGAGAAGGGCGAGGAGACGGTCAGCGAGTTCAACTTCCAGGACCGCGAGAACCGCGACTACCTCATCTACGAGGGTCCGACCGACCCCACCACAACCGGTTCGCTGGGCAACCTCTTCCAGTATAAGCGTCTGAAGCTGAACGTGTTCATCACCTATGCCTTCGGCAACGTCGTTCGCCTCGACC
The DNA here is from genome assembly GCA_946541745.1 of uncultured Prevotellaceae bacterium. Lineage (GTDB taxonomy): Bacteria > Bacteroidota > Bacteroidia > Bacteroidales > Bacteroidaceae > Prevotella. The sequence continues at coordinate 5,368 of CAMNJY010000027.1, forward strand.
CCGTGTTCTCGCGCGAATACTCCGACCTCGACGCCCTGCCCCGCGAGTTTGTCAACCGCTGGACACAGGCCGGCGACGAGGCTTACACCAACATCCCCGTCATCGCCGACAAGCGCCTCGACCAGAACGACCCCTACCTGCGTCGCGCCTACAACGCCTACAACTACTCTACGGAGCGCATTGCCAAGGGCGACTTCATCCGCATGAAGGAGATTTCGCTGAGCTACGACTTCCCCGCCAAGCTGATTGCCCCGCTGAAGCTGAGCAACGCCTCGGTGAAGCTGCAGGCCACCAACCTCTTCCTCATCTACGCCGACAAGAAGCTGAACGGCCAGGATCCTGAGTTCTTCAACACGGGTGGTGTGGCTGCTCCCATGCCGAAGCAGTTCACCCTGACCGTGAAATTGGGTATTTAATTTAACGAAAACAGCAATATGAAAAGAATTAGCATATTATTTATAGCGGCCACCAGCCTGCTGGCACTCACGTCGTGCGACGACTACCTGGACAAGGTTCCCGACGACCGTGCTGAGGTGAACACTGTCGACAAGGTGGCCAAGCTGCTGGTCAGCGCCTATGCTGGCCACAACTCGAACCTGATTCTGGAGATGTCGTCGGACAACGCCCGCGACAACGGCTCAAACTATACACCCGATCAGCTGGAGCAGGAGGAGGCCTACCTCTGGAAGGACCAGACCAGTACGGGCAACGACGCCGCACAGTCAGTCTGGGACGCCTGCTACATGGCTGCCGCCCACGCCAACCAGGCCCTGGCCGCCATCGACGAGATGGGCAATCCCGTAGAGCTGAACCCCTATCGCGGCGAGGCCCTGCTCTGCCGTGCCTGGGCCCACTTCCAGCTGGCCAACGTCTTCTGTCTGGCCTATAACCCGCAGACCGCCGACACCGACATGGGCCTGCCCTACTCGCTGGCTCCCGAGACCGACGTCAAGCCCGAATACGTGCGCGGCACGATGGCCGAGCTCTACCAGCACATCAGCGACGACATCGACGAGGGCCTGCCCCTGATCGACGACAAGGTCTACACCGCCCCGAAGTACCACTTCAACAAGAAGGCCGCCTACGCCTTCGGCGCCCGCTTCAACCTGTTCTATCAGAAGTGGGACAAGTGTATCGAGTATGCCAACGCTGCCCTGGGCAGCAACCCCGTCAACCTGCTGCGCAACTGGCGCCACCTGGCAAACGAGCTGGCCTCCGACTACGAGACCCGCTGCAACGCCTACATCAGCGCCAGCGAGAACGCCAACTTCCTGCTGCAGACCGCAACATCGTCGAGCGGCTACATCCTCGGCGCATGGGGACTCGGCGAGCGCTACGGCCACGACATGAAGACCATTTCCTGGATGGAGACCTACCGCACACGCGGCATCTGGGGAGACTGGGGAGCCTCGAGCGACCTTTTCATGTCGCACTCGTGCTGGGGCCCCGAGCAGACGCTGAACATCTCGAAGTACTACGGCTACTTTGAGTACACCGACAAGGTGAACGGCGTCGGCTTCCGCCGCAACGTCTACGTACAGCTCTGCGGCGACGAGACCCTGCTCTGCCGCGCCGAGGCCTACGCCGTGAAGGGCGACCTGACCAGCGCACTGAGAGACATGAACCTCTGGCTGTCGACCAACACGCGCAACGGCATGCAGGCCAGCCAGGAACTGGTCGACTCGCTCTACGGCACCTACCGCCCCGTGCAGGACTCCATCCCCAGCCGCGGCATGAAGTACATGGACGACGGCAACGGCGGCCCCATTGTCGCCAACGACAAGGCCGGCACGCCCAAGAAGCACCTCCACCCGCTGGGCTTCACCATCGGCGCCGAGGGTTCCTCTCAGGAGAACATGCTGCAGTTCATCCTCCACATGCGCCGCTGCCAGATGATGCAGGAGGGCGGCCGCTGGTGCGACATCAAGCGCTGGGGCATCGAGATAGCCCACAACCGCGAAGGCCAGCCCGACGACAAACTGCTGCTCAACGACCCGCGCCGCGCCCTGCAGCTGCCTGCCGACGTCATCTCGGCCGGACTGACCCCCAACCCACGTAACAAATAACATTACAGCAACAGCATTATGAAAATAAGATATTATCTATTAGCAATGGGTGCCATGCTGACGATGGCATCGTGCAGTGAGGACAGTCTCGACGAGAAGAGCATCTTCCCCGACCCGACGACGTCCAATTCCACGGCATTCGACAAGTGGCTCGAGGTCAACTATCAGCAGCCCTACAATATCCAGCTGAAGTACCGCTTCGAGTTCAAGGAGAGCGACGAGACGAAGAACCTCGCCCCCGCCCGCTACGACAAGTCGGTAGCCCTGGCCAAGCTGACCAAGTACCTCTGGCTGGAGTCATACGAGGAACTGAAGGGCCGCGACTTCATCCGCCAGTACTGCCCCAAGATTCTCCACTTCATCGGCTCCTATGGCTACAACTCGGGCGGATCAGTCACGCTCGGCGTGGCCGAGGGCGGTATGAAAATCTCGCTTTACAACGTGAACAACATCGACTACAACAACCCCGACATCGAGTTCCTGAACTACTGGTTCTTCAAGACCATGCACCACGAGTTTGCGCACATCCTGCACCAGACGAAGCCCTACCCCACGGACTTCAACGAGGTGTCGGCCGCCAACTACCAGTCTGAGAGCTGGGTCAACCTCGAGGAGAACCAGTGGCTTGCCCTGGGCTTCATCACCGACTACGCCAGCCGCGAGACCCAGGAGGACTTCGTCGAGATTATAGCCAACTACATCACCCACGACCAAGAGTGGTGGGACGAGCAGCTCGACCTGGCCGTGAAGTACACCTACAAGGGAAAGACCTCTGCCGGCGCCGACATCGAGAAGAGTTTCTACGGCACGGAGCCCACCGCGGCTGAGATCAAGGCCGCCAGCATCGCCAAGGTTGAGAGTACCGACATCGACCGCAGCGGCCGTGGCTATCTTGAGACCAAGCTCGACATCGTCCGCGACTGGCTGAAGGCTTCGTGGGACATCGACCTCGACGCCCTTCGCGACATCGTCCAGCGCCGTTCGGCTAACGTTAAAATGTTGGATTTGCAAACCCTTAATTAAGAAACGATATGAAGAACGTAAAAATATTATTAGGCATTGCCATCCTCGGTCTGATGACTTCCTGTCTGAAGGACCAGGAGGACACCTTCGACAAGCCCTCGGCCCAGAGAGCCGAGGAGTCAATAGCTGCCAGCTACCAGATTCTCGCCGGAGCCGAGCATGGCTGGCTGATGCAGTATTACCCCTCGCCCTACCGCACCTACGGCGGCTATAACGTGTTCATGAAGTTCACGGCCGACGGCAAGGTGACCGTGGCCAGCGACATCGACGACCCCGAGGCCACGGCCGAGAGCAACTACAAGATTACCCAGAGCGCTGGCGTCGTGCTGTCGTTCGACACCTACAACGAGATATTCCACCTCTTCTCGACACCCGACGCCCCTCTCGGCGGCGAGAAGGGCAAGGGCTGGGAAGGCGACTACGACTTCGAGTTCATCTCGGCCTCGGCCGAGAAGATCGTGCTCAAGGGTAAGAAGACCGGCAACTATGCCACGATGGTGCCCTGCAAGGATGCCAACTGGGCCGACTACATCAACAAGATTGCCGTCGTCGAGGAAGACATGAACTTCCCCAAGTACAGCATGAAGGTTGACACCACGACCGTCAACATCGTGAAGTCATACCGCAGCTTCTCAATGACCTACCCCACGGCAACCACCGACACCACCATCAGCGTGCCCTTCGTGGTGACCGACGGCGGTCTGCAGTTCTACGAGCCCGTCACCATTGCCGGTAAGCAGATCAGCGGTTTCAAGCACGCTACCGACACCTGGGACTTCGCCTGCGCCGACGACGCTAACATCATCCTGAACGGCATCGTGCCCCCGCTGAACGAGACCTTCGTCAGCTCCGACTGGTACATGGCCTACAGCACTGCCGGCGAGTACGCCCAGGCTGCCCTGAAGAGGATGGAGGCCGGCTCGGCCACCGAGGGCGAGACCATCGTCCTGCTGGCCTTCACCAACGTGGACGGCTACCCCAGCCTCTACTTCCGCAGCGGCAACTACGCCGGCTACTTCTGCTACAGCTACGAGTTCACCGGCGAAGACACCATCACCATGTACTACAACGGCACGAACGACGGCGGCAACGCCCCGTACTACCTGAGGAACTGTGACTACGGGGCCATCGTCTCGGTGTTCGGCTTCGATGCCAAGAGCGCACGCACGTTCAAGCTGACGACCGACGACCAGAAGTCGCCCACACGCATCACCCTGACCGACGTCAACGAGCCGACGAACGTCATCACGATGTTCACTCAGGGCATCAGCTACCCATTCAATAATTAATAACGCTTGATAAACAAAACGAGTATGAAAAAGATATTAAGCATAATGGTACTGCTGGCAGGCATCGTCTCACTCGTAGCCTGCAGCGACGACGACCCCACCTACACCGCCCCGGCCCAGCTCTCGCTGAAAAGCGCCGACGCCTTCTACGAGGCAGCAGGCGGCACGGGCTCCATCGTCGTCAACAGCACGGAGTCAATTACTGCCACATCAAACGCCGAATGGCTGACGGCCGCCGTCAGCGGAAACACCGTGACACTGACCGTTGCCGCCAACAACGCCCTGGAGGGCCGCTCGACCATCGTCGTGCTGAAGTCGGCCACCGCCGTCGCCGAGGTCAGCGTCAGTCAGCGCGGCATCATCTACGGTATCGACGAAGAGGCTCAGTTCAGCATGGCCGACACGCTGAAGTCCACCGTCAAGATTCCCGTGGCCCACACCGCCGACGTCAACGTGAAGAGCCTGGCCGACTGGCTGTCGGCATCGTTCAACAGCGAGACCGGACTCATTGAGGTCGTCGCTACGGCATCGAACGACGTCGAGGAAGAGCGCGTAGGCTACGTCGCCCTGCAGACGGGCGCCGTCAAGGACACGCTCACCATCGTCCAGGACGCACTCCTGTTTAAGGTAGACACGGCCCCGCTCGCCATAGCTGCCGAGGGCGGCTCGCAGAAGATTGCCGTCGAGCACTCGCGCCCCGTCACCGTCGCGACCGACGCTGAATGGATTACCGCCGAGCTCAACGAGAGTGGCACCGTGCTCAACGTGACCGTCGCCGCCAACGAAGGCGAGGAGCGCCAGGGCACCATCGCCCTGACCTCGGTAGGCATCACCAAGACCATCACCGTGGCCCAGAAGGCGCCCGAGGCCGAAGATCCGCAGGGCGGGGAAGAGAACCCGCTGCTGGGCACGTTCACCTTCTACTGGATGGGTAACAACACTTACAACCTCGGCAACTTCACCATCGAGGAGTACACCGGCGAGGATGCCGAAGAGGGCGACGTCGTGCTGAAGGGCTTCTACATCACCGGCAACGAAATCTACGGCCACTACGAGACCGAAGGCGACGTGACCACGCTCTACATCTTTGCCAACCAGGCCCTGGGCACGCTGACCGACCCCGACAAGGGCGACTACGGCAACATTCTGCAGAGCACGTCGGGCGCTAACGCCATCGCGTTTGAGCTGACTGAGCACGGCTTCGTCTCGACCGACCTCCGCATTATTGCAACCGACCCGGCTTACACCGAGGCCTGGTGGTGGGAGATTCCCGGCGGCGGCACGAGCCTCATCGTGAAGGCCGATGCAGCCAGCTCTGAGAGCAGGGCTGCCGCCCCCCGCAAGACGACGAGGGTCAAGAGCCGTCAGAACCTCTCGACGAGCCTGAAGCTCTTCAGCAAGTAAAGACAGCTGGACTGCCCACCGCAGCCAGCCAACCATCGGCAGAGCCGCAAGCCGCCCGCTACGACCGGGCCCCTTGCGGCTCTGCTTTGTTTCTCTCTCGCGTGCGTAATCCGAAATCTCGCAAGACCATTCTCTGTATGGCCCTTACGCGCGCGTAATTGGCTAATAGAAATCCGTTTTCAGCAAAAGGGACTCCTTTTTAAACGAAAGGGAGTCCCTTTCGCGCGAAAGGGACTCCCTTTTGAAGAAAACGAGCCTCGTCTTGAGGCCACCCTGTTAGGCCGGGCCTTACTTCACAATGACCTTGCGGGCCTGGCCGTCCTCGACGACGATGTTCAGACCGCGTTTCATGCCCTGCAGCCTTGAGCCGTCCAGGCGGTAGACGGCGGCAGCCTTGGCGGCGGTGGCGGCACTGCGGCCCACCTCCTCGATGCCGGTCAGCGATGCCGGGTCGATGGCCAGCACATAGATGTCGTAGTAGCCGGCCTTAGAGCCGCCGTTGGCAATACGCGTGCGCAGGTAGACCTCGTCGGTGCCCGTATAGACGCGCACAAACTTGCGGTAGAGGCGCTGGCCCTGGTTGAGCACGCAGGTGTCGCCCACCTGGCTCCACTGCGTGTCGTCGGCGTCGCCCTCAATGTCGCTGCCCGTCTCGAAGACCACGCTGGGGCCGGTGCCGGCGTTGCCGTTAGATATGTAGCTCAGCACGGCGAAGGGGCCTTGCAGCTTCTGCGTGGTGTAGATCATGCCGGTGCGCGGGTCGTTGCTGGTGTCCCACTCGCTGATGTTCAAGTAGAAGTTGGTGACGGGGTACTCCTCCTGGAACTCAAACTCGTCGACCGTGGCGGGGTTGTAGGTCGATGTGTTGCCCAGGTCGGTGCCCGGCTTGATGGTGATTTCGTTGCAGATGATCTGACCGCGCGAGCGCACGGCCCACCCGTTGCCGAAGTCGAACTTCTCCTCCGGGTTGCGGGGGTAGACGGCTATCTCGTCGCCCGTCTCGGGGTCGGTCTCGGTGCCTATGGGCTCGGCGGTGGTGTCATAGTAGTGGTAGGCCGTCTTGGTCTTGCCCCAGCTGAAGTAGTAGGCCACCTTGGAGTCCGTCACCGTGTTGGCCGACTCGCCGGCCTGCTGCAGGTTGTACTCCTTGTCGTAGTAGGGGTCCTTGGCGGCGTCCATGTGTGCCAGTGTGGCGGTGAAGGTCAGCGGTGTCTCCACGGCGATGTCCTGCGTGGCCGGCTCGGAGGCTACGTAGGCCTGGCTGGCGGCGAAGGCCGTCAGCGTGCGGCCCTTCATCACGGTGACAGGACCGGTGTACTTGGTCGACTTCGTGCTGTCCGTCGAGGCGCTGTAGTTGTAGAACAGGTCGGCCCCCTCGGTGCTGCCGGTCAGTGTGACGATGGCGGCCCCCGGCTGCTGGCTGACGGCTATCACCGGCTTGTCGGCCTGGTGCTTCAGCTCCACCTGCTGCTCGGCCACGTCGCTCAGTGTGTAGCCCTCGCCCTCGACGGTGGCCTTGACGGTGACGGCCTCCTGCACCCAGAAGGGTCCGGTGTACAGGTTGTCGGCCGTGGGTGTGCTGCCGTCGGTGGTGCAGTAGATCTTAGCCCCCGGCACCGAGCTGCTGATGCTCACCTGGGTGGTCATGTTGCCGTAGGCGAAGCTGATGGTGGGCTTGGGGGCGGCAACGACGGCGGCCTTGGAGTTGGCGGCGGCCTTGACGGCGTTCACCACGAGGAACGTGTTGCCGCCGGGCACGTAGATGTAGGCATTGTGGCCCAGGTTGTGGATGTGGATGGTGGGCAGGGTCTCGTCGAAGAGGCCTACGGCCAGGACGTCGTCATCGGCGAAGTAGGGGTCCAGTGCGCTGATGCCGTAGACGTCGGTCGCCGTCTCAATGGCCGTGATGCCATCCTCCTCTATCTTGTCAATGGCGTTGAACAGGGCGTTGGCCGGCGCCGTGAGGCGTATGAGCCACTGCTCGGTGTTCACCGGCTTGCCCATGCCCCATGCCTCGTAGAGGCTGTAGCTGGTGTTGACGATGGGGGTCCATCCGAACGAGGCCTTCAGCAGGTCGGCCCATCCGTTGATGCCCGTGACGTTGGAGGCCACTACCACGGCGTCGTAGCTTCTCAGGGCCTCGGCGCTGACAGCCACCTTGTCGACGGTGTTCAGGCTCTTCATCTCGTAGTTAGGGATAGTGGCCACCCACTTCTCGTTGTCGTCGGGGGTGCCTTCATACAGATAGGCTATCTTCGACTTCTGCGAGTTGTCGCCCACCTCGATGCTGTAGAGGTGGCAGCCGTTGGTGTTGTAGACCACGATGTTCACCGTGCCGTCATCGTTGGTGGCAGCCCCCTCGGGCAGTGTCCAGCCCTCCCAGGTGTAGGTGTCCTGGGTGGTGGGGGTAAACGAGTCGCCTATCTTGTTGGCATCGCCCACGCTGCCTATGTAGAGGGCCACGCCGCGGGCATCCGTCGGTTTGTGCGACTCGGCCACGATGACTATCTTCTGGCCTACGCGCACCTTGGGAATGGTGAAGCACGTCTTCTCCTTGCCGCCGAGCCAGAGGTAGGACGGGCCGGCGTAGGTGCCCAGCGACGTCTCGGGGTAGTTTACGGCGATGGCCAGCGAGCGGTTGCCGGCGTAGCTGCCGTTGAACTCCAGCCCTGCGGTCTCGGCTATCTCCTGGCCGTTGGCCGTCAGGGTGGTCATGCTGCTGTCGTAGAGCCAGAAGCAGTTGTTGCGCGAGGCCTCGGTAGGCTCGGTGGCGCTGGCCTTCTCCACGTCCGACCAGGAGCCGCCGGTGACGCCCTTGGTGGCTTCAATCTTGAGGTTCTCCACCGTCTGTGCGCTCCACTTGGTGAAATCCCACTTACGGTAGTTCTGGCCTACGGCTCCCGTCGTGGCGAGCAGCCAGGCCATGAGTGACAAAGTAAAAAGTCTTTTCATAACATGTTAGTTTTGTAGGTTATTAATAAGCTTGGCTGCAAAAATACAAAAAAAAGTTGGATTCCCAATGGAAATCCAACTTTTTTATCGGTTTGGTGCTCAGAATGCTATTTTACGAGCACCTTGCGGGCCTGACCGTCCTCGACGACGATGTTCAGACCGCGCTGCAGGCCGCTGAGGCGCTGGCCGTTGAGGCTGTAGACGCCGCTGACGGGCGCGGCCGTGCGCACGTTCTGCACGCCGGTGGCAAACTCCTCCTCGTACTGGGCCTTCAGGGCCTTCGACGTCTCACCCTCGTTGAGGATGTAGATGTTGTAAATCTGGATGCTGGAGCCGCCGCCGGCCTGGACGACGCGCACGTAGACCTCGTCCTGGCCGTTGTAGCTGCGGGTGTAGGTCTTCCACAGGCGCTTCACGGTAGAGGTGGTCATCTCGTCGCCCACGTTGGTCCACTCCAGGCTGTCGGCCGACACCTGCAGCTGGATGCGGCCCACGTTGTCGCCACCGGCAGCCGTGCCGACGATGGTCACCACGTCGAACGGTGCCTGGAAGCGGACGCGGCTCTGGATGGCGCCCGAGCAGCTCTCGCCGCTGGCCTTGCCGCCAAACTGAATGTCGTTGCTCGTAATCTTGGCGTAGGAGAGGATGTCGCCCGAGGTCTCGGGGTTGTAGCCGCTGTCGTTGCCGGGGTCGCTACCGGTGGTGAGGCTCTGCCAGATCATGACCTGACCCTTCGACTTCACCTCCCACTGGGCCTCGGTGCCGTCCTCCTGGGTGGCAGGCACGTAGTACTCGTAGTCGCGCTCAGGATAGACCGTGATCTCGTCGCCCGTCTCGGGGTCGGTGGTGACGGTAGGCTCCTGGGTGGTGTCGTAGATGCTCTGGGCGGTCTTGCCCCACGAGAAGTAGTAGACGGTGCTGCCGCCGCCGTTCTGGTAGTCGGCGGCATTGGCGTCGAAGAGTCCTATCAGGTCCTGGCGCACCACGACGTTGCTCACCACCACGCGCTGGGTGGCAGGCTCTGAGAACACCTGGCCGCCGGTCACGCTGAAGGCGGTGAGGGCGGTGGGCAGGGTGACCACGATGGGCTCGCTGTACTTCATCGACTTGGTGGTGTCGGTGCCCTCGGCAAAGTTGTACCAGATGTCGGCGCCGTCGGTGTCGCAGGTCAGCGTGACGATGGTCTGGCCGTCCTCGTAGTCGGTGGCGATGGCGGGTGTAGCCGGCTGTGAGAAGATGCCGGCCTTGGTCTCGGCCACGCTGCTCAGCAGGTAGCCCTCAGCTATGGCCACGGCCTTGACGGTGGTCTCGGCAGCGACGTTGATGGTGCCGGTGTACTCCGTGCTCTGGGCTGTAGGCTCCGTGCCGTCGAGGGTGTAGTAGATGTGGGGCTTGACGAAGTTGCTGGAGGCCATGTCGATGGTGATGTTGGTGTTTAGGTGCTTGTACTCCAGGCTGATCTTCGGGGCCGAAGCCTGCTCGATGGGGCTCTTGGAGCTCTTCAGCACGTCGATGGCGTTCTCGATGAGCTTTCTGGTGGCGCCGGTCATGTCGGCGGCATAGGGCAGGTAGATGTAGGCGTTGTGGTAGATGTTGTGGATGTGTGCGGGCAGGAGCGTCTCGTCGGTGGGGTCGGTCAGCGGGGCCAGGTCGCCGGCAAAGTAGTCGCCGGGCTTCACGCCGGTGTAGGGTGTGCCCTCGTTGAGGACGACGATGTTGCCCTCCTCAGTGGCCTGGTAGTCCACGTCGGCGGTGAAGTCGGCGAGAAGGTCGCTCCTGAGGTCGTTGATGAGGACGATGGGCTGCTCAGCCATGACGGCCTCGCCGTAGCCCCAGGCGGCGTAGAGGCCGGCATTGAGGTTGAGGATGGGGTAGAAGGGCAGGGCCTCCTTGAGCACCTCGACGGCGGCGTTGTCGGCAGGCAGCTCGGGGCTGATGACGACGGCGCTGTAGCCCTCCAGCTGGCTGGCGGCGAGCGTGCCGGCCTCGATGGCCGTGACGTTGTAGGAGGTGTTGGCCGTCAGCATCTGGTAGACGGGCTCTGCGGTGGCGTCGCCGGCTGCGATGTAGCCCACCTGGGTCTTGTTGGCGTTGGGGTCGTCACCGTCGCCCACGATGATGTAGTAGATGTGGCAGCCGTTGGTCGACTTGATCTGCAGCGTGGCTACGGTGCCGGGGTCGCCGGTGAGGTCCCATACGCACTCGTTGAAGAACGTCGGCGTGGGCTTGCCTTCAAGCAGCTCCAGATTGCCGGCGCTGGTGGTGAGGGCTATGCCGCGGTCCTGGCTGTTGGAGTGCGACTCCACGCCGATGCGTATCTTCTGGCCCACCTCGGCCTGGAAGCCGATGGTCTCGTTCTTGCCGTTCAGCCATACGTAGCTGGGGCCGTAGGGGTGCTTGCCGTTGGGGCTGTCCTCGTAGCCGTCCTTGGTGTCGCCGGCGTAGGTGATGACAAACTTCTTGGCAGCCGTGGCGCCGAGCGTCAGGCCCTCCAGCTCGGGAATGACGGTCTCCTTGCCGCCGGCGTGGGTGCAGGCCTGCTTGTCGGCGTTCTTGAAGTCGCCGCTGGCGTTCCAGAAGTGCTTCTCGTCGGCCTTGGTGGCGTCGCTCTCAAAGTTGCGCCAGTATTTGCTGTCGCCAAACTCCTCCTGGTCGCCCTTGAGGGCGTTGATGGTCTTGGTACTGAACCCTTCGCGGAAGTCCCATGTCTTGCGCAGGGTCTGAGCGGTGGTGCTGGCGGTCATGGTCAGTGCGGCCGCCAACGTCAGAGTAAACAGTTTTTTCATACGTTGCTTGTAGGTTATTGGTTAATATTGCTTGGTAGTTTGTTCATTTGTGCTTGCGGTTGGCGCGCTGTTCGCGGTATTTGGCCTTCTGGCGCGCCGAGCCGGAGCCGTGGGCCCCGGTGATGTATTGCTTTTTCTTGGCCTTGGTCTTCACCTTGCCGGCATTGGGGTCGCGCCGTTCGCCGCCCCGCCCGAACGAGATGCCGTTCTCCAAGATTTTCTGAAAGTCGTCTTCTCCTGTCATGATCGTTGTGGTTTTATTGGTGGAGGCGCGTCCCCCCTCCCTGACGGGAGGGGAGGGGTGGCGCTTTAGTGATGGAACAGCCTGACGCCGGTGAAGGCCATGGCGATGTTGTACTTGTCGCAGGTCATGATGACGTGGTCGTCGCGCACGGAGCCGCCGGCCTGGGCTATGTACTCCACGCCGCTCTTGTGGGCGCGCTCAATGTTGTCGCCGAAGGGGAAGAAGGCGTCGCTGCCTAAGGCCACCTTGGTGTTGCGGGCTATCCATGCCTGCTTTTCCTCGCGCGTCAGCACCTCGGGCTGCTCGGTGAAGAACAGCTGCCACTGGCCGTCGCGCAGCACGTCGTCGTGCTCGTCCTCGCTGATGTAGACGTCGATGGTGTTGTCGCGGTCGGCGCGGCGGATGCCCTCCTTGAAGGGCAGCCCCATCACCTTGGGGTGCTGGCGCAGCCACCATGTGTCGGCCTTCTGACCGGCCAGACGGGTGCAGTGTATGCGGCTCTGCTGACCGGCGCCGATGCCGATGGCCTGGCCGTCCTTGACGTAGCATACGGAGTTGGACTGTGTGTACTTCAGCGTGATGAGGGCGATGATGAGGTCGCGCTTAGCCTCGGGCGTGAACGTCTTGTTCTGAGTGGGTATGTTCTCAAACAGGGCGGGGTCGTCAAGGCGTATCTCGTTGCGGCCCTGCTCGAAGGTGATGCCGAACACCTGCTTGCGCTCCACAGGCTCGGGGCGGTAGGCGGGGTCTATCTTGATGACGTTGTAGGTGCCCTTGCGCTTCTCCTTGAGTATAGCGATGGCCTCAGGTGTGTAGTCGGGGGCTATCACGCCGTCGCTCACCTCGCGCTTCAGCAGCAGGGCCGTCGTGGCGTCGCAGGTGTCGCTCAAGGCCACGAAGTCGCCATACGACGACATGCGGTCGGCACCGCGGGCACGGGCGTATGCGCAGGCGATGGCACTGTCGTCAAGGCCCTCAATGTCGTCGACGAAGTAGATGTGCTTCAGCGTGTCGCTCAGCGGCAGGCCCACGGCGGCACCGGCGGGGCTGACGTGCTTGAACGAGGCGGCGGCGGGCAGGCCCGTGGCTTGGCGCAGCTCGCTGACCAGCTGCCAGGCGTTGAAGGCGTCGAGGAAATTGATATACCCCGGACGGCCGTTGATCACTTCGATGGGGAGCTCGCCCTGCTGCATAAAGATGCGCGAGGGCTTCTGGTTGGGATTGCATCCGTACTTGAGTGCTAATTCTTTCATTCCTGTTAGAGTTTTTTTGAGGTTTTGTGTGCAAAGGTACGAAAAATATTTGTAACTTTGCAGCAAAAAGCAAGAATTATGGAAAAGAATCATTTCGCACTGAAGAAACTGCTGGCGGCGGTGGAAAAGGAACTGCTACATAAACCCGACCGCAAGACGCTGGACCGGCTGTCGCTACTGGCGGGCTTCCAGAACTGGGACTCCTTTCAGGATGCCCTTCACGGCGACGTCAGTGCCGACGAGAACTTCAGAAATTAAGAAAATGAGAAATCTGCCCTTGTGGTCAAATTTCTCATTTCCTTAATTCTCAAGTTTCTAAATATCTTAGTCCTCCGTGGCAACGGGACGGCGCTTCTCCTTGATGCGGGCAGCCTTACCGGTGAGCTTGCGCAGGTAGTAAAGCTTAGCGCGACGAACCTTACCAATCTTGTTCACCTCGATAGAGTCGATGTTGGGCGACTCGATGGGGAAAATACGCTCCACACCCACGGTGCCCGACATCTTGCGAACAGTGAAACGCTTCTTGTCACCATGGCCGCAAATCTTGATGACCACACCACGATAGAGCTGGATACGCTCCTTGGAACCCTCGATAATTTTGTAAGCGACAGTGATAGTGTCACCAGCCTTGAACTCTGGGAACTTCTTGCCGGTTGCAAATGCTTCTTCAGCAACTTTGATTAAATCCATTTTTAAATTTTAATTATTGTAATTTGCTGTATCGTTCCTGCGCAACATAGACGGGCAACTCGTTACTTCCCTCCATCGGTTACGCCGAAAGCGGGTGCAAAGGTACTAAAAAAAAGTGAAAAGTGAAAAGTGTAAAGTGAAAAATTTGCTTAAAACCCTCTTTTTTTGTACTTTTGTACCATCAAACCCGTAGATTATGAAAAAAATACTATTGTTTTTCGCCTGCTGCGGCACTCTCCTGCTGCCGTCGTGCAGGTCTCACTATGAGCTGAGCGGGGTGCAGCGTACGCGCATCGTCGTTGACAGCCGCTACGACCGGCTTCCCGATGAGAGCGCCGCCCGGTTCCTGGCTCCCTTCAAGCGTGTCAATGACAGCATCATGGGGCCCGTCGTGGGCAAGGTGGCCCGCAACATGCACGCCAAAAGGCCGGAGAGCGGCCTGTCGAATCTGCTGGCCGACATCCTGGTGTGGGCGGCAAAGGACTACGGTGAGCAGCCCGTGCTCGGCGTCTACAACATGGGGGGCATACGCGCCGACCTGACAAGGGGCGACGTCACTTACGGCGATGTGCTCGACGTGGCACCCTTTGAGAACAAAATCTGCTTCGTCACACTGACAGGCGCGAAGCTCATGGAACTCTTTGCCCAGATAGCCACTACCGGCGGCGAGGGCGTCAGCCAGGGCACGGAGCTGGTCATCACTAAGAAAGGCAAACTGGTGTCGGCCCGCCTGCATGGCAAGGAGATAGACCCGCAGGCCAGTTATCGCGTCACCACCATCAACTATCTGCTGGAGGGCAACGACAAGATGATGGCCTTCCGCAGCGGCACCAACATTGTTGCTCCCGACGAGCCGAGCAACAACACCCGATTTCTCATCATGAACTATTTCCGCGACAAGACGAAGCGCGGCGAGGTGGTTGACTCGAAGGTGGAAGGAAGGATTGTCGTTAAAGATTGAAGATTGAAAACTCAACATTGAACATTGAAGATGATGAAGCATTTACACCTTATTATATTTATGGCGCTGCTGTCGACGCTGACGGCTGGAGCCAAGAAGCACAAACAGCTTGTCATACTGCATACCAACGACACCCACTCCTGCGTCTTGCCTTTGAACCCCAATCTGGCAGACACCATGCTGGCAGGGCGCGGCGGTTACCTGCGACGGGTGGCGATGGTCAAGGAGCAGCGCCAGCAGCATCCCGGCTTGCTGCTCTTCGACAGCGGCGACTTCTCGCAGGGGTCGGGCTACTACACCCTATTCAAAGGCGAGGTGGAGGTAGGGCTGATGAACGAGATGGGCTACGATGCTGCCACCATAGGCAACCATGAGTTTGACTTCGGCCTCGACAACATGGCCCGCCTCTTCAGGCAGGCCAAATTCCCTATCGTCTGCTCCAACTATGACTGTACGGGCACGGTGCTCGAAGGGCTGGTAAAACCCTATGTCACCCTGAAGCGTCAAGGACTGAAGATTGGCGTCTTCGGTCTCTCTCCTCGGTTGAAGGGGCTGGTGTTCGACGGCAACTGCGAGGGCATCACCTATCTGGACCCCGCCGAGACCGCTCAGAAATACATCGACCTGCTGAGGGAGGACGAGAAGTGCGACCTTGTTATCTGCATCAGCCACCTCGGGTGGAAAGAAAGCGACTATACCGACGAGCACCTGCTCAGCCTGATTCAGGGCTGCGACCTCGTGCTGGGCGGACATACCCACACCTACATGCCCACCCTGGAACATGCTGCCGACAAGACCGGAAAGCTGATACCCGTAGACCAGAACGGCAAGCACGGTGTATTCGTGGGCAAGCTGGTGATAGACATGGAAAAGAAGTAAACACCCGCAATACAGGAAGAAAAACTGATGGAAGACTTCATACACCTGCACGTACATACCTACTACTCTATACTCGACGGACAGTCGAAGATATCGAAGCTCGTAGACAAGGCCATCGGCAACGGCATGCGCGGCATGGCCGTGACCGACCACGGCGACATGTTCGGCAT
>CAMNJY010000028.1 GCA_946541745.1 uncultured Prevotellaceae bacterium
GTTAAACACTTTAACGAATGGAAATGTTAACTCACACTAAATCCAGTAGAACCTTTTTTTTATAATCTATGTTAAACATGAGTGAGTTTCGCGCGTTTATTAGTAACTTTGCACCTCAAATAATATTAAATATAGGTAAAAGGACATGAAAATATTATTGTTAGGCAGCGGCGGGCGTGAGCACGCCCTGGCATGGAAGATTGCGCAGAGCAACAAGTGTGACAAACTCTATATCGCGCCAGGCAACGCCGGCACCGGCAGCGTGGGCGAAAATGTGGCCATGAAGGCCGACGACTTTGAAGCTATCAAGCAGTTTGTGGCTGACCGTCATATCGACATGGTGGTGGTAGGCCCTGAAGACCCGCTGGTGAAGGGCATCTACGACGACCTGAAGCTGGATGCCCGCACGAAGGATGTGCCCGTGATAGGCCCGTCGAAGGCTGGAGCCGTGCTGGAAGGCTCCAAGGATTTTGCCAAGGCTTTCATGGAGCGCCACCATATTCCCACCGCACGCTACCAGACGTTCACCCCCTCCACCATGCAGGAAGGTTTTGCCTTCCTGGAAACCCTCCAGCCTCCCTACGTGCTGAAAGCCGACGGTTTGTGCGCCGGCAAGGGCGTACTCATATTGCCGACGCTCGACGAAGCCAAGAAGGAGTTGGAGGAGATGCTCGGCGGCATGTTCGGCGGTGCCAGCAGCCGGGTGGTCATCGAGGAATTTCTCAGCGGCATAGAGTGCTCGGTCTTCGTACTCACCGACGGCGAGCACTACCAGATATTGCCCGAGGCCAAAGACTATAAGCGCATAGGCGAGCACGACACCGGTCTGAACACCGGCGGCATGGGCTCTGTTTCGCCCGTACCCTTTGCCACCCGGGAGTGGATGCAGAAGGTGGAAGACCGCATCATCCGCCCCACCGTTGAGGGACTCAAGGCCGAGGGCATCGACTACAAGGGCTTCATCTTCTTCGGCCTCATCAACTGCGACGGCGAGCCCAAGGTCATAGAGTACAACTGCCGCATGGGCGACCCCGAGACCGAGACCGTCATGCTGCGGCTGAAGACAGACATCGTAGACCTGTTTGAAGGGGTGGCCGAGGGTCGTCTCAACGAACACGCCGTCGAGTTCGACGAACGGGCCGCCGTTTGCGTGATGCTGGTCAGCGGGGGCTATCCCGAGGCCTACAAGAAAGGCTATCCCATCAACCTCCCCCCTGCCCCCTCCCAAGGAGTGGGAGACAGTATCATCTTCCATGCCGGCACGACGATGAAGGACGGCCGGCTCGTCACCAATGGCGGCCGTGTCATCGCTGTATCGTCCTACGGCAAAGACAAGGCCGAGGCCCTCAGCAAGTCGTTCACCGAAGCCCAGAAGATAACGTTCGAGGGCCGCTACTTCCGCCGCGACATCGGAGCCGACCTTTAAGAATGCCACCCATGGGGAATCAAGAAATCCGTCAATCAAGAATAGCCACGTGACAAAACATACCCAGAACCAAGTGGCCGAGAGCCGGCTCACGCTGCCCTCGGTGTTGGCCTATGCCACAGCCGTGTGGCTGGCCAGCGGTCTCATCATACCCTCTGTACCCTTCACCGTCAGCTCACTGCTGCAAGGTGCATGGGTACAGCTGGCGTGTTTCCTCGTGTCGGCCTACCTGATGGTGGAGCTCAACAACAACAATGCCCTCATCCGCATCTACAGCCGCATGGTGTCCAGCTCGTTCATCGTGCTTTCGTGTGCGGCCTGCTTCCTGTTCAGCTCTATGGGCGGAGCCATCGTTCAACTGTGCGCCGTAGCGTTCTACAGTGTTATCTTCCGCACCTATCAGGACAAGGCATCCACCGGCTGGACATACTACGCATTTCTCTGCATCGGCCTGGCCAGCGCCGTCTTCGTGCCTATCCTCTACTATGTGCCCTTCCTGTGGGGCCTCATGGCGTTCCAGCTGGCGTCGCTCAGCTGGCGCACCTTCTTTGCCTCGCTGCTGGGACTGCTGACGCCCTACTGGTTTCTGCTGCCCGTCCTTATCTACTCAGGCAAGCCGGACCTCTGCGTCACTCACTTTGCCCATTTGGTCGACTTCCACACGCCTGTCGTAGAATGGGCACAGCTGACGGTCAACCATGTGCTGCTCTTCACCTTTGTAGTAGCCTTGGGCATAACGGGCATTGTCCACTACCTGCGCAAGAAGTCGGCCGACGGCATACGCATACGACAGTTCTACGGCTGCTTCATCCATACGTGGTTGTTCACCGTCCTGCTCATCGTGCTCCAGCCCCAGCACTACGACATGCTTATCCGCATCATGATCATCAACGTGTCGCCGCTCATAGCCCACTTCCTCTCGCTGACCTACACCCGCGTCACCAACATCGCCTTTTTCGCCATCAGCGTCGCGGCACTGCTGCTGACGTGCTTCAACCTATGGATGCCGTCATTGAGTTTCTGACAGGCTACGGCTATTTGGGCATGCTGCTGGCCTCATTCTTGGCGGGCAGCGTCTTTCCCTTTTCCAGCGAGGTGGTGATGACTGCGCTTATGGCTACGGGACTCGACCCGCTGAAACTGGCCTTCTACGGCACGGTGGGCAACGTGCTGGGCTCGGTGCTCAACTACGGCGTAGGGCGGTTAGGCAAGGTGGAGTGGTTTGAACGCTACCTGCACGTCAAGCCCCGCGACATGCAGCGCGCCGAGCGGTTCATGGCCGGCCGGGGGGCCTGGATGGGCTTCTTTGCCTTCCTGCCCATCATCGGGTCGGCTATCACCATCCTCCTTGGACTCATGCGGGCCAATGTCGTCATCACCTTTGTAGCCATCACGCTGGGCAAAGTGTTCCGTTATATTATCTTAATTTACGGCGTAGGATTATTCATTTGAGCATTCTTTTTATTAACTTTGCAGACTGAATGTGAATTTAACGTTAAAAACTATACATTTCAGATGAAACAGTTTAGAATCGTGGATAACGTCTGCGGATGGCTTGCCTTCTTAGTGGCAGCCTTCGTGTACTGTTCCACCATTGAGCCGACAGCCTCCTTCTGGGACTGTCCTGAATTTATTACCACCGGTTACAAACTCGAGATTGGCCATCCGCCGGGGGCACCTTTCTTCATGCTCACGGCCAACCTGTTCTCGCAGTTCGCCAGCGACCCTGCGCAGGTGGCCTTCTGGGTCAACATCATGAGCGCGCTGCTCTCGGCCACGTGTATCTTGTTCCTCTTCTGGAGCATCACCCACCTTACCCGGCGCCTGCTCATTGACCGCTGGGACGAGCTGACCACCGCCAAGCTCATAGCCATCGAGGCTGCCGGCATGGTGGGCGCACTCATCTATACGTTCAGCGACACCTTCTGGTTCTCGGCTGTCGAGGGTGAGGTCTATGCCTACTCGTCGGCCTTTACCGCCGTCGTTTTCTGGCTCATACTGAAGTGGGAGGACCACGCCGACGAGCCTCACAGCGACCGATGGCTGGTGCTTATCATGTACATGACGGGCCTCTCCATTGGTGTCCATCTGCTCAACCTGCTCTGCCTGCCGGCCATCGTGCTGGTTTACTACTACCGCCGCTTCCCCAACGCCAGTGCTAAGGGTTCGCTCATAGCCCTGCTCATATCTTTTGCGCTGGTGGCCGTGGTGCTCTACGGTGTCGTGCCGGGCATCATCACCGTCGGCGGATGGTTCGAGCTGCTCTTTGTCAACACGCTGGGCATGCCGTTCAACACGGGTCTCTACTTCTATATACTGTGCCTCGCCGCCGCCGTCGTATGGGCTATCTATGAGACCCAGAACGCCACCGACCGCAACTGGAAGCGCCAGAACGTGGCCTTCATGCTCTCGGTAGCCCTGCTCGGCATTCCGTTCTACGGCTACGGGTGGTCGGCCTTCTTCATCGGCCTCGTGGTTTTGGCCGTGCTGTGGTTCGTGCTGAGCCGCCGCGTGCTGCCCTCTGGCGAAACCAAGCGCGTGGCACTGATTACACCGCGTCTGAAGAACACCGCCCTGCTCTGCATGCTGATGCTCATGATAGGCTACTCCACGTATGCCGTCATCGTCATACGCTCCGACGCCAACCCGCCCATGGACCAGAACTCTCCCGAGGACATCTTCACCCTGGGCGACTACTTGGGACGCGACCAGTACGGCCAGCGCCCGCTGTTCTACGGCCAGGCTTACACCTCGCAGGTGGCCCTCGAGGCCGACGGCCGCTACTGCAAGCCCGTCATGTCGACAGGCAAGCCCGTCTGGCAGCGCAAGGAGAAAGCCTCTCAGGACGAGAAGGACTCCTACTTCATTGTCCGCACCAAGGACGAGTACAAATACGCCCAGAACATGCTCTTCCCACGCATGTACGACGCTGCCCACGCCCAGGACTATGAGGCATGGATGGGCGGTGTCAGCGGCACGGAGGTGCCCTACGACCGCTGCGGCGAGAATGTCATGGTGAAGGTGCCGTCGCAATGGGACAACATTCGCTTCTTCCTCAGTTACCAGTGTAACTGGATGTACTGGCGCTATTTCATGTGGAACTTTGCCGGCCGGCAGAACGACATACAAGGTCACGGCGAGCTGGAGCATGGCAACTGGCTCTCAGGCATACCCTTCATCGACAACGCCCGCCTGGGCGACCAGTCGCTGCTGCCCGACGAGCTGAAGCAGAACAAGGGCCACAACGTCTTCTACTGCCTGCCCCTGCTCTTAGGCCTCATAGGACTCTTCTGGCAGTCGCTCAAGAAAGGCCAGAAGGGCATTCAGCAGTTCTGGGTCGTCTTCTTCCTGTTCTTCATGACCGGTCTGGCCATCGTGGTCTACCTCAACCAGACGCCCGTCCAGCCCCGTGAGCGCGACTACGCCTACGCCGGCTCGTTCTACGCCTTCGCCATCTGGTGCGGCATGGGCGTGGCAGCCATCTGGGAGACCCTCATGAACCTCACTCACAAGCACTCTCGCAATACCACTCCCCTCTCCTCAGCGAAAGGGATCGGGGGTGAGGCCGTTCTTGCCGCCCTGGTAGGTCTGGCCTGCCTCCTGGTGCCCGTCCAGATGGCCTCGCAGACCTGGGACGACCACGACCGCAGCGGGCGCTACACCTGTCGCGACTTTGGCCAGAACTACCTCATGACCCTGCAGGACAAGGGCAACCCCATCATCTTCACCAACGGCGACAACGACACCTTCCCCCTGTGGTACAATCAGGACACCGAGGGCGTGCGTACCGATGCCCGCGTGTGCAACCTGAGCTACCTGCAGACTGACTGGTATATCGACCAGATGCGCCGCCCTGCCTACGACTCACCGTCGGTGCCCATTTCCTGGAAGCGCATAGAATACTGTGCCGGCACCAACGAGTACGTACAGGTAGACCCCAGCCTCAAGCAGCATGTGCTGAGCCTCTACACGGAGCAGCCCGAGGAGGCCCGCAAGATGTTTGGCGACGAGCCCTTCGAGCTGAGGAATATCCTGAAGTACTGGGTACGCTCTACCGACAAGGAACTGCACGTCATACCGACCGACACCCTCTACATGACCATCGACAAGGAGGCCGTCCGCAAGAGCGGCATGATGATGCAGGGAGACTCCATACCCGACCGCATGGTCATTTCGCTCAAAGGCAAGGGCGCTCTCTACAAGGGCGACCTCATGATGCTTGAAATGATAGACCAGTGCAACTGGACGCGCCCCATCTACGTGGCACTCACCGTAGGCTCGGAGAACTACATGAACCTGGGCGACAACTTCGTGCAGGAGGGCCTGGCCAACCGCATTACGCCCTTCACCACCAAGAACACCGGCCTGAAGAACTTCGATACCGAAAAAACTTTTGACAACGTCACTAAGCGCTACAAGTACGGCAACGTCAGCCAGAAGGGCATCTACCTCGACGAAACCGTCACCCGCATGTGCTACACCCACCGCCGCCTGCTGGCCCAGCTGGCCGTCAACCTGGTCGACGAGGGCAAGAACGACAAGGCCAAGGAGGTGCTGGCACTGGCCGAGCGCGAAATACCTACCTACAACGTTCCGGTCGACTTTGCCAGCGGTTCGCTCGACATTGCCCGCGCCTATAACGCCGTAGGCCTGAAGGACAAGGCCAAGGACATGTTCAGCCAGCTCTGGCAGAAGTCGACGCAGTACATGCAGTGGTACTGCTCGCTCGACGGCCTGCGCTTCGCCAACAGCCAGCGCGACTGCCAGCTCCACCTCTACATACTGCAGATGCTCGTACAGCTTGCCGAAGACATCGACCCCAAGATGGCTGATGACTATGGTGTACGGCTCGAGAACATCTTCCGTAAGTATCAGGACAAGGGTGGTAACATCGGTTTCTGACCTATGATCATAGAGCAACCGGCCATCTACCTACGCTGGCTCTATCCCAGGGCACTATGGAGAATGGACCGTCACGTGAAGGCTGTTTACCTGACCTTCGACGACGGTCCCATTCCCGAGGCCACCCCTTTCATCCTCGACGTGCTGCGCGAGCACGGCGTCCACGCCACCTTCTTCATGGTGGGCGACAACGTGCGCAAATATCCTGAACTCTACAAGCGCATCATCGACGAGGGCCACCAGGTGGGCAACCACACCCACAACCACATCAGCGGACTGCGCCGCTCACTCCACGAATACAGCTACAACGTTGAGAAGGCCAACGCCTACATCAAGAGCCACCTCTTCCGTCCGCCCCACGGATGGATGAGGCTGGCCCAATACGCCATGCTCAGCCGCAAGTACAAGGTCGTTATGTGGGACCTCGTCACCCGCGACTACTCCAAGTGGCTCACTGCCGAGGGCGTGTTCAGCAACGTGCGCCGATATGCCCGCCCGGGCAGCATCATCACCTTCCACGACTCGCTGAAGTCCATCGACAAACTGCGCACGGCCCTGCCTCAGAGCATCAAGTGGCTCAAGGAGCAAGGCTACGAGTTCAAGACTTTTGACTAATCACAACAACCACAAAACTATGAAAAAACTCATCGCGACCGTCTGCCTGGCTGGCAGCACCCTGGTCACCAGCGCCCAGATACAGACCAACGCCGGCATACAGTACCTTCAGTGCATGGCGAAGGACGTCTCTACCGATTTCAGCGACTTGGCCAACACCTATTTTCTGGCCGACTCCGTCACGGCCTTCGATGCCGCTAAAGGCGAAGGCCGCCTACAGTGGAAACGTTACCGCATGTCGCCCCGCCAGGCCTTCAACCTCAACGGCTTCTGGCCCGTCCGCATGCAGATGCTCGACTTCCCCGACGCCGCCTACGACAACGACCCTGAGCTGGCTGTCAAGGTGGAGTTCATCACGCCGCGCACGGTCCGCATCCGTCTGCTCACCACGCCCGTCGAACCGGCCGGCCAGGACGCCGACGACCCCATGCTCTGCCCGCAGTTCAAGCAGCGCACCGCCGCCGCCCCCTGGCGCTCGGTGGCCAGCGACCGCGCCATTAGCTACAGCTCGGCCTACGGCACCGTCGAGATACAGCGCTACCCCTTCCGGCTGGTGCTCAAGGACGCCCGCGGCCGCGTGCTCACCCAGACACGCCACCTCGTTGACAACGACTCCACCCAAGTGAAACTGCTGCCCACATCGTTCATCAAGCGCGGCTCCGACAACTCGCGCTCGGTCAACCCCGTGTGGCTGCTGTCGCCCGGCGAGCGCATCTATGGCTGCGGCGAGTCGTTCACCTCTTTAAACAAGGTGGGCCAGAAGGTTCACCTCAGCGTCACTGACCCGCAGGGGCCTGAGACCGACGGCCAGTACAAGCCCGTGCCCTTCTACTTCTCCAACAGGGGTTACGGCGTCTTCATGCACACCTCGGCACCCGTCACTGCCGACTTCGGTGCCAGCTACATCGGTGCCCAGCGCCTGTTCATGGCCGACGAGCAGATAGACCTCTTCGTGTTCTTCGGACAGCCCAAGGACATCCTCTACGAGTACACCGGCGTGACGGGCCGCTCGCCCATGCTGCCCCTATGGTCGTTTGGCACGTGGATGAGCCGCATCACCTATTTCTCGCAGCAGGAAGGGCTCGACATTGCCGCCAAGCTGCGCCACCACCGCATACCCGCCGACGTCATACACTTCGACACCGGCTGGTTTGGCGTCGACTGGCAGTGCGACTACCAGTTTTCTGCCGACCGCTTCCCCAACCCTGAGCGAATGCTGAAAGAGCTGGCCAAGGAGGGGTTCCACACCTGCCTGTGGCAACTGCCCTACTTCACGCCCAAGAACCGCTACTTCAGCGAAATCACTGAGCGCAACCTGCACATACGCAATGCCGGCGGCGGCATGCCCTACGAGGACGCCGTGCTCGACTTCACCAACCCTCAGACCGTCAGCTGGTATCAGGACAAGATTTTAGGCCTCCTGCGCCAGGGGGTATCCACCATTAAGTGCGACTTCGGCGAGGCCGCCCCCTACAACGGCTTCTACCACAACGGCCGCGGCGGACTCTACGAGCACAACCTCTACCCCCTGCGCTACAACAAAGCCCTGTGGGAGGCCGTCGAACGGCAGCACCCCGGCGAAGGCATCATCTGGGCGCGCTCAGCCTGGGCCGGCTCACAGCGCTACGCCCTGCACTGGGGCGGCGACGCCGCCACCACCAACACCGGCATGGCGGGCGACCTGCGCGGCGGCCTCAGCCTCGGACTGAGTGGGTTCTCGTTCTGGAGCCACGACATGGGCGGATTCGTCACCGCCTCGCCTGAGGACATCTACCGCCGCTGGCTGCCCTTCGGCTTCCTGTCGAGCCACACCCGCGCCCATGGCGCACCGCCCACGGAGCCATGGCTCATCTCCGAGAGCTTCACCCGAGCGTTCCGCGAGTGCGCCGAAATGAAGTACCGCCTCATGCCCTACGTCTACGCCCAGGCCAAGCACTGCTCTGAGCGCGGACTGCCTATGGTGAGGGCCCTGCTCGTGGAGTTCCCCGACGACCAGGGGGCCTGGCTGGTTGACGACGAATACATGTTCGGCTCGCAGATGCTGGTAGCCCCGCTCATGGAGAGCGGCACCGGGCGCGACGTCTACCTGCCCCGAGGCAAGTGGATAGACTACCAGAGCGGCAAGGTCTACGACGGCGGCTACCAGCACATAGAGGCCGGGCCCATACCCGCCATCATCCTGGTACGCGACGGCTCCCTCATTCCCCACGCCCCGCTGGCCCAGCGCACCGACCAGATAGACTGGAACGCCATAGAGCTACGCCCCTACCGTGCCGCTGCTACCAGCTGCACCGGCCTGCTCTACAAGCCCGGCGACACTAATGTGCAGGTGGTGGAGCAATGAAACTTTTACCCTCTGCTATCACTATGCCACGCGTAGGGTGCTTGATGCCTGACAATGAGTAAAAGCCTGATGATATCTTTGTACCCTGATAAGTGAGCGATAGTACATAGAACACAAGAAATAACAGCTCGAGTTCGCGATATGCCAAGGAAGAAAGACGGAATGTTGTTTGAGGTTCACCCTACGCCGGCGAAGGGCAGCGACGGGCGGAACATAGTGTATGTGCGCCCGGCTACCCAAGGCAAGCTGGCTATGAAGGACGTGGAGGACTTCTGCTGCAACAACTACGGCGTGCGCTTCGGCGAGCTGTCACGGGCCTTCGAGGTGTTCCTGCGGGCGGCGGGCGAACTGATGGGCATGGGCTACCGCATCGACACGCCCATAGGCTCGTTTGCCCCGAGGCTCACCCTGAGCCGCGAGTTCACCGACCCCGACGACATCAAGGGCAGCGACGTGAGCTTCGACGGAGTGGACTACAACCCCGGCCAGCGGTGGAACCGGGAGCTCGAGAAATGGAACAACGGTTTCCGACGCGCCAACAACCCCAACACGAAGGAAATACTGGCCGACCAGGAGAGGCTGGAGCAGATACTCAGGGCCACCATCAAGGAGTTCCGTGGCTATGTGACCGTCGGCATCTTTGCCTTTCGCTCGGGACTCACCTACTACTCCTCACGCAAACAGCTCAACGAGTGGTGCAAGGGCGACACGCCTAAGCTGCTGAGAACCCGACGGGGCCAGGAATTCATCTACACCGAAGTCTGAAACCACTCCGGCAACTATGCTATGGTTGCTATAGTTGCTCGTATCTCACTGACCGACAGGACATTAGCCCATAGCATAGTTTCCCATAACTATGCTATAACCATGCTATAACTATGCTATAGCCCTCCCCCCCTCGGGAGGGGCCGGGGAAGGGGTTTCTATTTTGCGTAGGCCCACAAGGTGTTTAGCGATGGCCCGCAAGGTGTTTTGAACCTACGGGCAAGGCCAAAACCACGTCTGTTAGTCCCTGAAAGAGAGCGCGTTAAGACTTTAGGATACCCCTTTGCTTGCAACAGTCAGTTAATCTTCGTAATTTTGCACGCCATTTTAATCATAACCTATGAAGATAACTAAAATTAAGACCAGGATGGGAGAGCCAGGCTCCCCCATCTCAACAGAACTCAACGACATTGTGGAACGCATGCGTTCCGACGACACCAGGCAGGCTGCCGCCCGCGTGGCCGCTGCCGCCTTGCACTCAAGGCTGGCCATGAAACAGGGTGCCCCGCGCTTCATGCTGGCCGAGAGCGACCGCCTGCCCTACCTGCTCTTCTCAGCCACGTTCGGCAAGAAGGGATTAGACCACCCGACGGCGTTCACCCAGCTGCTGTTGCTCGACATACCCTGTCCGGAGGGCCAGCGCCAGGTGGCCGAGGTGAAGCGGCGCGTAGCGCAGCTGCCCTACACGCTGCTGGCCTTTGCCGGCGTGAGCGGGGTGACGCTGAAAGTGGTGGTCGGCTGCCAGTACTGCCACGACCAGCGCCCCTGGGAAATCAGCCACGGGCACTGGACGGAGCTGAACACCGACCGCTACCTGGCCTTTCTGAACGAGGCGCAGCAGACGGCCGCCCGCCTCTATACCAACCTGGCCTTGTGTAACCTGACCGTTGCCGAACCCAGTCTCACCGCCGGTTGCCGCATGAGCCATGACCCGCAACTGTACTACAACCCCACGGCGCAGCCACTGCCCGTCGTCCACGAGGAGGAGAGCGTGCTGAAAGCCTATGAGGGCACCAAGGCCGACGACGAGGGTAGCGTCGTCTGGTACCCCGACTACGGCGAGCGCGAGCGGCAGCAGACGGAGTACTACACCTGCCTGTCGAAAGCCATGGACGACGCGCCCGTGGAGGCCGAGGCCTGCCTGGCGGCACTGGCCGGCTACTGCCGCAAAGCCAGCCTGGACGAGGAGGCCTGCATCCAGAGGGCCTGTTGGGACCAGCGCTTCAAGCCATTGGGCAAGGATCTGATACGCAAGGTGTTCCGCGCCAACTACAAGAAGGACTACAACGGCAAGGCCCTCTCGCAGATGAACGAGAAGGAGCGTATCATCCGCTTCATCGAAGACTTCTTTGCCCGTCGCTACCAGCTGCGCTTCAACGTGGTGAAACAGCTGACGGAGTTCCGCCCCAACGACCTGAGCTTCAGGCAGTGGCAACCGCTGACCGACCGCCAGCTGAAGTCGATCGTGGTGGAACAGATGAAGGAGGGCGGCGAGAGCTGGATGAACGACATACGCATCTACATAGAGTCGGCCCACATAGCCGACTACAACCCCGTCCACGAGTTTCTGGCGGCCTGCGGCCAGTGGGACCGCAAGGCCAACTACATCGAAGACTTCGCCCGACGGCTGCCCACCAACTACGACCGCTGGCCGCAGTATTTCCACCGATGGTGGTTGGCCATGGTGGCTCAGGCGCTCAACATCAACCGCGACTACGGCAACTCGATGGTACCCATGCTGATAGGCGGACAGGGCATCAAGAAGTCAAACTTCTGCAAGAACATACTGCCGCCATCGATGCGCGAATACTACATGGACGACATCAAGATGGACAACGCCGAGCAGGTGGAGCGCGTACTGGGGCGTATGTGGCTGGTGTGTATCGACGAATACAACGCCAAGACCGACCGCGAGCAGGCCAAAATCAAGCGGCTGCTGACGGAGAAGGACGTACAGATACGCCGTATGCGCTCAGAGCAGTACACCATGACGCCGCGCCTCTGCTCGTTTATAGCCACCACCAACGACCCCACCCCGCTGCCCGCCGGCGACGGCTCGCGCCGCTACCTCTGTGTGGAGGTGACGGGCGAGGCCGACATGACGGGCACCATACCCTATAAGCAGATGTTCGCACAGGCGGTGACAGAACTCAGCTCGCCCGGCTGCATCTACTGGTTCACCTCAGAGGACGAGCAGGCCATTCAACAGCACAACCGCCCCTACCAGCAGGAGTCGGCCATGGACTCTGTGCTACCTGCCTACTTCGAGCCTACGCAGGACCACCGGCGCGAAAACCTGTGGACGACGAGCGACATACAAAAGGAGCTCATGAAGCACCTGAAGGCCAGCGACGTGCCCAATCTGACAAAACTCGGCAGGACGCTGAAGGGCCTCCGCTGGCCACGAGGCGGCAACACCGGTGTGCGCGGCTACTATCTGCGGCTGAAAAGTGGTGCCAATGGCCAGTCATAGCATAGTTCATAGCACAGTTATAGCATAGTTTCCAGAAACTATGCTATAACTTAACCAACTGACATTCAGCGCTATACAATCATTCATAGCAGGCATAGCAGGGTTTGGCGACGGTTGGGCACTTATAGGGAATATAACAGACTGGCCAGCACAAAAAAAGAGGATACCTAAGTATCCTCCATGCTTTCGTGTGATTCCGGCGGGATTCAAACCCACAACCTTCTGATCCGTAGTCAGATGCTCTATTCAGTTGAGCTACGGAACCGTTGTTCCTTGTAAGCGGATGCAAAGGTACGGACTTTTTTTGAATCCGCCAAATTTTTCTGCAACTTTTTTTGAAAAAATCGCTTTTTCCGCATTTTTCTTTGTAATTTTGCACCTGTTATGAAACATTTTTCAGTCATCACAGCCCTGATAGCAACCCTCGCCGTGCAAGCCGACACCCGCCTGGACGACGAGCTGAAATACTACTTTGACCTTCACACGGTACAGGACGAGGGGTACGAAATGGTAACCAACTACGCCCTGCACGGCGACACACTGCTGACGAATCTGCCCCCCACCCCACTCCAACTGCTGAACATAGGACGGTGGAAAGGCATCGGCCGACGGGGTACCGGCATGGAGTGCGACTCGGCAGGCCGTATTATAATAGGTAGGTACGACAACGACACCCTCGCCGTCGGCATCAGGGTAGACTCCGCAGGCGTGTATTCCGGCGACTTCGCCAATGGCCTGGCCCACGGCCACGGCTGCTCGATAGACAGCGACGGCACCTACTTTGAGGGCCAGTGGAGGGGCGACCGCCGCGAGGGCTTCGGTTTTTCCATAGCCCCTCAGGCTCACCTCAGGATAGGCCAGTGGCAGCAGGACAGATACCTCGGCGAGCGTATGAGCTACACCAGCAACCGCATCTACGGTATCGACATATCACGCTATCAGCACGGCAAGGGCCGCAAGAAGTATCCCATAGCCTGGAACCGCCTGCGCATCTCGCATCTGGGCAAAAACCAGAAGCACGCCACCGGCGCGGTAGACTATCCCGTGTCGTTTGTGTTTATCAAGTCTACCGAGAGCACCAACATCCGCAATCCCTTCTTCGTGTCGGACTATGCCCAAGCCCGCCGCCAGGGCATTCCCGTGGGCGCTTACCACTTCTTCTCGTGCAAGACGAGCGGAGCGGCTCAAGCCCGCCACTTCATTTTCAACACGCTCTTCAAGCGGGGCGACCTGCCGCCCGTCCTCGACCTTGAGCCGCCGGCCGCCCAGATAGCGGCCATAGGAGGCACGCAGGCCCTGTTCAGGCAGGTGCGCACATGGCTCTCGGCGGTAGAAAGGCGCACTGGCGTCAAGCCCATACTCTACGTCAGCCAGTCGTTTGTGAACCGCTACCTGAAAGACGCCCCCGACCTGAAGCAGCACTACCAGGTATGGATAGCCCGCTACAGCGAGTACAAGCCCGACGTGAAGCTGGCCGTCTGGCAGTTGTCGCCTAACGGCCGTGTGGCGGGCATCCGCGGCGAGGTTGACATCAACGTGTTCAACGGTTTCCAGACGCAGTGGGAGGAATTTCTGGAGGAGATGACCCTAAAATAGCAGATATTCGCCGAAAGTCATGGCCGTTTGGAAGAAATTAGCTACCTTTGTCGGCAGAATGAAAATGAACAAGACAAGACTACTCACCATATTTATAATAGCCATCAGCGGGCAGCTGCAGGCCCAGGAGTGGCAACTGGTATGGAGCGACGAGTTCAACCGCGACGGACGGCCCGACTCGGCGACGTGGAACTACGAGCAGGGCTACGTGCGCAACGAGGAGGCCCAGTGGTACCAGCCCGAGAACGCGTGGCAGCAGGACGGGCTGCTCATCATAGAGGCCCGCCGCGAACAGAACCGGCCCAACCCCACCTACCGGCCCGGCGGCCGCCACTGGGGCCAGCGCCGGCCGACCATCAACTACACGTCGGCCTGCCTCACCACGCGGGGCAAGCGGGAGTTCCGCTATGGAAGGCTCGAAGTGAGCGCCCGCATACCGACGGCCCCGGGGGCATGGCCCGCCATCTGGACACTGGGCACAGGGATGGAGTGGCCGTCAAACGGGGAGGTGGACCTCATGGAGTACTACCGCATAGGCGGCAAGCCCCACATACTGGCAAACGCCGCATGGGGCAGCGACCGCCGATATGAGGCCGTGTGGGACAGCAGCAAGGTGCCCCTCACCCGCTTCACCGATCGCGACCCGCTGTGGGCGCAGCGGTTCCACACCTGGCTGATGGACTGGGACGAGACCGCCATCAGACTCTACCTGGACGGCGAGATGCTCAACGAAATAGCGCTCAGCACTACCCGCAACGGCAGCGCAGGCCAGGGGCGCAACCCCTTCACAGAGCTGCCGCAATACGTGCTGCTCAACCTGGCCCTCGGCGGACAGAACGGCGGCCCTATCGACGACGAGGCACTGCCCATGAGGTATGAAATAGACTATGTACGCATCTATCAGAATACTAACAAATAAAAAAAGAACAGCAATGAAGAAGATTCTACTGAGCCTCGCGCTCATGGTGGCAGCCGTCAGCAACATGCAGGCCGCCGTAGGTAAACTAAAGGTGAAGATGGACTGCAAGCCCGTGGGCGACAGCATCGTGGCCCTTTACATGAACAATGCCGGAATGCAGGAGACCAAGACCTTCACGGGCAAGAAAGGGAAATTTGACTTCGAACTGGAGCTGCCCGACGTCGTCCAGCTCTACTTAGTAGAGCCGGGGGCCCTGCGCAACCAGTCTACAGCCATGGTCTACCGGCTGCCCGGCGTGCCTGGCGAGGAGGCCGTGCTGACCGCTGAGGACCGCACGCGCTACGACATCAACGGTTCGAAGTTCTATGCACAGTTTCATGAGGCCGACGTCGTGGCCGAGAGCGCCCAGAAGGAAGGCAAGGACGCTACCGACGCCATCTACGGCTTCATCAAAGCCCACCCCGACTACGAGGCTTCAGCCTACGCCCTCACCATGATGCGCGACCCGGCCAAGATGAAAGAGGCCGCCACGCTGCTGGCACCTGAGGTGCGCGACGGCCGCTTCAAGCCCATCTACCAGGGATTGCTCGACCAGATAGAGGAGCGGATGAAGGCCGAGAAGGAAGCCGCCAAGAAGCAGGCTGCCGGCATCGACGCCCCCGACTTCACACTGAACGACCTGAACGGCAAGCCCCTGTCGCTGAGCTCGCTGCGCGGCAAGCACGTCATACTCGACTTCTGGGGGTCGTGGTGCGGATGGTGTATCAAGGGTATCCCCCAGATGAAGGAGTACTACCAGAAGTACAAGGGCAAGTTTGAAATCCTCGGCATCGACTGCAACGACAGCGACCAGAAATGGCGCGACGCCGTCAAGAAATACGAACTGCCCTGGCTGCACGTCTATAACCCGAAGGGCTCGAAGGTGCTGGCCGACTACGCCATACAGGGATTCCCCACAAAAATCATCGTCGGCCCCGACGGCAAGATAGTGAAGACCATCGTCGGCGAAGACCCTGCATTCTACACCCTGCTCGACGAGCTGTTCAAGTAAGGCTGAACAGGAACTGACGGTCACTATACTCCCACCGGGCAACGCCGAAGCGCACAAGGCGGGCCAGGAGGGCAACAACCTTTAAACGTGAGAGACCAGAACGGCGGACGACTTGATTGAGCGTCTGCCGTTCTGTCTGCATAGCCCCCATGAGCCTGCTGACGGTGCCGGTGTAGGTCATCATGGCCCCACGCTCCTGCTGCTGTTCGCGCCAGATGGCTAAGTGGACGGGCGAGGCCACTATGTTTTCGTCGGCTATGCGGATGTAAGCCCGCTGCCGCCCGTCCTCGTCAATGGAACAGACAGGCCGGCGCGGCGACGGAGGCACGGTGGCAATGACGATGGTGCGGCCCGCGGCGTGATAGGTGTCAAACTTGATGCTCGCCTCGGGCACGCAGTACTTGTAAGCCGCCTGGTGCATCATGTAGATTTCCTCCTCAGACCTCACCCCGGCCAGGTAGCCGTCGTCGCGAACGCCGATGAGCAGCCGCCCGCCCTCGGTGTTGGCAAAAGCAGAGACCGAACGGGCCAGCTTGCGCGCATCAGCCACACGGTACTTGAAGTCCTGCTGCTGATGCTCGCCCTCGCTGATAAGGCGCTGCAAATATCGTCGGTCGTCCATGTCGGAATACTGTTTGGGCGTGCAAAGTTACGGAAAATTGTCAAGCCCGGCAAGTGAGGCAAAAAAAATTCCTCAAACATTGTTGCCGTTTCAGAATTTTTATGTACTTTTGTACGCAATTTTAGAGAATGCTAACTTAAAATATTTTAATGTATGAATAGCCACATGATTGAAAGGGCCAGAAGAGTATGCGTCGGCATCACCCTGGCCACGGCCTGTGGAGGATTCATGGCTTGTACGGACGACTACACGCTCGACGACCCGGACAACTATCCGTCGTGGTTGGGCGGCAGTATCTATGACGCCATGAAAAACCCGGAGAGCCTGACAAATTCGCAAGGCAATGTGCTAAAGGGAACCTTTAACAACTACCTTCGCCTGATTGACGACCTAGGCTACGCTGAGACGCTGCAGAAGACTGGCTCGAAGACGGTGTTCCCCGCCAACGACGAAGCCTTCGACCGGTTCTATCAGGACAACCCCTGGGGGGTGCGCCGCTATGAGGACCTGAGCGAAGCTCAGAAACGTCAGCTACTGTATTCATCCATGCTCGACAACGCCATGCTGGTAGAAATGCTGTCGAACGTGTCGGACGGAGCCACGGCCGTAACCCCCGGCATGGCCCTGAAGCACACCACGGGCGCCAACGTGATTGACACCATCACCCACCTGAGGTCGAAAGCCGACATGCCCCCCAACAACCCCTATTGGGAGAAGTACTACAACCGCGGACTCTACATGGTGATGGACGCCACAAGGCCCATGATGGTTCACTTCACCGAGGAGCAGATGACAACCAACAACATCAGCACACGGGGAGACAACAGCGACTTCGAGGTGATAACGGGTACACCCTACAGCACGGAAGAGAAGTCGGCCTACATTTTCCGCAACAAGATTGTCCAGGCTGACGTGACCTGCAAGAACGGCTATATCCACCAGATGCAGGACGTGCTGGTGCCGCCGGGCAACCTGGCCGAACTGATACGCACCAACGGCGAGAGCAACCTCTTCAGCCGCATGCTCGACCGCTTCAGCGCGCCCTACTATGACGCCGCCACGACGAAGAACTACAACGACTATGCCGAGGCCAACGGCCTGCCACAAATAGACTCCATCTTCCAGAAGCGCTACATGAGCCTGCGCTCCCAGGGCGGCACGCTGACCCTGGACCCCAACAACACGCAGGCTCAGTATGTGCTGCCATTCGACCCGGGATGGAACAACTACAACAGCGGCACCAACGAGGCTTCGAACAAAGACATTGCCGCCATGTTCGTACCTACCGACGAGGCCATGCAGGAGTTCTTCCTGCCGGGCGGCGGGGGCGAGTTCCTCATCAACGCCTTCGGCAAGAAGCCCAACACGCTGGAGTACCTGGCCGAGAATATAGACTCGATACCCCTGCAGAACATACAGCAGATAGTGGGCAACCTGATGAAGAGCTCGTTCGTGGGCACCGTGCCCTCTAAGTTCGGCCGCGTCATGGACGAGGCCAACGACCCCATGGGGCTGGGACTGGACGTGCTGAACCGCAACAGCAACGGCTCCTACGACGTGAAGATAGCCAACAACGGCGTGGCCTACATGCTGAACAAGGTGTTTGCACCGCCCTCGCTGATTGCCGTGTCGGCACCGGTGACACTGAGCAGCAACATGCGCATCATGAACGAGGCCGTCAACGACGGTAAGAACCGCTCCACGCTGGCCCTCAATCAGAACTACTACGCCTACCTGCTGGCTATGAGTGCCAACTACGCGTTCTTTATACCGACTGACGACGCCTTCGGGCGCTTCTACGTAGACCCCGGCTACCTGAATACCGACCAGCCGAGGGCACTGAAATTCTACTACCAGAACAAGGCACCCTACGTCTACTGCTCGGCATGGAAGTACGACAAGGCTACGGGCACCGTGGGCACGACGCCCACCGACTCCATAGGCCGCGTGACGACCGACAACTTCCGCACACAGTTCATCGACATACTGAACTACCACACCGTGGTGCTGAAACCCGGCGAGACGCTGGGCACCAACAAATATTATAAGACCAAGCACGGCGGCGCCATCAGGTTTGAGGGCAACAGCGTGAGGAGCGGTGCCCAGATTGACGGCGTGGCACCCGTGTCGCAGATTACGCAGGTCTACAACCAGGAGAACGGTACGGCATACGCCATCGACCACGTCATACAGGCACCCCAGCAGTCGGTACTTCAGGTACTGGAGGGCGACGACCGCTTCTCGGAGTTCATGGCCCTGTGCAACGACTTCGACATGGACGACCTGATGGGCTTTGCCAGCGACAAGCTGGTAGAGGTGAACCAGGTGACCCGCAAGAAGCGCATGGAGGCCTACCACCCCTTCGCCGCCAAGGGCGGTCTGACGGACAACGTCAACTACTTCAACTCGTATAACTACACCATCTACGCCCCCGACAACGAGGCTATGGCGAAGGCTTACGAGCGCGGACTGCCCCGCTGGAGCGACATCAAGGTGCTCTACGACAAGTACAGCGAGCAGCTGGACCGCGAGAAGTCGGGCGGCAGCGTCAGCGAAGAGGTGCAGGCCGCCCGCGACAAGGCGCTGGCTATGGTCGAGGAAATCAACGACTTCATACGCTACCACTTCCAGGACAACTCTATCTACTGTGACAATGTCATCGAAGAGGGCATCTACCCCACGGCCTGCTCCGACACCCTGGGTGTGCGCGAGAAGCTGACCGTCAGCGGCAGCAACGGACAGATGACCGTGACCGACCGCAACGGACAGAAGATCACCATCGAGAGCAGCAGCACGGCCAAGATGTCGAACCGCATGGCCCGCGACTATGTGTTCAACGCCCGCAGCCACAGCATCCTCACCTCATCGTTTGCCGTGATTCACCAGATCAGCACGCCGCTGTGTGGCCATACAGACACCAACCGCTACGACGCTGCCTGGACGGGGGCCTCGGCACGCCAACGGACAAAGGCCTACCGCGAGCGCTACGATGCCTATTTATATAAAAGGTATGACAAGGACACTGAAAATTGAAAATTGAAAATTATGATTAGCAAAAGACTATACAGAATATTGGGATTGGTAATTGTCAATTGTCAGTTGTTCATTGTCAATTGCCTTGCCCAGGAAGCCCGCATCTCGGGTACCGTCAACGACGCGCTGGGGCCTGTGATGATGTGTAACGTCGTCGAGGTAGATGGCAACAACCGTAACATATCGTTCGCTCAGACGGACATGAACGGTAACTTCTCAATGACGGTGAAGAACGCCAAGAACAAGCTCAAGATCTCCTACGTGGGCTATAAGACCCAGGTGCTCCCCATCGGCACCCGCACCCGCTTCGACATCAAGCTGCAGGACGCCACCCAGATTAAGGAGGTGACCGTCACCGCCAAGCGCAAGTTCAACCAGGGTGGCCTGGCCATCCCCGAGCGCGAGGTGTCGGTGGCAGCCCAGACCTTCTCCATGAAGGAGGTCGAGGGTCTGGCCTTCACCTCGGCCGACGAGGCCCTGCAGGGTCGCATCGCCGGTCTCGACATCGTGTCGAACTCGGGTAACCTCGGATCGGGTACCACCATGCGTCTGCGTGGTGTGACCAGCATCAACGGTTCGGCAGAGCCGCTCATCGTCGTCGACGGCAACATCTTTGACAACCCCGATGCCAACTTCGACTTCCAGAACGCCAACGAGGAGACCTACGCCTCGCTGCTGTCAGTAAACCCCTCTGACATTGAGGACATCCAGGTACTGAAGGATGCCGCCGCCACTGCCATCTGGGGTTCGCGCGGTGCCAACGGTGTGATACAGATACGCACCAAACGCGGCGCGCGCGGCGCCACACGCGTCGACTACTCGCTGCGCGTGCAGGCCTCGTGGCAGCCCAAGGGCTACAACCTGCTCAACGGTGACGACTACACCATGATGCTCAAGGAAATGTACTACAACCCCGCCCAAAGTGCTACAGCCACGACCAACATCAACGAAATCAACTACAACCGCTCGTGGGCTGAGTTTGAAAACTGGAACAACAATACCGACTGGGTGGACGAGGTGCAGCAGACAGGCTGGAGCCAATACCACTACCTGACCATCACCGGCGGTGGCGAGAAGGCCAACTTCCGCGTCTCGGCCGGCTATGACCACCAGAACGGTACCATCATCAAGCAGAAGCTGGACCGCTTCACCACAAAGCTGGCACTCGACTACTTCGTGTCGGACCGCATCACCTTCCGCACCACCTTCCCCCTGACCTA
>CAMNJY010000029.1 GCA_946541745.1 uncultured Prevotellaceae bacterium
AACCCATATTGCAAATAAGGCTGAAAGTAGTCAACTAAAATCGTTAAACTACACTGACTGTCAGCCAGCCAGGGGTGGAGCTTCTATTTTTGCGTAGGCCCGCAAGGCGTTTTGCGTAGGCCCGCAAGGCGTTTTGCGCCTACGCGCAAGGTGCCAACCCTATACTTTTTCCCCTCAAGCTATGCTCACTTTCCCGTCAAATACCACCGTCAACATCGAAAGTGAGACCAGCAGGCTCAAGAAAAACAGCAACTATAGCATAGTTCATAGCATGGTTATAGCATAGTTCCGGCAAACTATGCTATAGGATAAGCCACTGACTGCCAGTAAGATAGTAGCAACTATAGCAGGTATAGCATAGTTTTGGAAATGGTTACCATAGACAGCAGATATATCATACCGTTTCAGAGATAATTAGGAAGAGCCATCAGAACTTTGCGCCCCGGCGGCTTAACGTACTCGAACGACTTAGGCTCCATAAAAAACTCGAATGAGCCTGAGATTCTTCACATAAAGCTAAGAAAAAAACAGTAAAATAACAAAATACGGAGCTTTTTCTTTGCTGTTCGCCCGCTTTTTTGTACTTTTGCACTCAAATTACGAAATAGTAAATTGTAAATCAGTAAATTGTAAATACAAAGATGTTAACACTCAAACTCATCAGTGAGGAAACTGAACGTGTGATTAAGGGCCTCGAAAAAAAGCACTTCAACGGTGCGCGCGAGGCCATCGACCAAGTGCTTGCCGTCGACAAGAAACGCCGCGAAGCCCAGCAGCAACTGGACCAGAACCTGAGCGAGGCCAAGAAGATGGCTGCCCAGATAGGGACACTCATGAAGCAGGGCAAGCGTGACGAGGCCGACGCCATCAAGGAGACCGTTGGCCAGATGAAGGATACCAACAAGCAGTTGGAGGAGCAGATGAACAAGGCCCAGGAGGAGCTGACAACGCTGCTCTGCCAGATACCGAACATACCCTACGACGAGGTGCCGGAAGGCAGTGCTGCCGAGGACAACCGCGTGGTGAAGTCGAACCTGAAGGAATGCACCCCCGAGGACACCGTGGGCAACTGGGACGTCAACCCCAAACTGGGCATCGACAACCCCCTACCCCACTGGGAGCTGGCCAAGAAATACAACCTGATAGACTTCGACCTCGGTGTGAAGATCACGGGTGCGGGCTTCCCCGTCTACATCGGCAAGGGCGCAAGACTGCAGAGGGCCCTCATCAACTTCTTCCTCGACGAGGCCCGCAAGAGCGGCTATACGGAAATCATGCCGCCGACGGTGGTGAACGCCGCCAGCGGATACGGTACAGGACAGCTGCCCGACAAGGAGGGCCAGATGTACCACTGCGAGGTGGACGACTTCTACCTCATACCGACGGCCGAGGTGCCCGTGACCAATATCTATCGCGACGTGATACTCGACGAGAAGGACCTGCCCATCAAGAACTGCGCCTACACGGAGTGCTTCCGTCGTGAGGCAGGGTCGTATGGCAAGGACGTGCGCGGACTGAACCGTCTGCATGAGTTCTCCAAGATTGAGATTGTACGCATCGACAAGCCGGAGCACTCGAAGGAGAGCCACCGCGAGATGCTGGAGCACGTGGAGGGCCTGCTCAAGAAGCTGGAGCTGCCCTACAGGATTCTGCTGCTGTGCGGTGGCGACCAGTCGTTTACGTCGAGCATCTGCTACGACTTCGAGGTCTACTCTGAGGCCCAGGGCCGCTGGTTGGAGGTGTCGTCAGTATCTAACTTTGACACCTACCAGGCCAACCGCCTGAAGTGCCGCTACCGCCGCGAGGACACCAAGAAGACTGAGCTCTGCCACACGCTGAACGGCTCGGCCCTGGCCCTGCCCCGCATCGTGGCCGCCCTCTTGGAGAACAACCAGACACCGCAGGGCATCAAGGTGCCCGCAGCACTGGTACCCTACATGGGTTGCGACCTGATAGATTAAACACACAACACTCAACACTAAACACTCAACAAGGATTATGAACAAAATCGTAAAAAAGGAACAATTCTCGGAGAAGGTTTTCCTGTTTGAGATTGAGGCACCGCTGATAGCCAAGAGCCGCAAGGCCGGCAACTTCGTCATCGTGCGTGTCGACAAGAAGGGTGAGCGCATGCCGCTGACCATTGCCGGGGCCGACGTGGAGCGGGGCACCATCACACTGGTAGTGCAGATGGTGGGCCTGTCGTCAAAGAAGCTCTGTGCCCTCGGCGAGGGCGACTTTGTGGCCGACGTGGTAGGCCCGCTGGGCAACCCGACTCACATCGAGAACTACGGCACGGTGGTATGTGCCGGCGGCGGACTGGGCGTGGCGCCGATGCTGCCCATCATCCAGGCCCTGAAGAAGGCCGGCAACCGCGTGCTGTCGGTGATGGCAGGCCGCTCAAAGGACCTCATCATACTCGAAGACAAGGTACGCCAGTCGTCTGACGAGGTCATCATCATGACCGACGACGGCTCGTATGGCGAGAAGGGCGTGGTCACCGTGGGCATAGAGAAATTCATTGAGCAGGAGCACGTCGACAAGGTGTTTGCCATAGGGCCTCCCATCATGATGAAGTTCTCGAACCTGACGGCCCAGAAGCACCACATACCCTGCGAGGTGAGCCTGAACACCATCATGGTGGACGGTACGGGCATGTGCGGTGCCTGCCGACTGACCAT
Source organism: uncultured Prevotellaceae bacterium (assembly GCA_946541745.1). GTDB lineage: Bacteria > Bacteroidota > Bacteroidia > Bacteroidales > Bacteroidaceae > Prevotella. The sequence continues at coordinate 2,682 of CAMNJY010000029.1, forward strand.
CGGCGGCAAGACGAAGTTCGTCTGCATCGACGGCCCAGAGTTCGACGGCGCCCTCGTCGACTGGGACGAGATGTTCAAGCGCATGGGCACGTTCAAGCGGGCCGAACTGGAGGAGCTGGAGCACTATGAGGAGCACATAGCCAGTGCCACCGCGCCCGAGGCTTCTCCCTCGGAAACCACAGACATCGTCATGGACAACGACCCCACAAACGATACTATAGAGGCGCTCACCGACAAGAAAGCCCCCTGGCGGCAGGAACTGCGCACCGCAGTGAAGCCCAAGGAGCGCATGCAGATAGAGCGCGTGGTCATGCCGGAACTCGACCCCGTCTATCGCGCCACCACACGCACCGAAGAGGTAAACATAGGCCTGACCAAGGAGATGGCCATGCAGGAGGCCAAGCGCTGCCTGGATTGCCCCAAGCCGTCGTGCATGGAGGGTTGCCCCGTCAGCATTGATATTCCCTCGTTCATCAAGAACATTGAGCGCGGACAATTCCTGGCTGCTGCCAAGGTGCTGAAGAACACGTCGTCGCTGCCCGCCGTCTGTGGACGCGTCTGCCCGCAGGAGAAGCAGTGCGAGAGCAAGTGTGTTCATCTGAAGAGTGGCGGCAAGGCCGTGGCCATAGGCTATCTGGAGCGCTTCGCCGCCGACTTCGAGCGCGAGAGCGGCAACATCTCGCTGCCCGAGATAGCCCCCTCAAACGGCATCAAGGTGGCCGTCGTAGGCTCCGGCCCCGCCGGCCTGAGTTTCGCCGGCGACATGGTGAAGAAGGGTTACGACGTCTACGTCTTTGAGGCACTGCACGAGATAGGCGGTGTGCTGAAATACGGTATTCCCGAATTCCGACTGCCCAACAAGATTGTCGATGTAGAGATTGAGAACCTGGCCAAGATGGGGGTTCATTTCCAGACCGACGTCATCGTGGGTAAAACCATTAGCGTTGAGCAACTTGAGCAGGACGGCTTCAAGGGCATCTTTGTCGGCTCGGGAGCCGGACTGCCTAACTTCATGAACATTCCCGGCGAGAATGCCATCAACATCATGTCGTCGAACGAATACCTGACGCGCGTCAACCTGATGGACGCCGCCAACCCCACCACCGACACGCCCATCAACTTCGGCAAGAACGTGCTCGTCGTGGGCGGTGGCAACACGGCCATGGACTCCTGCCGCACGGCCAAGCGCCTGGGCGGCAACGTCACGCTGGTCTACCGCCGCTCGGAGGCCGAGATGCCGGCCCGTCTCGAGGAGGTGAAGCACGCCAAGGAGGAGGGCATCAACTTCCTGACGCTGCACAACCCCATAGAGTACATCGCCGACGAGCAGGGGGCCGTCTGCAAGGCCGTGCTGCAGGTGATGGAGCTGGGCGAGCCTGACGCCAGCGGCCGTCGCAGTCCCGTACCCGTAGAGGGCAAGACGGTGACGCTCGACGTTGACCAGGTGATTGTAGCCGTCGGCGTCAGCCCCAACCCGCTGGTGCCCAAGAGCATCAACGGCCTGGAACTGGGCCGCAAGAACACCATCGCCGTGAACGACGGCATGCAGTCGAGCCGCCTGGAAATCTTCGCCGGCGGCGACATCGTGCGCGGTGGTGCCACGGTCATCCTGGCTATGGGCGACGGCCGCCGTGCCGCCCAGAACATGGACGAGTACCTTCAGTCATTGAAAATTGAAAATTGAAAATTGAAAATTGAAAATCCGTAAATCGTAAATCATAAAGGGGTGAACGGACTTTATACCATTATACTGCTCATACTAAGCAACGTCTTCATGACGCTGGCTTGGTATGGGCATTTGAAATTGTCGGAGTCGGGCGTCAGCCGCGACTGGCCGCTTTTAGGCGTCATCGTCTTCTCGTGGGGCATCGCTTTCCTGGAATACTGCTGCCAGGTGCCCGCCAACAGGCTGGGGTTCATAGGCAACGGCGGCCCATTCTCGCTGGTTCAGCTGAAGGTGGTACAGGAGTGCATCTCGCTGGCCGTCTTCGCCGTCATCGCCAACATCATGTTCCAGGGCCAGAACCTGCACTGGAACCATATCCTGGCCTTCCTGCTGATTATCTGCGCCGTCTACCTGGTGTTTATGAAATAAGTGAAAATCCGTTAGGCTAAAGGCCTAACGGATTGACTGCTGAATAAGCTTGCTTGACACGCTGCTCGATGCCTTCGGCAGAATATTCGCCGCTGACATCGGCCAACTGCTGTGGGTCAAGCTCCAGTACCTTCTGCATGTCGGCCTCGGCGCCGGCCTTGTCGCCTTTGTCAAGCCTCAGCCGGCCACGCTCCTTGTAAGCCTCAAGGCTAAAGGGATTGACCTCTACCAGACGGTCGTACAAGCCGATAGCCGCATCGCCGTTGCCCTTGGCAGCCTCTAAACGCGCTTTCAGCAACAGCACATCCTCTTGCTCGCCCACATGGGTCATCAGCCAGTCGGCATCGGCGTCGGCTCCTGCGAGGTCGCCCATCTGCAAGAGTGTCTGCCCGCGCAGCAGGTAGGCATCGGCATAGTCGGCCTTCAGGGCTATGGCCTTGGTCAGCATGGCGATGGCCCCTACCACGTTGCGCTGACCCATATAGGCCTGGGCATAGAGGAAATGCACCAGAGGTTCGTCGGCAGTCGTCTGCAGGGCCTGCTCGCAGGCGGCGACCATACGGTCGTAGTCCTCCTGCATATAGGCCACCTGAGCTATCCTCGACTGTATCGACACGTTCTGAGGCTCGGCAGCTGCCAGCTGCTCAAGTTCGGCCACAGCCTCGTCAAGCTGACCCAGCCTGATGAAAGCCTGCGACAGGTAGTCGCGCGTCTCCAGGTCGTCCTTCAGTTTCAGCGTTTCCTGGAAACAGCGCACGGCATAGTCAACCTTCCCCATCTTCATAGCCTTCACGCCGTCATACTTCAACAGGTCGAACTGTTTCGCCTGCTGTTCTTGCTTCTCTTCCTCGGGGGTCAGTTCCTTGCCCCCGAACAGTTGGCTCCAAAATCCCATAGTCGTTTGATGATTAAAAGCCGGAAGCGGTGTAAAGCTTCCGGCTTTTTTTAGTATTCTGTTGTCAAATGCTTATGCAAAAGGCAGTGGCAGCCACTTCACGTAGCAGAAGTCCTGGCGGTGAGGCAGCAGGGCGTTCTTGGGATACATGCGGATGGCACTCTTGTACTGGCCCGACTGCTTGGGCGAGTTGGTAGACTCGAAGGTGTAGTTGTTGCCTTCGCGCTTCACCATCTTCAGCGGCTCGATGGAGAACACGTGGTCTTCGCCGTTCTTGTCGGTAGCCACGTTGACCTTCTCAAGTGCAACGGCATCGTCGAGGCCCTGCTCGTCGATGACATAGCGCAGCACGTACTCCTCGCCGGTGACGTGCAGTCCGTTGGCCGGAGCCGTTGACTCGCAAGACACCACCCTGATGGCATCCCAGCGCTCAGCGACGGTCTCCTTCCACAGGGCGATGTCCTTAGCCAGCTTGTAGTTGTCGGCAGCAATCTCCTTGAAGCGCTTGGCCAGCTTCTCATAGAACTTGGAGTAGTAGTCGTCGAGCTGACGCTTCATGGTGTAGTGGGGAGCAATCTTGGCGATGGAGTTCTTGACCACCTTGATCCAGCCCTCGCTGATGCCGCGCTCGTCCTTGTTATAGTAGAGGGGCACAATCTCGTTCTCCAGCAGACCGTAGATGGTGGCAGCGTCGAGCTGGTCCTGATAGCCCTGGTTCTGATAGGTACGCTTCTCGGTCAGTGCCCAACCGGCACCCTCGCGATAGCCCTCAAGCCACCAGCCGTCCTTGACGCTGAGGTTGACCACACCGTTCATCTCGGCCTTCTCGCCGCTGGTACCAGAGGCCTCCAAGGGGCGCGTCGGGGTGTTCATCCAGATATCGACACCACTGACCAGGCGACGGGCCAGCAGGAAGTCGTAGTCCTCAAGGAAGATGACCTTGCCGAGGAACTCAGGACGCTGTGAAATCTCGTAAATCTTCTTGATGAGACCCTGACCGGCACCGTCGGCGGGGTGAGCCTTACCGGCAAAGAGGAAGATGACGGGACGCTCGGGGTTGTTGACAATCTTGCTCAGACGGTCGAGGTCGGTGAACAGCAGGTGGGCACGCTTGTAGGTAGCGAAGCGGCGGCAGAAGCCGATGACCAGTGCATTGGGATTCATCTTCTCAAGCAGCGACACCACGCGCGAGGGGTCGCCCTGGTTCTTCAGCCACGTCTCGCGGAACTGCACCTTGATATAGTCGAAGAGCTTGTTCTTCAGTGCCATGCGTGTAGCCCAGATCTTTTCGTCGGGACACTTGTAAATAGCCTCCCAAATCTTCTCGTTCGACTGGTCGGCCATGAACTTCTTGTCGAAATACTCGTTGTAGAGCTGGCGCCACTCAGCAGCGGCCCAAGTGGGGAAGTGTACGCCGTTGGTGACGTAGCCTACGTGGTTCTCCTCGGGGTAGTAGCCGTTCCAGATGTTGGCAAACATCTTCTGGCTGACCCATCCGTGGAGCTTCGACACACCGTTGACCTCCTGACAGGTGTTGCAGGCGAAGGTCGACATGCAGAACCTCTCACCGTGGTCGTCAGGATTGGTGCGGCCCATGCCGATGAACTCGTCCCAGGTGATACCGAGCTTCTGGGGATAGCCGCCCATATACTTGCCAAAGAGGCCCTCGTCGAAGTAGTCGTGACCGGCGGGCACGGGGGTGTGGACGGTATAGAGGCCACTGGCGCGGACCAGCTCTAAGGCCTGGTTGAAGCTGAGGCCTTCGTCGATATAGTCGCACAGGCGCTGCAGGTTGCAAAGGGCAGCGTGTCCCTCGTTGCAGTGGTAGATGTCCTTCTTGATGCCGAGTTTCTTCAGCAGCAGCATACCACCGATACCGAGCAGGATTTCCTGCTTCAGACGGTTTTCCCAGTCGCCGCCGTAGAGGCTGTGGGTGATAGGCTTGTCGAAGTCGGAGTTCATCTCGTTGTCGGTGTCGAGCAGATAGAGCTTCACACGGCCGACATTGACACGCCAGACGTAGGCGTGAACCATATAGTTGGTGTAGGGCACGTCGACCACCATGGGGTTGCCGTCAGCATCGAGCTGGCGCTCGATGGGCAGCGAGCCGAAGTTCTGCGACTCATAGTTGGCTATCTGCTGGCCGTCCATCGAAAGGCTCTGCGTAAAGTAGCCGAACCGATAGAGGAAACCGACAGCGCACAAGTCGACGTTGGAGTCGCTGGCCTCCTTGACATAGTCACCAGCCAGCATGCCAAGACCGCCGGAGTAAATCTTCAGGGCAGAGTGCATGCCATATTCCATGCAGAAATAGGCTACGGAGGGGCGCTTAGTGTCAGGCTTCACATCCATGTACTTCTTGAAGGAGGCATAAACGCTGTTGATGCGCTTCATGAGGTTCTTGTCGTTCAGGATTTCTGCCTTACGGTCGAATGTCAGACGCTCCAACAGCATGACGGGGTTGTGCTTCACGTCGTGATAGATTTCGGGGTCCAGGTCGCGGAACAGGTCGCGGGCCTCGAAATTCCATACCCACCAGAGGTTGTGTGCAATCTCGTCCAAACACTTCAGCTGTTCAGGAAGGTTCGACTTCACAGTCAGAACTTTCCACTGTGGGACATTGGCGTAATCTGCTTTAATTTTCATCTTTTACCCACCCCCACCCCCTCCCCAAGGGAGGGGCGCTTGGTTAGTTTCGGGGGTTCCAAGCTTTCTTTTAATATTAATGTTTTTTATTATAATCGTATCTTCCACCGCCAGCCTATTCCGACTCGCCTCCCTTGGGGAGGGGCTGGGGGTGGGTTCTTGCTTCGGCCTTGCGCAGGGCAATGTCGTAAGCCTCGTCGTAGTACTTGATGAACTCGCTCCAGAGGGCTTTCTTAGACAGGGCATCGGCATTCTTGCGACAGTGGTCCACCTCCTTGGCACTCATGTTCGAGAACTTGGCAACGGCATCCTTGATAGCGTCGGCCACCTCTGAGTAGTTATAGTCGGTGCGATGAATCACCTTCACGCCGTCCTCCAGCTCACCATAGTGCCCGAAGACGCTGTTGGCCCAGAGGCCGAAGCCCGCCAGGTCGGTAGTGATGCAAGGCACCTTGAAGGCCACGGCCTCCAGCGGGGTGTAGCCCCACGGCTCGTAGTAAGAGGGGTAGACACAGAGGTCGTTGCCCAGCACCAGGTCATAGTAGGTCATGTTGACAATGCCGTCCTCACCGTCTAAATAGCAAGGCAGGAAGATGACTTTCACATTGTCCTCGGGCCTGTTGTGCATGTCGTAATACTTCATCATACCCAGCACCTGGTCGTGGCTCATGTTGTGGAGCCAGTGGGTAATCTGAGGCACCTCAAGAGCACCCTCCATCTTCTCACCGACAGGGCGACTGAGCCGTTCCTGCAGGTCCTTGCGGGGTTCGCCCACCCATCCGGGCACCTCGATGAAGGCCAGTACGGGTTTGTTCAGCTCCTTGTCGCGCAACAGGCGGTTCATAGCTTCAACAAAGACATCGATCCCCTTGTTGCGGAACTCGTAGCGCCCTGACGTCGAGACAATCAGCGTGTTGTCGTCAAGCGACGCTCCAAGCAGCGCATTGGCCACGTCGAGCAGACGCTTACGGGCTGCCTTGCGCTTACGGGCAAAGGCTATGGTCTTAGGCACGAAGCTGTTGTCGAAACCGTTTGGCAACACTACATCGACTGGTTTGTCGAGCAGTTCCAAACACTCGCGGGCTGTAATGTCGCTCACCGTCGTAAAGCAGTCCACGTTGAAAGCCGTCTGCTTTTCTATGGAGTGCTTCGACTGCATGTTCAGCTCACGGGCCATCTGGTCACCGTTGTAGGCAAAGAGATAGTCGTAGAGCGGCTTCTGATTGCCGGCAATGGAGCGGCCGATGCTCGTGGCATGGGTCGTGAAGACAGTACCTATCTGCGGCAGCTTGTTGTTGACGTACAGCGCTCCAAGGCCGCACATCCACTCATTGGCATGGTAGATGACGCGCGTATCGGGGGTGAACGTAGAATGCTGGATGTTGAACGTGTACATGCTCTCGACCACCAAGGCAGCAGCGTAAGAGAACATCGAGGCCTCGTCGTAGTCGCCGTAGGCATGCAATGAGTCTACCTGGTAGTGCTCCCACAGCCAGCCGTAGATTTCATTTTTCTTCTCAAAATAGGGTTGGAAGTCAACAAGAACCGCAACCGGCTCACCGGGCACCGTCCAGCGCCCTACTCTTACTTGGAGTCCGCTCTCCTTGGCTGCCCACTGCCACTCGGCAAAAAGGGCCTTGTCTTCCCTGAAATAGGGACTCTCCTTCTCTTTCCAAAAATCAGGACCAATGAATATTATCCTGTCCTGCATCCTGTCTTGCAATGTCTTTGCACGAGTGGAAAGCACGGTATAAATACCGCCAACCTTGTTACAAACTTCCCAGCTCGACTCAAAGATATAGTCAGGCGTTAAATGCTCTTTTCCCATTCGTTATAATTATAAACGGGTGCAAAGATACTTAAAAATTTCAAAATCACACCATATTTTTAAATATATTTATATGTCTTTCAACGATTTATTGATTTATATTTACTACCTTTGCCCAAAGAAAACTGGTCATAAAATGAAAAAAATTTTACTAACCCTCACCTTAGGGCTGACTTCACTTATCACCGTGGCACAGAATGATTCCACGGCGTTTAGGGGGTATCTGTACAACAGCGAGTATGACGTTTACTTGAGAATTGATTTTTACAATGAGTCTGTAGTTGTACCCGGCAATGAATTGTATGGCAAACTGCCCGGATACTTAGGCAAGAAGAACAACACCTTCAGCTGGCCCATCACGGCAGCAAAGCTGGAAACCAACCGTCAAGCGCGGCTGAGCCTCATCAACGACTATGGCAGCGAAGACCTGACGGCCATACTGACATGGCAGGGCGACTCCACCTATATGCTGAAGCAGGAGAAAGGCAGCACGCTGAAAGTGCCCAAAAACGGAAAATGGCAGAAGTTGCCTAAAACCCTGCCATTCAAGCGTGTCAGCGGAAGATAAGCGGTGTCACTTCCCCCACTGCCGTCCATGGTTCCACCCACGAAGCATCTGGCGGTGGAAACGGTCTTCGGCCTTGAGGACATCGTAGAGCTTGGAGGCCGAGAGCACACTGAGGAACTTGTTGTGATAGGTTTGCTGGATGCGCTTCAGTTCCAGGTCGTACTCATCGCGCTGGCGGATAGCTTTCTCACAGCCTTTCTCATCGGCCGGCTTGCCCCACCCCAGCTGTCGCTGACGGTCGAAGACCGTGCGCTGCTTGGCCTGCATCTCCTTGTAAACAGGAAAGAACTTGGCAGCTTCCTGCGGTGTCAGACAGGCTTCCTTGGTAATAAACTGCTCCAGGTCAGCCTGGAACTTCTCGGGCGAGAACTTTTGCGGCTGTGCTTGCTGCATCCGCTGCCTGTGCTGGCCAGGGAACTGGGCAGAGGCCCCAAGGGCCATGACCATGCAGAGCAATATGACAGTTAATCTTTTCATTGCGTAAAAAAACTTAATAATCACTGGCTAAACAAGCGTAAATGTCAATGTTGTCGGCCATGACGTAGTCGGCAACATCCTCGACATAGGTATCAGAGGGTGCAGACGTGGCAACAGCTACATGCTGGGGGGCGGGGTCGGGCTGGAAGAGGTAGAGCGTAGCTGTCAGAACCGCAACCAGCAGACAGGCAGCGGCATACAGCCACGGCCGCAAGCGTACCTGGCGACTCTGAGCGGGCTGCTGCTCGGGCACTTGCTTCATCACTTCGGCAGCCAAGTTGTCGAAATAACCTTCGGGCACACGGAAAGGATTTTTGTCGCCCATTCGGCTTTTGATATATAATTCTTCGTTCATCATACTCTATTGACGTTGATGGAGTTAAAAGGTTTAATCATGTGACTTAAAAAATTCTGATATTTTCTTCACGGCAATGTGATAGGAGGCCTTGAGGGCGCCTTCGCTGGTGCCGAGCACGCGGCTGATGTCACTGTACTTCATGTCGTCGTAGTAGCGCAGCAGGAACACCGTGCGCTGCACTTCAGGCAACTGGGCTATGGCCTCCTGCAGCTGCGCCTCAATCTCGTCGCCGTCAAAATACTCGTCGGCCATGAGCATGTTGGCCACACCCAGGTCAGCATCGTCGGTACTCATCGTCACCACATTCTTCTGACGCCGCAGAAAGTCCAGGCTCTCGTTGATGGCTATGCGCGAAAGCCAGGTCAGCAACTTGGAGTCGCCATGGAAGGACGCTAATCCCTGCCACGCCTTAATAAAGGTGTTTTGGAGCACATCGTCGGCATCGTCGTGTGACAGCACAAAACGTCGTATCTGCCAGTACAGTTGCTCACCGTACTGCCTGACCACCGTTTCAAAGGCCCTGCGCTGGGTTTTGGGGTTTGCCAGCTGCTCTATCAGCAGTTTGTCGTCTGTCATTGGTCTATTAATGGCTTGAGTGCCTCGCCGAGGGCCACATCATAACCGTACACGTCGGGGTAGTACTGCAACTGGCCGTCGGGAGTGAGGTAAATGGTATTATACTTTATAAATAAAGGTACGCGCGTGGACAACTGCAACGATTTGACCAACCGAGGGGCTGGGGCTGCAGGGTCCAGCCCGTCCAGGAACGACTGTCCCTCCTCGGTTTCGGGCTTCATACCCATTGAAATCCGCAGTTTGTCGAGCAGCCATTCGTCAGGGTCTTTCTCCATCAGGAAGACCGCCAGGTCGAATGGGCGCTGCACACGGACACAGCCATGGGATACGCCCCGGTTGTCGCGTCCAAAGGCGCCTGGGCTGGACGTGTCGTGCAAGAAGACGGAGAAATTGTTTGGAAACCGGAAGATGATACGCCCCAGGGAGTTGCCTGCCCCACCCTGCTGAGCCACACGGTAATTGCCGCTGAGCAACATGTTGGTGGTGACGTGACGGGGAGAGATGCGACTGCCAGACTTCCGCTCTACAATATAGTAGCGGTGACGGGCAAAGTAAGAGGTATCGCCGGCATGGCGGGCCACGTCGCTGCTGACGATGCTCATGGGGATAACCCACTCAGGATTGACCTCCATGTGGGTTATCTTGCTGCTGAGCAGAGGTGTCTTGGTCTTCACGGCCCCACAGGCTACCCTCATGTCAACCACCGTGTCAGGGCTGACGGCCCACAGGTGGAAAGCCGGTATGTTGACTACCACATACTTATCGTCGGAAGTAACGGTCTGGAGGTCGTGCCAACGGCAACGCTCCATGTTGACCAACAACTTCTTTCTGCGCACGCCCGATGAAGAAGGCAGCAGCTGGAGCAGCCGGAGGTAGAGGCTGTCGGTAGGCAGAAGGCTCTCCATATAACGGCACAGACCGTCAGCGGTGGCCATCTGGTGCAGGGCTTGGTCAAAGAAGGCCTGGCCAGGACGTTCTATCTTGATGTCGAACAGCCGGCGATAGGCAGTGGTTTTGCCCGTGGAGTCTATAGCACTGGCGTCATAGTGGTTCAGCACATAGCCGGGATTGACAAAGCCAAAACGCTGACCAACGACATAGCGCATATAAGCTTTCGTCAGATTGTACTCTATCCGTGCTGCCACGGTGCTGACAGGGTTCTTGCGGTCAAAGCGCAGATGGCGCAAGCGCTCCATGTCGTCGGCAATGCGCTCAACGCCGAAAGCCTTCAGGCTGAAGCCCATCGCCGGCAGTTGGCGCCGGAGTACAGCCAACAGCGAGTCGGCCCTGCTGTCAACACCGTCATAACTGACCCACAACAACGGGCGGCCTGACTCATAATACTGCTTGGTATGGACAGTAGCAAAAAAGGCGGTTGTGTCGGAACGACAGATACGCCCTAAACTCTCCTTGAAAAGCTGAGCGTTTAGGGCATATTCGTCTACCTTTAGATCGCTAAAGGACTGTAGGGACAGATTCCGATTGGCATGGGTTGCCTCTTCGTGACAGCCCGACAAGAAGAACAGACATGAAACTAACGCAAGGGTTAGCGCACCTGTATCTTTCTTACGACCTTGCCAACCTTCAGAATATAGCAACCCTTAGGAACGTTTAATTCTACGCGCTGAGCAGGACTGTCAATCTTGACACTCATCACCAACCGGCCCGTCAGGGAAACAACCTCTAACGTCTGCCCCTGAGCACCGGTAACGCTGACGGTCTGCTTGTCGACGCTGACATCTACGGCATCCTCCACCTGCTCAGTAGCCGCAAAGGCCATCTCAGAGGCCGACGCCGCAGCTGGCATGGCAGTCACCAAAAGTCCTACAAATGCAAATTTAAGTATTTTTTTGGTCATACACATCAATTTATTTGGTGCAAATATACGACTTTTCCCTGGAACCACCAAATTTTTCGGCGAGAAAAAACTTTTTCCTGCTAAATTAGACGTCAAACACCGCCATTTCGTCGGCCAGCTTCACATTTCCAAACACTTCGCGAGCCTCATTGAGCAGCACCGTCTCGTTTTCATAGCGCGAACTGTAGTGGCCCAGTATCAGCTGGCCGACCCCGGCATCGCGGGCCACGGTAGCAGCCTGGCGGGCCGTTGAATGGTTATACTTCTCTGCCATCGGCAGGTTGTCGTCTCCATAGGTGCTCTCGTGATAAAGGGTGCTGACACCCTCCACCTCCTTGTACAGCAGGGGCATGTAGCGGGTATCGCTGCAGTAGGCATAGCTACGGGGGGCATCAGCCGCTGTGACCAGCCGGCTATTAGGAACGACGGTGCCGTCGTCAAGTGTCCAGTCGGCACCGTTTTTAATATTCATAATCTGCGATGTCGGTATCTTGTAGAAATCTATCATGTCACGGCGTATGTGCGGCAAAGAGGGTTTCTCGCGGAACAGAAACCCACAGGTTGGCAGACGGTGTACCAGAGGTAGCGTCTCAACCGTCAGCGACCGGTCTTCATAGACCACCTGACGGCACGATGCGTCAACGGCATGGAATACCACCTCGTAGCCTAAGTCACGACAGAACAACTGCATCTGCCGGTTCAGCATGTCCTCCAACTGCTCATTGGCATGGATGTGCAAGGGTGCCGTCCGGCCCAAGAGGCCAAAGGTGGAAATCATGCCTATCAGCCCGAAGCAGTGGTCGCCATGAAGATGGCTGATAAAGACGTGGCTCACCTTTGTAAACCGCACACGACAACGGCGCAACTGAAGCTGGACACCCTCGCCACAGTCGACCATGAACAGCTTCTCACGAATCTCTACCAACTGCGCCGACGGATAGTGGCGCATGGTGGGCAAGGCACTGCCACAGCCCAGGATATGTACTCTGAAAGGTTCCACGGCCCAGTTTACATTACATTTGGAATTCGTCTTGCGAAGCGTCCTCCAATTGGATGTCCACCTTGTAGTGATGCTCCACCTGGCGGCTGTACTCATAAGTGTCTTCTGCGTCGCGGAACACCAGCGAGTCGGGACTTATGGAAACAATGTCATACAGATTGGTTTCCACCACGTCGCCACCGCCCTCACGGATGGCGACTATCTCCAGGCGACCGTTAAATATCCGCCAAGACCTGTAGTTCAGCGAAGGCTGGTCGATGCTCTCAGCGATACCGCCTTCCTTGATGCGTATGCCCATTTCCGAGCTGCCGTCAAGCGGATTGGGCATCACCCAGTCGCCCAGCAGTGCCGACTGGTTAACCACCAGACTGGCCGTTGTCGTATCTTTCAGTATCACCGCCATGCGATCGCCACCCTGGTAACCACCCAGGCAGCGTCCCTTGTCCTTGGCCTCAGTGACGCTCAGGATCAGCGTGTCGCCCACATCGGTTATCAGCTGCAGGGTATTCATGGCCGACCCGTCACCACAGATGCCGTAGACGGTAGAGTCGCGGTTGACGTTCACATAGACCTCCTCCTCGTCGTCGGGGGTTTCCTCTATCTGGGGCTGTTGCGAGCCCTTGCTGCCACAGCTGCCCATGACTACGGCCAGGGCCGCCACGCCTAATAACCATACTATTTTTTTCATATCCTTTTTTTATACGTCATTCAATGCTCCATGCTCTTCGCCTCATTCCAGAGAGCGTCCATCTCCTCCAGGGTCATGTCTGTCAAGGGCTTTCCGGCCCTGATGCTATGCTGCTCAATATAGTTGAAACGCCTGATGAACTTCTGGTTGGTACGTTCCAGGGCATTGTCAGGATTCAGCTTGTATAGCCGTGCGGCGTTGATTACCGAGAACAGGAAATCGCCCAACTCGTTGGTAGAACGCTCTTTGTCCTCCTGACGCAGCTCTGCCTCCAACTCTCCCAACTCTTCGCGCACCTTGTCCCACACATCTTCTTTCTTTTCCCAGTCAAAGCCTACGTTGCGGGCCTTGTCTTGTATGCGGTAGGCTTTAATCAACGAGGGCAGTGCCGACGGCACGCCGCTGAGAACGGTTTTGTTGCCGTCCTTCTCCTTGAGCTTAATCTGCTCCCAGTTCTGTAACACCTGCTCCGAAGTCTTGGCTTCGGCAAAGGGGCGCTGCTGCTCGCCAGCCTGCTCGCCCTCTGGTACATAGGGGAGCGGTTTGGGCTCCTCGGCGCCCACCTGCGACGGATGGTAGATGTGCGGATGGCGGAAAATCAGCTTGTCGGCCTGCATGTTGCAGACATCGGCCATGTCAAAGTCGCCGCCTTCGGAGCCTATCTTGGCATAGAACATGACGTGCATCAGCACGTCGCCCAGCTCCTTGCAGATGTTCTTGCGGTCATCACGTATCAGGGCGTCACACAGTTCGTAGGTCTCCTCTATCGTATTGGGCCGCAGGCTCTCGTTGGTTTGCTTCTTGTCCCACGGGCATTTCTGGCGCAACTGGTCAAGCACGTCAAGCAGACGTCCAAAAGCCTTCATTTGTTCTTCTCGTGTATGCATAGTCAGTCATATTTGGGTGGCAAAGTTAAGCAATTATGCTGGCATACGGAAGCAATTTTGGAAAATTAACCAAGAAAAACTGTAATCTACAAAGCATTTCATCGAATTATCGGCCTTTTGCTTGGCAGTTTGCAGAAAAAACTATGGACACCCTGCGCTGCTATTTCGAGGGGCGCAAAGAGCTGTTTGAGGGGCTGTATATATATAATAAGGAGAAGGAGTGGCGTAAGTACCCCGTCATACGCCTTTCTAACGGCAAGTACTATGAGAAGGAGCGGGTACACCCTACCATCAACGTTATCTTAGAGCAGCAGGAAAGAAGATTCGGCATCACCAACCCGGCAGACCCTACCAACTATGACGCCCGACTGACGCGTCTGATAATTTGAAACAGCCAAAATTTTTTCCAACTTTGGCACGATGTTTGCAGAATTATGTGTATATTTGCAAACTGTAACCGAATATAGGTAAAAAGAACAGATAGAATGACAAGTCAGTTTTCACCCAAGGTTTCCGAAGTGCTTGCCTTCTCACGTGAGGAAGCAGCCCGTCTGGCCAGCCGCTCCGTAGGCCCTGAGCATCTGCTCTTAGGGTTGCTGCGCATGAAGGAGGGCCCCGTCATCGACGTTTTCCACAGGCTGAACCTCAACTTGCAGTCGGTCAAGACCGAGCTGGAGCAGAAGGTAAGGCAAGACGAACTGGGCATGCCCATCGACACCAGCGACCTCGTGCTCAACGAGAAAGCCAGCAACATACTGAAGCTGGCCGTGCTTGAAGCGCGCATACAGCATACAGACAAAGTGAACGAACAGCACCTGTTGCTGGCCATCCTTCATGACCAGGTCAACAATGGTGCAAAACAAGTATTGGAATTTAACGACATGAACTACGAAGACGTACTGACCCTGCTGCGTGCCCCCCAGCAGACGGGCACCACCAACGGCATAGGACTGCCCGACGAGGAAGAGGAGGAGTATGAGGAGCAAGGCGGCCGCCGGGCAGAGCGCAGCGACCGCAACAACGCCACTGCCACCGCCCAGAAGAAACAGAACTCGAAGACGCCCGTGCTTGACAACTTCGGCACCGACCTGACACAGGCCGCCGCCGACAGCAAGCTCGACCCTTGTGTGGGCCGCGAACGTGAGATACAGCGCGTGGTGGAAATTCTGGGACGCCGCAAGAAAAACAATCCTATATTAATAGGTGAGCCGGGTGTGGGCAAGAGTGCCATCGTCGAGGGTCTGGCCCAGCTGATTGCAAGCCGCCACTGCAGCCCCATGCTCTTCGGCAAGCGCATATACACGCTCGACATGACTGCCATTGTGGCAGGCACCAAGTATCGCGGACAGTTTGAGGAACGCCTCAAGCAACTCATGAAAGAGCTGGAGCAGAACTCCGACGTCATTGTCTTCATCGATGAGATTCACACCATCATCGGCGCCGGTTCCACGCCAGGCTCCATGGATGCCGCCAACATCATGAAACCCGCCCTGGCCCGTGGCACCGTACAGTGCATAGGCGCCACCACGCTCGACGAGTACCGCAACTCCATTGAGAAGGACGGAGCCCTGGAGCGACGTTTCCAGAAGGTGCAGGTAGAGCCTACCACCAACGAGGAGACGCTCCAGATACTCCACAACATCAAGGACCGCTACGAGCACCACCACCACGTCAGCTATACCGACGAGGCGCTGGCAGCCTGTGTCAGACTGACAGACCGCTATGTCAACGACCGCTTCATGCCCGACAAGGCGATTGACGCCCTCGACGAGGTGGGGTCGCGCGTTCACCTTGGCAGTGCCAAGATACCACCCGAAATCACCGAGAAGGAGCGTGAGATAGCCACCGTCAAGGAGCGCAAGCAGGGAGCCGTCAAAAACCAGAACTACGAGTTGGCTGCCGGCTACCGCGACCGTCAGACACAGTTGGAGCGCGAATTGGCAGAACTGAACAAGAAGTGGCAGAACAGCGACGAATCGGAACGCCAGACGGTCACCGAGAAAGAGGTGGCCGACGTCATCTCCATGATGACAGGCGTGCCCGTTCAACGCATGGCCGAACAGGAAGGCATCCGCCTGAAGGGCATGGGTACAGAGCTCAAGCAGGCGGTCATAGGCCA
This sequence comes from uncultured Prevotellaceae bacterium, assembly GCA_946541745.1. Classification (GTDB taxonomy): domain Bacteria; phylum Bacteroidota; class Bacteroidia; order Bacteroidales; family Bacteroidaceae; genus Prevotella. Next base: position 18,677 of record CAMNJY010000029.1, read on the forward strand.
GGATCCGGCCATCGACAAGATGGTGCGTGCCATACAGCGCAACCGCGTAGGACTGAAGGACCCCAACCACCCCATCGGGGCTTTCATGTTCCTCGGACCTACCGGTGTGGGCAAGACCTATCTGGCCAAGAAGCTGGCCGAATTCATGTTCGGCAGCAGCGACGCCCTCATCCGTGTTGACATGAGCGAATACACAGAGTCGTTCAACACCAGCCGCCTCATCGGTGCGCCTCCGGGCTATGTAGGCTACGAGGAGGGCGGACAGCTGACGGAGCGCGTGCGCCGCCACCCCTACTCCATCGTACTTCTGGACGAGATAGAGAAGGCCCACCCCAATGTCTTCAACCTGTTGCTGCAGGTGCTCGACGAGGGCCGCCTGACCGACGGCAACGGGCGCTTTGTGGACTTCCGTAACACGGTCATCATCATGACCTCCAATGCCGGCACCCGCCAGCTGAAGGACTTCGGACGAGGCATAGGCTTCACGGCCGGAGGCCAGGGGCTGGTCATGGACGACCGCGACAGGGAGCACGCCCGCAGCATCGTGCAGAAAGCGCTGTCAAAGCAGTTCTCGCCCGAGTTCCTCAACCGCCTCGACGAGATTATCACCTTCGACCAGCTGGACCTCAAGGCTATCAAGCGCATCATCGACGTCGAGCTGCAAGGCCTCTACAAGCGCATAGCCGACCTGGGCTACACCATCGAGCTGAGCGACGAGGCCAAAGAGTTTGTGGCCACCAAGGGCTACGACGTGCAGTTTGGCGCACGCCCCCTGAAGCGTGCCATCCAGAACTACATCGAGGATGGCGTCTGCGAGCTCATCGTCAACGAGGGTTTGGCGCCGGGTGCCGTCATCCGCATCGTCAAGGCTGCCGACAAGGAGGAACTGGTGGTCAGTTACTAACCTTTCCCACTCTTTTCACCACAGAGGACACAGGATGTAGTATGACAATCAGAGTATCGTGTCACCTCGGCGACCGAGAAAATTACCATCTCTGTGTCCTCTGTGTTCTCCGTGTTTCTAAAAAGTCAGATTACCCCAAAACCTCAAAGCGAAGCGACCTCATTACCTCATGACCTCAAGCGAAACTGAAGCTTGCGAAAGTTGGGTAATTTTTTGGCAGTTTGGCAGAAAAGTAGTAACTTTGCAGCCGACACTGGGAACGCGGGCGCCCTCGCCCGCATCTGTGGCGGGCGAGGGCGCCCGCGTTC
>CAMNJY010000030.1 GCA_946541745.1 uncultured Prevotellaceae bacterium
GGAGCGCGTGGAGTACGACATGGAGATGATCAAGGAACTGGGGCACTGCTCGGGTATTGAGAACTACTCGCGATACTTTGACGGGCGACAGCCGGGCGAGCGTCCCTACTGTCTGCTGGATTTCTTCCCTGACGACTTCCTCCTGGTGGTCGACGAGAGCCATGTATCTGTACCGCAGATAGGGGCCATGTACGGCGGCGACCGCTCACGCAAGAAGAACCTTGTGGAATACGGGTTCCGCCTGCCGGCAGCCTTCGACAACCGCCCACTGACCTTTGACGAGTTTCACAAGATGATTCACCAGGCCATCTACGTCAGTGCCACCCCCGCCGACTATGAGTTGCAAGAGGCTGAGGGCGTGGTAGTGGAGCAGGTGATACGTCCCACGGGACTGCTCGACCCCGAGATAGAGGTGAGACCCACCGAAAACCAGATAGACGACCTGATGGAGGAGATACAGCAGCGCACGGAACGCCATGAGCGCGTGCTGGTGACAACGCTGACAAAGCGTATGGCCGAGGAGTTGACGGAGTATCTCATGGACCACTCCGTGCAGACAGCCTACATCCACAGCGACGTGGCCACACTGGACCGGGTGAAGACGCTCGACGACCTTCGCAGCGGTGTCTACGACGTACTTGTGGGTGTCAACCTGCTGCGCGAGGGACTCGACCTGCCCGAAGTGTCGCTGGTAGCTATTCTCGATGCCGACAAGGAGGGGTTCCTGCGCTCGCACCGCTCGCTCACCCAGACTGCCGGACGAGCAGCCCGCAACGTCAACGGAAAGGTCATCATGTATGCCGACACCATCACCCAGTCCATGCAGCTGACCATTGACGAAACCAACCGCCGCCGCACCAAACAGCTGCACTACAACGAACTGCACGGCATCACCCCGAAGCAGATTGTTAAGACCCTCAGACAGCACACCTTGCGGCGTGACGAAGCAACACCCGACATGCGCGAACTACAGCGTGAGACGATGATGGCTACAGGGACAGGAATGGATGTCGCTGCCGACCCGATAGTGGAGCGCATGACCCGCCAGCAGCTTGAGAAGAGTATTGAGAACACCACCAAGCTCATGAAAGAGGCGGCCAGAAAACTCGAATTCCTGCAGGCAGCCCAGTATCGCGATGAAATCATCAGGCTGCAGCAGGAATTGGAGTTGAAGTAAGCAAGGCTGCCCCCACCCAATCCGGGCGGAGGCGGCCAGTTATTGTTCGGTCAGATCGTTCTCTGAGGGTATCACTGAATAGGTCAGTTTCTGATAGCCCTGGAAATCGTCGAACTGAATCTGGAAGTTGGCATACACAAACTTGTTGCCGCCAGTGTTGTGGGTGTCTGAGATAAACTTGGTTTTCTGCAACGCCGACAGTATGGTGTTGTAAATCACCTTTTCATCCTTCGGGTCTTCAAACTGTATGCTCTGGGTCACCACCATGCCGTTCTCTACCTTGAACGTGTAGTCACCGGCCTGGTACAACTGGAAATTCTCGGTTTCGAGGATGGTTTCCAACTCTTTGACGGCAGCTTTAAGCTCATCCACCGTCTTATTGACATAGCACACGGGAACCTGCTTCTCGTCTACCTGGATAATAGCCTTCTGGTCGGCGATCTCCTGGGCAAATACGCTGACGCCCCCGAACATAATCATGGCAACAATGGCCATTGTCTTAATCGTTTTCATCATTCTTTTCTTATATTATAGTTTTCTTTACACTTGTTAAGGCCGTACAGGACGGATAGCGAAGGTGAAGGTCTTGTCGCCATAGGGCAACTGATATTCACCGCGCGGCCATGCACCCCATGAGTTGACACACCCCAGACCGAACTGGCGCTGCTGGATGTGAACCTGCGTCAGCGGGCGCTCTACAAGGTCGCCGGAGTGGCGACCCCAGGCCTTGTCCTTGTGCGGGCCGTCGTCAAGGTCTTCGGTCAGGTAGTTCAGGGCACTGGCCTCGAAGGGGGCGTCAGAGAGGAACTCAAGCCCCCTACCCTTTGCATCGACAACGCGGAACCATCTCACGTCGGTATGGTTGCCCGACTCCTGCGGACGGACGTAGTTGAAATACTCGTTGCGCACCTTATTATTATAGTGCCCTATGAATTCCGAGGAGTTGCGGTCGCAGTAGTTCTCTACGGGGCCGCGGCCATAATAGTCGACGGCATCATACTGCTGAGGCATCTGCAGCTGCACGCCGTAGCGGAACATGCCCGATACCTTGGCTTCCGGGTCGGTCTTCAGCTGCTGGCCGACGATAATCCGGCCATCGGCGGTCAGCGTGTAGGTCATGGTGAGCGTGGCCTTCACGGTAGGCATATCGAAGGTGGCCACCACGCTGTTGTCGCCCACGGTACACTGCTTCAGCTTCATCTGCGGGTTCTTCCAGACGGCGAAGCGGTTCTGCAGGCCTGCACCGTAGTCATTGTCGGTGGGGGCACGCCAGAACTCTGGCGTCACCGACTCGCGGAACTTCAGCATCGGCTCGCCGTCCACATCAATATAGTCTATCCATCCCGTCCACTTGCCAACGGTCATCGTAGTGCCGGCAGCATCGAAGCGCACATAGCTCTCGGTCTCCTCTTTCTGAATCTGAGCGTTGAGGATTGAGGGTTGGGATTTAGCGTCGGCAGACAGGTCGGGGAACCGGTAGGGCTGCACAACGAACTGCTGTTTGGCCATGACCTGACCCTTCTCTATCAGCGGCTCGGCCCGCTTGGTGCGGAAATAGAAGTTGGCCACAATCTCGCGGTCGGGATATTTGGCGGTATAGTCGGCTATGGCCTTCTTCAGCGACTCCGAGACAATGACCTTGCGGCTCTGTGGAGCAATGCCGTTGAAGTCGTTGAACTCCTTCACCACATAGGCGTTGCTGGTCTCGCCGCCGGGCAACAAGATGCAGTCCATCGTCAGGTTGTCAAGCGTACGGAAGAAATTCTCGTTGTAGACCTCCACCTTGCCATTCTTGAGGTCCACATCCTTCAGCCACACGTTCTGATAATAGTACTGCACCTCGAAGGCATGAGGGTTCAGACGGCGGTCAGGAGCGATGATGCCGTTGCAGTTGAAATTGTAGTCGGAGGCAGGGTATCGGCCGTAGTCGCCGCCGTAGGTAAAGATTTCCTTACCCGTCAGCGGACTCTTGTCGCGCATGCCCTGGTCAACGAAGTCCCAGATGTAACCACCCTGATATTTAGGCTCGCGGCGCACCAGGTCCCAATATTCTTTGAAGCCACCCATAGAGTTACCCATGGCGTGGGCATACTCGCATTGTATCAACGGACGGGGGTTATCGCCCTTGCAGTAGCGCTCGCACCAGTTGTAGTCGGCATACATGGGGCAGGTGATGTCTGTATAGCCGCTCTCCCACGGGGCGCGCTCATACTGCACGGGGCGCGTGGTGTCGTACTGCTTTATCCACGTATAACATTTCTCGAAGTTGGGGCCGAAGCCGGCCTCGTTGCCCAGCGACCAGACGATGATGGAGGGGTGGTTCTTATACACTTTCACATTGGCCTCGTTGCGCTCCAGGTGCATCTTCTCGAAGTCAGGGCGCTTGGCCAGAGTGCCTTCACCGTAACCCATACCGTGGCTCTCCAGATTGGCCTCGGCGGTCAGGTAGAGGCCATACTCGTCGCAGAGGTCATACCACCGCGGGTCGTCAGGATAATGGCAGGTGCGCACGGCGTTGATGTTGAGCTGCTTCATAATCTTGATGTCCTGAATCATGCGGTCAACCGATACGATGTAGCCGCCGTCAGGATCCAGTTCATGGCGGTCGGCACCTTTTATCAATATGGGCTGGCCGTTGACCAGCAGCTGTGCGTTTTTAATCTCGATGTGGCGGAAGCCTACGCGCTGACGGACAGTCTCGAGATGCTGTCCGCTGGCGTCATTCAGGGTTACAAGCAGCGTATAAAGATAAGGGGTTTCTGCCGTCCACGCCTTTACGTTGTCGATAGTGGTGTTCAGCGTGAATCCTGTCTTTGTCTGTTGGCAGAAAATGCCCTTGCCGGCCTGCCGTCCGTCGGCATCCAGTAGTTCTGCCGACACTTGCCCCTTACCGGCAAGGTCGACGTTGACCTGCAGCAGGCCCTTACCGCCAGCATAGTCTTGACCTACGGTAATGTCGGTAATATGTGTCTTCGGCGTGGCGTAGAGATACACCTCGCGGGCAATGCCCGTAAAACGCCAGAAGTCCTGGTCTTCAAGGTAAGAGCCGTCACACCAGCGCATCACCTGCATGGCTATCAGGTTCTGGCCTTTCTTCAAATACTTGGTGATATTGAACTCGGCAGCCACCTTAGAGTCTTCAGAGTAGCCAACGTATTTGCCGTTGACCCACACCTTGAGGTTGCTCGTGGCCGACCCTACGTGGAAATACACCTGCTGGCCCTGCCACGAAGCGGGCAGGTCAAAGGTGCGGCGGTAGGAGCCGGTGTAGTTGTTGGTTTCGCCGATGAATGGCGGGTTGGTCTTGAACGTAGTGTTCCAGGCGTAGCCGGCGTTCTTGTAGGTCTTGTCACCGTAGCCCTCTATCTCGAATAGCCCGGGCACGGGAAAATCTACCCACTTCGAGTCGTCGTATTTCAGGGTGAAAAAGTCCTTGGGGGCCTTGTCGTGGTCCTTGACGAAGCAGAAGCGCCACTTACCCTCCATCGAGAGGTAGCGCGACGACTTGGTCTTGTCATTCACTCGTGCCTTGCCGACATCCTCGAAGGCGAAGAAGTGGGCACGGCGTGCCTCACGGTTCTCCTCGTTCACCGCAGTATTTTTCCACTCCGGTGCTTTCTGGGCGCTGGCTGCTGTTACAGCCATGCATGCCACTGCAAACAATAGTTTTTTCATCATATCATTGTTTTCTTTAACAATTTTCCAATCTCACTCATAATCGTCAATCACGCTGTTCATCATATCCATCATAGGCTTGGCAGCCCGGAATACCTTTACCATCTCATCGAGCCAGCCGTCGCCCTCAAAGAAACTGTCATCGACGTGATGCCATGCGCAGTAATCCTTTAGCCGAAGATACTTAATATACTCATAGTCACGAGGAAATCCTGAAGGGCACGTCTTCAGTTTCGTCAGCCCGAAGCCCTGCGGAGCGTCCCATGACTCTGCCCAGTCAGTAGTTTCCTGCTTCGAGCCGAAGTATTTCTTGAAGGCCCGGCTCTCTACGCACTTCAGCCACTGCTCCTCGTTGGCCATTATCTCATTGCGGCAGGCGGAAAGAATGTTGGTGGGTAGCCAGTAGTTGCCCACGGCCAGCAGGCAGTGACCAGGCTCCAGATGGACATAGTATCCGCCGCGCAGTGCTTTCTTGCCGTGTGCGTTGATATAGGCTCCAAAATGATTCTTATAAGGTGATTTATCGGCAGAGAAACGGGTGTCGCGATAAAATCGGTAGGTGGCGTCTTTCACCGTCACCGAAGCTATTTCGCTGTCGAAGTCGGCTATGCGTCCTATGGCCTGAGCCACCCCTTGCTCAAACTCAAGGCGTGCGGCATCGTAATCGGCGCGGTGAGCCTGAAACCACTCCCGATTGTTGTTGTGCATAACGTCGCTGAGAAACGTAAATATCTGTTGAGCATTCATTGTGTAAAGTGTCATTGTTATTTCAATGTGCAAACTTACGCATTTTTTTTCAAAAAACCGTCAAAATGCTTACAAATTTAATATTCTTTTTATCACAACGTAATCGGGCGACTATAACGAAAAAGGAAAACCTTCTCAGGCTCTCCTTTTTAAATCTCAATCGCTCCAAAATCCAATACAGTTAGAACCGAGCGATTAAGTTTACATCACCGTATGTCTCACGACAATCGGCTCTGTTAACCTTAATAATCTAATACCATGAAAAACACATTGCAAATATAGTCATTTTTTACCATACTTTCATCAATTTTCCCTTATCAAAAGATATTATTTATTATTTGTTAATCTTTCCAGATATCTTTTTAAGAATATTTGACGTATGGACATGATTTGACAAACGCCGCTCGTCATCGGTGGCCAAGGGAGGATGACCATCGAGTCTAACCCATTTGGTACTATAGAATTCCACTTCCGATTCCACCATATCGCCCTCGATATGAAGGGTACGCACCAGCGCTATGACCTTCGGGCAGCTGTCTACCGGCTCCTTGGTATTGAGCAGCAGCAGGTCAACACTACACGTTTCGTTCATCGTGATGCTGATGGAATCATCGGCCAGGGCCGTCATCATGCTTTTGCCGCCCAGTTCATTGGTCACTTCGGCCTTCATTTTAGAATCCATGAAGTCAATGAAATCGAGGCGGCTATTGCGGCTCAAATAGGGCATTAGCGAGTCAGGCATTGCCACAAAGAGGTTTTTCATCTGCGGTGTATCGGCCAAAGTAACCAGAGTAGTAATGGCCATAAGGCCAAAGAGTAAGAGTATTTTTTTCATTTTGCTTCTGTAAAATTAAAACGTGTGACTATCAATGTCGCTGCTTGGCCAGCTGCATCATCATGACAGCCGCCAGTCCAGCTGTCTCTGTACGCAGTCGGCTGGGGCCTAAGTCTACGGAGACGAAACCGGCATTGACGGCCGCGCGCACCTCATCGATGCTGAAATCACCCTCAGGACCTATCATCACCAACGCATCATCGCCAACATCAAGTGTAGAAAGGTGATTGAACAGATTGGTTCGCGGCACTTCGTCGTAACAGTGGGCTATATACCGGTGGCCATCGCTATGACACTCTACGAAGCGGCTGAAGGGGGTCAACTCGTCCACTACCGGCATATAGGCCTTGCGGCTCTGCTTGACGGCAGCCACCACAATCTTCCTGATGCGCTCGGTCTTCAGACAGCGACGCTCCGAGAACTGGCAGTTCAGGAACGTCAGCTGATCAAGTCCCACTTCGACAGCTTTCTCAGCCATCCACTCCATGCGGTCGTTCAGTTTGGTGGGAGCTATGGCCAGGTGAATCTTACCCTGCCAGAGGTGAGGCTGCGCCATCTGCTCGGTAATCCGGTAGGCGCAATGATGATTCGAGGCCAGTGTCACCACGGCGCGATAGAATGTCCCCTGACCGTCCATGAGTACCATTTCATCGCCTTCAGCCATACGCAGCACCCTGACCGCATGAGCAGCCTCCTCGGCAGGCAACGCTGTCAGCTGACGGGCCTGAGGTACGTAGAAATAATGTGTTTCCTTCATGGCTTCGTACGCTTTAGAATTTCGGCATGTATTTGCGAGGCCAACTCGTAGTCTTCGGCATCGACAGCTCGCTGAAGCTCCTTGTTGAGTCGCTCCGTCGAGAGCGAGTTGATAGGTATAGGGAACGACGAGCTGTTAAAAACATAGGGCACGCTCTGACGCTGCATCAACCCTCCGTCTATGTAAAGAGGTGTATTGGAGATGACGTTCAGCAGCACGGCCTCGCTCATGCGTATAGACTTCACATGGTGGCGGGCCTGGCAGGTCAGCGTGACGCGATATTGCCCGTCGACAACATCGTGAACCATCAGCTCCAGAGTGCGGGCATCGTCGCCCATCAAGGCAAGCAGTACTTCGGGCAGCATGTTCGGCCAAACCTCAACGCACTTCAGCCGCAGTCTGATCTGCTCAGTGACATAACGGTCGCAGATGACGCAGAGGGCGCACTGCTGAGCGCCGTCCACCAGACGGATGACCGAGAATCCATCGCTTCCCGCAATCTCTGACGCATCCTTGAAGAACAGTTGTACCCGGTCCATAGCGGCCTGTAAAGATTGAAGCGGTTGATACTACGATTTCTTCTCGGGATTGAAAACGATGGCAAAAGCCACCCCCACCACAAGTGCAAAACCGGCAAAGATGAACCAGCAGGTCTGCCAGTCGCCCACCAAATAGCCGTCTTGCCAGGTACAATAGTGATTGACTATTTCGCCTGCGACCAGCGTACCGATGGTGGCTCCAAGGCCATTGGTCATCAGCATGAACAGTCCCTGAGCGGATGCTTTCACCGACGGTTCACACACCTGGTCGACAAAGATGCCACCAGAGACGTTGAAGAAATCGAAGGCCACACCGTAGACAATGCACGAAAGTATGAACAACAACACGCCCGGCATGGCAGGATTGCCCACGCCGAAAAGACCGAAACGGAACACCCATGCAAACATAGACATGAGCATGACAGTCTTAATGCCATAGCGCCTCAGGAAGAAGGGTATCATGAGGATGCAAAGAGCCTCGCTGACCTGCGAGATGGATGTCAGCAGCGTGGCATTGTTGGCAGCAAACGAGTTGGCTATGGTTTCATCGGCCGCTCCCTTGAAACTGGTAATAAAGGGTCCGGCATAGCCGTTGGTCACCTGCAGCGACATACCAAGAAGGGCCGAGAACAGGAAGAACAAGGCCATCTGGCGCGATTTGAACAGCTTGAAGGCATTCAAACCGAAAGTCTCGGCAAGCGAGGCCGATGGTTTCTTTTCCAACTTGCACTCCGGCAACCCCAGATAGCAGTAGATACACAGCAGCAGGCTCAACACGCCCGACACCCAAAACTGCATATAGGTGTACTGAAACTTGTGGGCATTCTCGCCCAGAGTGAACGAAAAGCCACCGTCGTCCCACACCGCACAGTTGACAAACCACATCGTAGCAATGAAACCTACCGTGCCGAGCACTCGGATGGGCGGAAAATCCCTCACGGTATCATAGCCGTTGTTCTTGAGGATAGTGAAAGCCGCCGTGTTCGACAGAGCGATGGTTGGCATGAAAAAGGCCACGCTGAGGGTGTACATAGCGATGAAACCGCCCTTTTCCGGCAGTTCGTTGCCAAATCCTGCCGAATAGCCCATCCACCAGCAGCAGAGCATGGCTGTACCTGCCACGAGGTGACAGAGGCCAAGCAGCCGCTGGGGCTGTATATACTTGTCGGCCACAATGCCCATGATGGTTGGCATGAATATGGACACGATGCCCTGAATGGCATAGAACCACGAAATCTGGTCGCCCAGGCCGGCAACGCCCAGATAGTTTCCCATACAGGTGAGATAAGCTCCCCAGACGGCAAACTCCAGGAAGTTCATCAATGAAAGTCGGATTTTCAGATTCATAATGCTTTTGATTTAGAAGTCTCTACAGGTAGTATTCTATTGATGCGTGCAGAGTCCCCGGCGATGGGTGCGTCGGTTTTCTGCTTGCGAAACTTAACAAGTTGTATATCCTTGATAGCCATCAGCTTGAGTGTGGTTGTCACTTCTTTCTCAGGCGCCAGATAGATGTAGCCGCGTATCTCTGTAGCCGTGCGGTCACGAAGTTCAGGTATGCGCAGCTCACTCTGCCCAGATGCCGTGAGGCTGATATGACGGCTGACGATGGTGTCGTTGTCATACTTGACGGCCACGCATGCATGCCCGTTGCGCGCTCCGTTCTGATACAGAAAATCGGTGTTGACCACGAACATAAAAGCATCGCCCTTGCGGAACGAAGTATCGGCCTTCTGCACGAAGTCCATGCGGTTGTAGGGGGCGTATGGCACAAGCATCACCGAGAGGCGGCCCGTCCACACATCGGCAGTGTCGCCCGTGGCGTTATATTTGGTGTATCGGCTGACTTCACCCTCCGAAGCCCCCAGTTCCATAGCTTCCTCGCCGAGCCGCTTGGCCACCCGCTGGTACATCTCGCTGAAACGGTCGGCACGCTTATAGTAGTAGGTCAGCGACGAGTCGAACTTGGCCTTCGTTACGCCATGCTTCTCGAGTACGGCAGCAAAGTAGAGCGTCTGTTCATAAGAGCCGTCACCCTCACCACGCCCGTTATCTATGGCCATGGCCTGGGCAATGTGGTAATCGTGGAGCAAATCCTCCATGTCATCAGGCTGGATATAGCCCGAAGGAACTCCTGGACGACACGAGGCCATGCTCAGCATCCCGGCCACCACATATATAAGGTGTCTACTCACGCTTCAAGCTGATTTGGCTGATTTCCTTTCGATAGAACAGCAACAGCAGAATCACGCCGACGGTAATGTTGGCATCGGCATAGTTGAACACCGGGCTGAAAAAGATGAACTCGTCGCCACCCCATACGGGCACCCACTCCGGCCACGTAGTGACAATGAGCGGGAAATAGAACATGTCGACCACCTTGCCCATGAGAAACGGGGCATAACCAGTGCCGAACTCTACAAAGTAGCTGGTGTAAGCCTCGCTGGAGCCATTGAACACCAGGCCGTAGAACATACAGTCGATAAGGTTGCCGACAGCCCCTGCCAGCACCATAGCGAGGCAAACAATGTAGCCCGTACGGGCCCGATTCCTGACTTGCAACCACAGATAATAGGCCAGAAAGCCGATGGCCACCACGCGGAACAGCGACAGTGCCAGCTTAGAGCCTATCTGCATGCCGTAGGCCATACCGTTGTTCTCGATGAAGGAAATGTAGAACCAGTCAAAGACCCTGATACTCTCGTGGAGCGTCATGTTGGTCTTGACCCAGACCTTGATAGCCTGGTCAATCACGATGGCGGCGACCACGATGACAACCGCTATCCAGCCGCCAGTGTAAAATCGTAGGGCCTGCTTCACTTCTTGCTGCTCTTCATTTTCGACTCTACCGAGAGCGTAGCGTGGGGCACTGCCTTCAGCCGCTCCTTGGGTATAAGCTTACCCGTCAGGCGATCAATACCGTAGGTTTTGTTTTCAATACGGACAAGGGCAGCCTTCAGACCCTGAATGAATTTCTGCTGACGGGCGGCCATCGTGATGATTTCCTCTTTAGACTGGGTAGCCGAACCTTCTTCCAACGCCTTGTACGTGGGCGAGGTGTCGTCAACGTCGTTGGAGTCCTGATTGGTGATAACGGCCATCATCTGGTCGTAATCGCGCTTAGCCAGTGCTAACTTCTCATTAATAATGGTGCGAAACTCCTCGAGTTCCTCATCACTGTAGCGTGTTTTTTCTGTTGCCATAATTATTAGTTTTTGGTTATCTTGATGTTTAGTTTGAAATCGTCAAATTCCACCTCCGTACCATCATTGGCCGAAAACTCGATGGAATCGGCCAAAACCTGCGTCTTAATGTAGTCGCCAAAGGTCTCAACGGCGCTCTGCACCTCTTCGTTGGGCGTAATAGTAATATGTATACGGTCGGTGATTTCCAGTCCGCCGTCTTTACGCAGGTTCTGCACACGGTTGATGACCTCGCGTGCCATACCTTCCTGGCGCAGCTCGTCGGTCAGCTCTACCTCGAGGGCCACCGTCAGCGCCCCTTCGTTGGCCACGAGCCATCCGGGAATGTCCTCGCTGATGATGTCTACGTCCTGGGCTTCCAGAGTCAGCTGCTGTCCGTCGGCGGTGATGCCGATGGAGCCGTTGGTTTCAAGCTCGGCTATCTGATCCTGTGAAAGCTGGTCGACGGCAGCGGCAACGGCCTTCATGAGTTTGCCAAACTTCTTGCCCATTGTCCTGAAGTTACACTTCACCTTCTTGACCAGAACGCCTTGACCCTCAACGAATTTAAGTTCTTTCACGTTCACCTCGCTCATTATCAAGTCCTTGACAGCCTCAATGTGCTTGCGCTGCTCGTCGCTGGCGGGAATCATGATGGCCTGCAGCGGCTGGCGCACCTTGATGTTCACCTTGCGGCGCAGGGCGAGCACCATCGAGGTGATCTTCTGTGCCATCGCCATGCGGGACTCCAGGTCATGGTCTGACTCGCCTACATTGGGGAAGATGTCCAGATGGACGCTGTCAAGCTTGCCACCGAGATCCTTGTAGAGCCGGTCGGCGTAGAAGGGTGCAAAGGGTGCCAGAAGCCTTGCCACGGTTACAAGACAGAGGTAGAGGGTGTCATAGGCGGCCCTCTTGTCCTCGCTCATATCCTTGCCCCAGAAGCGTTTGCGGTTCAGACGGACATACCAGTTGGAGAGGTCGTCGCACACGAACTTGTCTATCAGACGTGCTGCCCTTGTGGGGTCGTAGTTGTTAAGTTCACGTATGACGCCCTCCACCAGCGTGTTCAGGCAAGAGAGAATCCAGAGGTCTATCTCGGTCTTCTTGTTATCTAATGTCTCAGTGCCATTGGGCACGTAGCCGTCAACGTTGGCATAGAGGGCAAAGAAACTGTAGGTATTATATAAAGTGCCGAAAAACTTGCGGCGCACCTCATCAACCCCCTCCGGGTCAAACTTCAGGTTGTCCCACGGCTCGGAGTTGGTGAGCATATAGAAACGCACGGCATCAGACCCGTATTTCCCGATCATATCAAACGGATTGACCACATTGCCTACATGCTTCGACATCTTGTTGCCCTTGGCATCGAGCACAAGCCCCGATGAAATCACGTTTTTAAAGGCCACGGAGTCGAAAATCATCGTAGCGATGGCATGCAGCGTGAAGAACCATCCACGGGTCTGATCGACGCCCTCGTTGATAAAATCGGCGGGGAAGGCCTCACGATTGTCGATCAATTCACGGTTTTCAAACGGATAGTGTATCTGAGCATAGGGCATGGAGCCTGAATCAAACCACACGTCAATGAGGTCGGTTTCGCGCTTCATGGGTTTGCCCTCGTCGCTTACCAATATGATATTGTCCACGTAGGGACGGTGCAGGTCTATGCGGTCATAGTTCTCCTGGCTCATGTCGCCAGGCACGAAGCCTTTCTGCTTCAGCGGGTTGTCGTGCATGATGCCGGCAGCCACGGATTTCTCGATTTCATCGTATAATTCCTCTATCGAGCCTATGCACTTCTCGCACTTGCCGTCCTCGTCGCGCCATATCGGCAGGGGGGTGCCCCAGAAGCGCGAGCGCGAGAGGTTCCAGTCGTTCAGGTTCTCCAGCCAGTTGCCAAACCGGCCCGTACCCGTTGACTCGGGCTGCCAGTTGATGGTCTTGTTAAGTTCTACCATGCGCTCTTTCTTGGCCGTTGAGCGGATAAACCACGAGTCCAACGGATAATAGAGCACCGGTTTGTCCGTGCGCCAGCAGTGGGGATAGTTGTGTACGTGTTTTTCTATCTTGAACACCTTGTTCTGGGCCTTCAGGTCCATGCAGATGCTGATGTCCAGTGTCTCGTCCTTGTCGGTCAGGGTTTCGTCGTAGGCGTTTTTCACGTAGCGACCGGCAAACTTCTGCCACTCGGCCACGTTAACATAGCGCTCGACGAACGACTCGTCAAGATCCTCTATATTGAAATACTTGCCCTGCAAGTCAACCACGGGGCGCTCCTGGCCCTTCTTGTCTATCAAGACGATGGGGCAGATGCCGGCTTTCTTGGCCACAAAGGCGTCGTCGGCACCAAAGTTGGGAGCTATGTGGACGATGCCGGCACCGTCCTCAGTGGTCACATAGTCGCCGGGAATCACCCGGAAGGCATCGCCCATGGGCTGTATGGCGGGCATCAGCTGCTCGTATTCCATGCCAACGAGGTCGGTACCTTTATAGTGGCCCACAATGCGATAGGGTACAAACTTCTCGCCCTTCTTGTATTCAGGCATCTCCCCCCCGTCGGTGATGTTGCCCTCAGCAGGCAGATAGGCGTTCAGACGGGCTTCAGCCAGCACGACGGTGATTTTGTCGCCGCTGTAGGGGTTGTAGGTCTCCACGGCCACATAGTCTATCTTAGGGCCTACGCAGAGAGCAGAGTTGGCGGCCAGCGTCCACGGCGTGGTTGTCCAGGCCATAAAATAAGGTGTACCCCACCCTGTCATCTCCGGCTTGGGGTTCTTCATGCGGAACAGTGCGGTGCAGGTGGTGTCCTTCACATCGCGGTAGCAGCCGGGCTGGTTCAACTCGTGGCTCGACAGACCGGTGCCGGCTGCCGGAGAGTAAGGCTGTATGGTGTAGCCCTTGTAGAGCAGGCCCTTGTCATACAGCTGGCGCAGCAGCCACCACAGGGTCTCAATATACTTATTGTCATAAGTGATGTAAGGATGGTCCAGGTCGACGAAATAGCCCATCTTCTCGGTCAGCTCGCGCCACTCCTGGGTGTACATCATCACATTCTCGCGGCACTTGCGGTTGTAGTCCTCGGTCGAGATGTACTTCTCGCTGTCCTTATTGTCAATGTCGGCCTTGGTGATGCCGAGTTCCTTTTCCACGCCAAGTTCTACGGGCAGCCCGTGGGTGTCCCATCCGGCCTTGCGCTTCACTTGCTTGCCCTGCATGGTCTTGTAGCGGTTGAACACGTCCTTGATGGTGCGCGCCAGGACATGGTGAATGCCAGGGTGGCCGTTGGCCGAGGGGGGACCCTCGAAAAACACGAACTGGGGGGCACCCTCGCGCTCCTCAACAGTGCGCTCGAACACGTTCTTCTCGCGCCACATCTGCAGCACGTCCTCGTTGACCTTTGTCAGGTTCAAGCCGTTGTACTCGGCAAATCTCTTGCTCATTTTCTTATACTATGTTTAAAGCTTTTTCAATTTTGATGTGCAAAGGTACACATATTTTCTGACATCACCAAATATATAAATAAAATTTAAGACTGACGGCTTTCCGAACTTACCCACATTTTATAAATTCACACTTCGAATTTCCAAAAGGGACTCCCTTTCGCTCAAAAGGGACTGCCTTTCGCTCAAAAGGGACTCCCTTTCACTCAAAAGGGACTACTCCATACCTATTTGGCAGGGTTTGACGGTGCCGTCGACCGTCGCGCCAACAGGCCGCCATAACGTTACTTCTCTATTTGTCTCATCAGCCTGTATTAGCAGTGTAGAATGCGAAACATGCCATCACGCGTGCCTCGCGTGCCTCGCGTCCACCTGCCAACCGCAGCTATGGACACGAGGCACGCGAAGCACGCCAGACGCTTCTGATAGTCAATCATACGCGCGCGAGCAAAATAAGTTGGTTTCCGCAAAATTCACATTTTATATTTTGCATATTCAGAAAATCTTCGTACCTTTGCACGGATTTTTGAAAACCCTAACAAAAACAACCATAATGAAGAAGCAACTAAAGAAAGTCCTGGTACTCGGTTCGGGTGCCCTGAAAATCGGACAGGCAGGCGAGTTTGACTACAGCGGCTCGCAGGCACTGAAGGCATTGCGCGAGGAGGGTATCTCCTCGGTGTTAGTGAATCCCAACATCGCTACCATCCAGACATCGGAGGGCATTGCCGACAAGGTTTACTTCCAGCCGGTAACCCCCTACTTCGTCACCGAGATTATCAAGAAGGAGCGCCCCGACGGCATCCTGCTGGCCTTCGGCGGCCAGACGGCACTGAACTGCGGTACGGAACTCTATCAGAAAGGCGTGCTCAAGGAGT
This sequence comes from uncultured Prevotellaceae bacterium, assembly GCA_946541745.1. Taxonomy (GTDB): domain Bacteria; phylum Bacteroidota; class Bacteroidia; order Bacteroidales; family Bacteroidaceae; genus Prevotella. The sequence continues at coordinate 15,234 of CAMNJY010000030.1, forward strand.
ACGGCGTAGAAGTGCTCGGCACCAGCGTGGAAGCCATCATGAACACCGAAGACCGCGACCTCTTTGTCAAGAAACTGGGCGAAGTCAGCCTGAAAGTGCCCGTCAGCCATGCCGTCGAGAACATGGACGACGCGCTGAAGGCCGCCCGCGAGATAGGCTTCCCCATCATGATTCGCTCGGCCTACGCCCTCGGCGGTCTCGGCTCCGGCATCTGCCCTGATGAGCAGGCTTTCACGGAGCTGGCAGAGTCGGCCTTCACCTTCGCCCCGCAAATCCTCGTCGAGGAGTCGCTGAAGGGCTGGAAGGAGATAGAGTTTGAGTGCATCCGCGACGCCAACGACCGTTGCTTCACCGTGGCCTCGATGGAGAACTTCGACCCGCTGGGTATCCACACCGGCGAGTCGATAGTGGTGGCTCCCACCTGTTCGCTGAAGGAAGAGCAGGTCAAGATGTTGCAGGACATCACTATCCGCTGCGTGAAGCACCTCGGCATCGTCGGCGAGTGCAACATCCAGTTTGCCTTCAACGCCGTGACCAACGACTACCGCATCATCGAGATTAACGCACGACTTTCACGCTCGTCGGCATTGGCCTCTAAGGCAACGGGTTATCCCCTCGCCTTCGTGGCTGCCAAGATAGCTCTCGGCTATACGCTCGATCAGATAGGCGAGATGGGCACTACGTCGTCGGCCTACGTCGCACCCAGCCTTGACTACATGATTTGCAAGATACCCCGTTGGGACCTGACGAAGTTTGCCGGTGTGAGCCGCCTCATAGGCTCCAGCATGAAGTCGGTAGGCGAAATCATGTCCATAGGCCGCTCTTTCGAGGAGATGATCCAGAAGGGCTTGCGCATGATAGGCCAGGGCATGCACGGCTTCGTAGGCAACGATCACACCAAGTTTGAAAACCTTGACGAAGAGCTGGCCAACCCCACCGACTTGCGCATCTTTGCCATCGCCCAGGCTTTGGAGGAAGGCTACACCGTAGAGCGCATTGAGGAATTGACGAAGATTGACGTGTGGTTCCTGGAGCGTCTGAAGCACATCGTCGACTTGAAGCATGAGTTGCAGCAGTACAACAAGTTAGAGGATTTGCCTGACGCTTTCCTTTTAGAGGTGAAGCGCTGCGGGTTCAGCGACTTCCAGATAGCCCGCTTCGTGCTGAAGCCCAAGCAGGGCAATATGGAGAAGGAGAACCTGGCCGTGCGCCAGTATCGCAAGGAGCGCGGCATAGTGCCCTCCGTGAAGCGCATACCCACCGTGGCCTCCGAGCACCCCGAGCTGACCAACTACCTCTATTTTACGTACACGCACACGCCCGCCTTCCAGGACGAGTTTACCACGGCTATAGATAAGGCTAAGAACTTTATAGAGACCAGCCTGAAACTCTCTACAAGCTATAAGCCCAAGCACGACATCAGCTACTACGCCCACGAGAAATCAGTCATAGTACTGGGGTCAGGCGCTTACCGCATCGGCTCCAGCGTAGAGTTCGACTGGTGTTCGGTGAACGCCATTAACACGGCGCGCAAGCTGGGCTACAAGTCTATCATGATCAACTACAACCCCGAGACTGTGTCTACCGACTACGACATGTGCGACCGCCTCTACTTTGACGAACTGTCGCTGGAGCGTGTGCTTGACGTTATCGACCTGGAGTCGCCGCGAGGTGTCATCGTCTCGGTGGGCGGACAGATACCCAACAACCTCGCCATGAAGCTCTACCGTCAGGGGGTACCCGTCTTAGGTACCAGCCCCGTCAACATTGACCGCGCGGAGAACCGTGACAAGTTCTCGGCCATGCTCGACAAACTGGGCATCGACCAGCCCGCCTGGCGCGCACTGACGAGCTTCGACGACGTGAAGGAATTTGTCAACCACGTAGGCTATCCCGTCCTGGTGCGCCCCAGCTACGTGCTCTCAGGCGCTGCCATGAACGTCTGCTACGACGACGAGGAGCTGCACCGCTTCCTCAACATGGCCACCGAGGTGTCGAAGGAGTTCCCCGTAGTCATCTCGAAGTTCATGACCGACACCAAGGAGATTGAGTTCGACGCCGTGGCCGACAAGGGCGAAGTGGTGGAATACGCCATTTCTGAACATATAGAGTATGCCGGCGTACACTCCGGCGACGCCACGATGGTGTTCCCCGCCCAGCACATCTACTACTCCACCATCCGCCAGATCAAGAACATCAGCCGCAAGATAGCCAAGGAGCTCAACATATCGGGCCCCTTCAACATACAGTTCCTGGCCAAAAACCGCGAGGTGAAGGTCATAGAGTGCAACCTGCGCGCCTCGCGCTCGTTCCCCTTCGTATCAAAGATACTGAAGCGCAACTTCATCGAGACGGCTACCAAGATCATGCTTGACGCACCCTACGAAAAGCCCGACAAGAGCGAGTTCGACATTGACCGCATCGGCGTGAAGGCTTCACAGTTCTCGTTTGCCCGCCTGCAGAATGCTGACCCCGTGCTGGGTGTCGACATGAGTTCTACGGGTGAGGTCGGCTGCTTGGGCGACAGCTTGAACGAAGCACTGCTAAATGCACTGATAGCAACGGGTTATCGTCTGCCAAAGAAGTCGGTACTTATCTCCTCGGGAGCAGCCAAGGGCAAGGTAAGCCTTCTGGAACCGGCCCAGGAGCTGGTGAAGAAAGGCTTCGAGGTCTATGCCACTGCGGGCACCGCCAAGTTCTTAAACGACAACGGCGTGAAGGCTACGGCCGTGAACTGGCCCGATGAAGACGGCGACAACAACGTCATGGACATGATAGCCGAGCACAAGTTCGACCTCATCGTCAACGTGCCCAAGAACCACACCAAGCGCGAGCTGACCAACGGCTACCGCATTCGCCGCGGGGCCATTGACCACAACATTCCATTGATGACCAACGTCCGCCTGGCCAAGGCCTTTATCGAGGCCTTCACCGCCATGCGTCAGGAGGATATCCAGATCAAGGCTTGGCAGGAGTATAACAATTGAAGCAATTGAAAGAAGAAATAAGGGCATTGCTGGAAGACCTGCTGCCACTGGTAGACTTTGACGCCGACTTCCTGTTTGCCGGCCTTAGTTCGCTCGATGTCACCGCCATACTGATGGCTCTCAGCGATAAGTATGGCATACGGCTCGACGCTACCGACGCCACCCCCCGCAACCTCAAGTCGATTGACAGCATTGTGGCCCTGGTGGAACGCAAGTTGCAACAGCTATGACAACCCTCGAAGACTACCTCAGAGAGGACGCACGTCTCTACCCCGACAAGACCGCTGTGGTCTGTGGGGCAGAGACGTGCTCTTATCGTCAGCTCCATGAGCGGGCCGTAGCGCGTTCGGCCGATTTCATCGTACAGAAGGGGCGTGTAGTGCCGTTCAGGGCATCGCAAACCACCGATTTCATCGTCACTTATCTCGCCATCCATCTGGCGGGAGCCATAGCGGCACCCTTAGAGAAAGACATGCCGCAGGAGTTGTTCGATGAAATGGCCGAAAATCTGTCACGTCACATCCTGCCAGAAGACATTGCAGACGTGCTCCACACCACCGGCACCACCGGGCGGTCAAAGGGGGTGATGGTGAGCCACCGCACCATTGTTGCCGACGGTCTCAACCTGATAGCGGGGCAGGGGTTTACTCATGAGCTGACATTCATCGTCAACGGTCCGCTTAACCATATAGGCAGCCTGTCCAAACTGTTCCCCGTCATCATGGTCGGCGCAACACTCATCATCATCGACGGCATGAGCGACATGAACCGTTTCTTCGAGGCTCTCGACTACCAGGCGCCAAAGCTGGCCACCTTCTTTGTGCCGGCCACCGTGCGCATGTTGTTGCGGTTTGCCCCTGAAAGACTTGCACAGTATGCGGAAAAGTTCGATTTCATCGAGTTCGGAGGAGCACCGCTGGCGCATGCCGACATGTTGCTGCTGTGCCGGTTGCTGCCCCATACGCGCTTGTATAATACATACGCATCTACGGAAACGGGCATCATCAGCACCTATAACTTCAACGACGGACACTGCACGGCGGGCTGCCTGGGGCGCCCCCTGCCCCACTCCCGCGTGGCCATCACCGCTGAGGGCCGCATAGCCTGCCAGGGCGACACGCTGATGAGCGGCTACGTCGGTGACCCGCAGTTGACGGCCTCGGTACTCAGCCATGGCACTGTGGTCATGACCGATCTCGGACACATCGACGCCGAGGGCAGACTGCACATCGAGGGCCGGCAGGGCGATGTCATCAACATCGGCGGCTACAAGGTAGCCCCCTCTGAGGTTGAGGATGCCGCCCTGCTGTGGCCTGCCGTCAGCGACTGCATCTGCATCGCCACCCCCCACGCTATTACGGGCCCGGCCCTCAAGCTGCTCGTGGTCATGGCCGGCGATGCCGAACTTGACAAGCGCGGCCTGGCCCGTCACCTTGCTCACCTCCTGGAGCGCTACAAGGTGCCGATGGTTTACCAGAAGGTGAATCACATTGAGCGCACCCCTAACGGCAAGCTCAACCGTCAGTTCTATCGCTGACACTCCGAAACGTGGATTTATTTTTTTTGGTTCTACTGGATTTAGTGTGAGTTAACTTAACGAATTTAACAGATGG
>CAMNJY010000031.1 GCA_946541745.1 uncultured Prevotellaceae bacterium
CGATGGACAGGGAAAACACTGCAGAAGTGACAGCAAGTGACAGTACTGTCACCTCAATTTTAGTCGTTAAAATACTGAAACACAATATATTAATAACTGAAAGTGACAGTGAAGGGTGTTTTCAAACATTTCCTGAAGTAGAAACTGGCGTCTTACGCCATTAGAGACACGAGCGCAACGCTTCACCCGCTCAATCAGGGTATCTACTCAGCACCTCTATTGTTTGGTCGGCCAGTGGCCTCAAAATTATAAGAAAATTGGATAGAAAATTATCAATGCGAGTTTTTAATTGTTTTGTACTATCAATGGGATAATGACCGGTTCCTAATGAAACAAAGAATTTCCAAGAATTGTTCTCAATGGAATGGTAGAACATTTGTACTATCAATCTTTAGACAGGAAAAACTTCAGAATTACTTTATTTATCGGCCTTTCAAGCATTGATAGTACAAAATGGCACAAAACTCAGAATAATATGACGTGGTACACCGTAATGATATTGAACGGATTCTTCCAGATACTTAATTGCTACTGTTTTTAGTGAGTCGCCTGTGTAATAGTCCGCCAAGCGTGTGAAAGGTTTCTCAACGACCTTTGTACATGATGGGCAAGCTAAAATCCAAGTGAATATCAAATATCGATTAATTTTCATCAGTTATTCAATTTTGTAACATTTTAGGGTCTGTGAGTCATTTAGCTTGTCTTTAGCACGATGGTCGTACACGCTGTAGACGGAATAGAGTTGGTCTTGGAACCTGAAATCGACACTTGTAATGGCCATGAATGGCGGATTACTAAGAACGGAGAAACGGCTGTCGACGATGTCCGCGTGAATCGTGTCATTGGTCAACGTGTCCACCACGAAGACATCCCATGCAATCAATAGCCTTTCCTGCTTATCAAGTTGCATAAACGTTGAGTGGCAGTTCAGTTTATAGTGGTCGAAAAAATCAATTTCCACAAGCCCTCCTGTACCTGACGTTGGCCTCTCATGCTTTAGGGAGTCTGTTTTATGCAGCGTGTATTCATACGCCTCCTTTGACAATTCCTTGTTAGCATAAAATGTACCAATATTGGTGGCAACCACCGGACTTGGCTTCTGGGTAGCCATCCGAGACACGGAGTAAACAAGACTGTCAAGACTGCTCTTTTGCGCAGCAGGGAGCGGCTTTTGCTCCAATTTTTCTCTGTCTAATCTCACGCTGACGTGATATTTCTGTCCGAGTTGGTCAAAATAACTGGCAGCTTCATTGGTAGTCATCAGCACATTCTTTGTCGAACAGGCTATGAACACGACGGAGAGTAAAGGTAAAAAGATTTTATGTTTCATCATTTAATTATTTGTTAGATTCGAATGCAAAATTAGGAAAAAATGATGCAACATGCAAGTTTGTAATTAACTTTTTTCAAACGGGGCGTTTTATGCTGAAAACAAAACAAGTACTTGGAAATCAATATATTGGATGTGTACAGTTTCGCATTTTGTAGATGAAATGAAACGCTAAATTGTTGAAGTGGGAATGCGTCATGGTCGCAAAGAGAAAGATGTATCAGTAAAATTGTTTCTTGCTGTCACACTTTTTTCGTAACTTTGCAGCCGCTATGAGTATTGACGACTATATCACCTGGTATGTGCTCTATATACCTCACGGGGTGTACTGGTGGGGGCTGGCGGTGCTGGCAGTGTCGGCAGTGGGGCTGACGGCGTGGCTGGGCGTCAGACGGGGACTGCGGTGGACGGCCTTGGTGCTGCTGGTGGAGTATGCGGCCCTGCTGCTCCACTTCACGGTGTTCATGCGTCCTGCGACAGGTCGCCATGAGTGGATACTGACTCCGCTGTGGAGCTATGGCGCCATAGCCGGCGGCTCACGGGTGCTGATAGAGGAGAATGTGACAAACGTGGCGGTCTTCTTGCCCGTGGGGTTCCTGCTGGCAGTGGTGATGAGGAGCCGCCGCTGGTGGTGGCCTTTGACGGCGGGCGTGGCCCTGTCGGCGGTGGTGGAACTGCTGCAACTCCTCCTGATGCGCGGATTCTGCGAGACCGATGACGTGATTCACAACGCACTCGGCTGTATCGTCGGCATCATCATTTTTGTTAATCTTCATAAATTGTTTTCTGCTGTCAGGCTTTTTTCGTAACTTTGCAAACTGTTTTAAAAAGCATGACACGACATGAACCAAGAGAGCCAGAGAAAGAACCCCTTCTTTGAACCTTACAACACGCCGCACAACACGGCACCGTTCGACCGCATACGCCTGGAGGACTTCGAGGAGGCCTTCATGGAAGGCATACGCCGCGACGACGAACAGATAGAGAAAATCATCAACAACCCCGATAAGCCCACCTTCGATAACACCATCATCAACGTGGATGACGACAAGGACGACTATTACGACCTGCTGTCGCGCACGTCGTCGGTGTTCTTCAACCTGCTGTCGGCCGAGACCAACGACGACATGGACGCACTGGCGCAGAAGATGAGCCCCATACTGACCAAGCATGCCAACGACATACGGCTGAACGAGCGGCTGTTTGAACGTATCAAGTACGTTCACCGTCACCACCGGCGGCTGACCCCTGAGGAGAAGATGCTCCTCGACACGTGCTACGACGGATTCGTGCGCAGCGGTGCCCTCCTCGACGCCGAGGGCAAGGCCCGGCTGCGGGCACTGACCGAGGAGGCCTCCGTACTGGGGCTACAGTTCCAGCAGAACCTGCTGAAGGAGCAGAAAGCCTACACCCTGCACCTGACGGACGAGGCTCAGCTGGACGGGCTGCCGCCGACGGCCCGCGAGGCCGCTGCCCAGGCTGCCCGTGAGCGCGAACTGCAGGGGTGGGTGTTTACCCTCGACTATCCGTCGTACCAGCCCTTCATGACCTATTCCACCCAGCGTGAACTGCGCCGGCAGATGTACATGGCCCGCAACACGCTGTGCATCAATGACAACAGCGAGAACAACCTCGGCGTCTGCAAGCGCCTGATCAACCTGCGCCGCGAGATAGCCCAGCTGTTAGGCTATAAGACATACGCCGACTACGTGCTGCGCCGCCGCATGGCCGGCAACGTGCGCAGCGTCTACCGCCTCCTGAACGACCTCATCGACGCCTATAAGCCTACGGCCGTGAAGGAGCGCGAGGAGCTGCAGCGGGAGTTTTCGAGGGGCGAGGAGCGAGGAACGAGGAGCGAGGTGCATGGAACGGGGAGCGAAGCCGAACCCCGGATGCAGCCCTGGGACACAGCCTACTACAGCCACAAGCTGCAGATGAAGAAGTTCAACATCGACGCGGAGATGCTGCGGCCATACTTCCAGTTAGACAAGGTTATCAGCGGTGTCTTCGGACTGGCCAACCGCCTCTATGGCATCACCTTCAAGGAGAACAAGTCGATACCCGTCTACCACCCCGATGTGAAGGCCTACGAGGTGTTCGACCGCGACGGCTCCTACCTCGCCGTGTTCTATGCCGATTTCCATCCGCGCAAAGGCAAGCAGGGTGGGGCGTGGATGACCGAATACCAGGGGCAGTGCTGGAAGGTGGAGAACGACAAAACAGAAAACGTCCGCCCCCACGTGTCGGTGGTGATGAACCTGACCAAGCCCACCGACGGCAAGCCCGCCCTGCTGACCCTCGGCGAGGTGGAGACCTTCCTCCACGAGTTTGGCCACTCCCTGCACGGCATGTTTGCCAACACCCGCTTCGAGAGTCTATCGGGCACCAACGTGTGGTGGGACTTCGTAGAGCTGCCCTCGCAGTTCATGGAGAACTTTGCCACGGAGAAAGGCTTCCTGCAGACCTTCGCCTTCCACTATGAGACCGGCGAGCCGCTGCCCGACGAGCTGATACGCCGCATTGTGCGCAGCCGCAACTTCATGTGCGCCACCGCCTGTCTGCGGCAGGTCAGTTTCGGACTGTTGGACATGGCCTACTACACACAGAAAGACGAGTTCGACGCCGACATCATACCCTTTGAGAAGGAGGCCTGGAAGAAAGCCATCCTGGGCCAGCAGCGTCAGGACACCTGCATGACCACCCAGTTCAGCCACATCATGGCGGGTGGCTACGCGGCCGGCTACTACAGCTACAAGTGGGCCGAGGTGCTCGATGCCGACGCCTTCGCCGTATTCAAGCGCCACGGCATCTTTGACCGGAAGACGGCCCAGTCGTTCCGCGACAACATCCTCAGCAAAGGGGGCACGGAGAACCCCATGACCCTCTACAAGCGATTCCGTGGCGGCGAACCCACCATTGAGGCCCTGCTCAGGCGCAACGGCATCAGGGCAAACAATAAAAAATAAAAAAATATTTCGCTATTTCAGAGAAAAGGCGTAACTTTGCATCTGCGAAATAAGGAAGCATAGACAGACAATGGACGACAAGCAGCTGAAACTGGACGGACGCTACCTGCGCATGGCCCGCATCTGGGCTGAGAACTCCTACTGCCAACGGCGGCAGGTGGGGGCGCTGGTGGTAAAAGACAAGATGATCATCAGCGACGGCTACAACGGCACGCCGACAGGGTTTGAGAACGTGTGCGAGGACGAGAACAACGTGTCGAAACCCTACGTGCTGCACGCTGAGGCTAACGCTATCACGAAGCTGGCCCGCTCGTCGAACAACAGTGACGGGGCTACCATCTACATCACTGCTTCGCCGTGCATAGAGTGTGCCAAGCTCATTATCCAGGCCGGCATCCGCCGCGTGGTCTATGGCGAGAAATACCGGCTGACCGACGGCATCGACCTGCTCCGCCGGGCCGGCATTGAGCTTGTCTACTTGGGAGATGAATAGGCCGTAAACTGAAGATTGAAAATTGAAATCGTAAAATCGTAAATAAATAGTAAATAGTAAATCGTTAAATCGTAAATAAAAGAGGTGAACAGGAAAAATCGATTCATGCCCGTGTGGCTGGCCGTGAGTGTCGTCATTGGTATCTTCATCGGCACGTTCTTCGCCAACCGCTTCTCGGGCAACAGGCTGAGCATCATCAACTCGGGCAGCAACAAGCTGAACGACCTGCTGCACATTGTAGACGACCAGTATGTGGACACGGTCAACGTGAACGACCTTGTGGAGAAGGCCATGCCTACCATTCTCTCGGAACTGGACCCCCACTCAGTCTACATCTCGCAGAAGGACGTGCAGCAGGCCAACGACGACCTGAAGGGTTCGTTCTTCGGCGTGGGCATAGAGTTCACCATCCGCAAGGACACCATCCACGTGCAGAATGTCATTTCCAACGGGCCTTCCGAGCGTGCCGGGCTGCTGGCGGGCGACAAGATAGTGGAGATAGACGGCGAGCCCTTCGTCGGCAAGAAGGTCACCAACGAGGAGGCCATGCACCGCCTGAAGGGCGACAAGGACACCAAGGTGCAGATAGGCGTGGTGCGCGGCAAGGAGAAGACCGTGCGCCAGTACACCGTCACCCGTGGCGAGATACCCATGAAGAGCGTCACCGCCTCCTACATGCTTGACGACCATACTGGCTACATCAAGATTAAGAATTTTGGCGACAAGACCTACCCGGAGCTGCTCATCGCCCTGGCCCGTTTGGGACAGGAGGACTTCGAGAACCTGGTCATCGACCTGCGCGGCAATACCGGCGGCTACCTGGGCTCCGCCGTCCAGATGGCCAACGAGTTTCTCTCGCGCGGCAAGCTCATCGTCTACACTGAGGGGCGCCGCTCGCAGCGTCAGGAGTATCGCAGCGACGGTCGCGGCTCCTACCAGCGTTTGCCCTTGGTGGTGCTCATTGACGAGGCGTCGGCCTCGGCCAGCGAGATTTTTGCCGGTGCCATCCAGGACAACGACCGCGGCACTATCATCGGGCGGCGCAGCTTCGGCAAGGGCCTGGTACAGCAGCCTATCTCGCTGCACGACGGCTCTATGATACGCCTGACCATAGCCCGCTACTACAGCCCCTCCGGGCGCTGCATACAGAAGCCCTACACCAGTGGGGCTGACCGCAACTACGAGGAGGACCTGCTGAACCGTTATCAGCACGGCGAGTTCTTCACCGGCGACAGCATCAAGCACGAGGGACCGGAATATCACACCTCCAACGGCCGTGTGGTCTACGGCGGGGGCGGCATTACGCCCGACATCTTTGTCGGCGAGGACACGCTGGGCGTCACCTCTTATTATAAGGAGGCTTCCATGTCGGGACTCATTCTGCAGTTCGCCTACGAATATGTGGACGACAACCGCCAGCAGCTGTCAAAATACACTACAAAGAAAGAACTGCTGGCCTACCTCAAGAAGCTGAACACCGTAGAGCTCTTTGTGCAGTATGCCGAGAAGAACGGGCTGAAGCGCCGCAACCTGATGATCCAGAAGAGCCGTCAGCTGTTGGAGCGCTACATCAACAGCCGCCTTATCTACAACGTGCTCGACGAGGAAGCCTGGACAGAGTACCTCAACGACGACGACCCGGCTATCCGCGAGACGCTCCGCGTGTTCAGGGAGGGCAAGTCGTTCCCGGAGCCGGAGCAGAAAACCGAGCAGAAAGACCAGAAGGTGGCTTATGACTACAGGGCTACCCACGGGCGCAACAGCATGGTAGCCCGCGCTTAGCAGAACCGTATGTCGGCAATCACCTGATTGCCGACATATTCGTTCAGGCGCTGTACAAACTCATGGCGGCGCATGGAGAGGTCGGCCCTCAGGGCGGGCACCGACAGGCGGACGTAGAGCGTCTGGTTGATGATATAGGTGTTCAGCGTGTAGCGGCTGACGGCTTCGCCGGCCACCGCCGGCCACGCTTCCATGAGCCGCTTCTGTAGCAGCGGCGTCTCTAACCCTTGCTGGCGCAGGTTGCGCAGTATCAGGTCCTTCAGTTCCTTGACATCTCTTCTGAACACCTTTTTTCTATTTACTATTTGCTGTTTACAATTTATTATTTATTTACGATTTGGCAATCTCCAATTATTACATTTTTACATTTTTCTCAATTTCCGACCTCCCCTTCGCTCACAACGAAGATTTTGTAGTCGTGCGACGTGGCAGAGAGAATCTTGTCCAAGTGCTCGCGGTTGGTGTCGGTGATGAAAATCTGGCCAAAGGCATCGCCGGAAACCAGGCTTACAATCTGCTCCACGCGGTTGGAGTCTAACTTGTCGAAGATGTCGTCCAGCAGCAGGATGGGCGTGTTGTTCAGCGCCTGCTTCAGCAGTTCAAACTGTGCCAACTTCAGGCTGATGACAAACGTTTTCTGCTGGCCCTGCGACCCTTCACGCCTCATGAGGTGCCCGTCGAGCATGATTTCCAGGTCGTCGCGGTGTATGCCGTGTAGCGAGTAGCCTATGGCGCGGTCTTTCCAGCGGTCGCGCTGTATGACGTCGAGCAGCGGCCCCCGCTGGCAGTGGCTTACATAGTTGAGCGACACCTGCTCGCAACCGCCCGAAATGCGCTCGTAATAGTGCCGGAACAAGGGCGTCAGCCGCTCGGCGAAGGCTGCCCGCTGCTGATAGATGAAGGTGCCGGTGTCGGCCATCTGCTCCTCAAAGAGGCTGATAATGTCTGGGTCGGGCTCCGCGTCCTGCTTCAGCAGCGTGTTGCGCTGCATGAGGGCCTTGTTGTACCGGCTTAGGGCGTCCATGTACTGGTGGCTGGTCTGGGCTATGGTGACGTCCATCAGGCGTCGGCGCTCCTCGCTGCCGCCAGCTATGAGCGTGTTGTCATCGGGCGACACCATGACGATGGGTATCAGGCCGATGTGTTCCGACAGCCGCTTGTATTCCTTCTTGTTGCGCTTGAAGTGCTTCTTCTGGCCCCGCTTCATGCCGCAGGAGATGAGCAGCGGCTGGCTGTTGGCTGCTGGCTGTTGGTCAGGAGCAAGTGGGCCAACGGCACTGTAAGTCCCCTCCAGCATGAGGAACTCCTGGCCGTGGCGTATGACCTGTGAGTCAACGGGATTGGAGGCCGAGTGGCAGAACGACAGGAAGTAGACCGCATCGAGCACGTTGGTCTTGCCGGCTCCGTTGCGCCCTATGAAGCAGTTCATCTTTGGTGACAGTGCTAACGTCGTCTCCGCGATGTTCTTATAATTGATAAGCGACAGTTTTTCAAGAATCACGCTGCAAATTTACGATTTTATTGTCTAAAAACGAAAAAAAAACTAATAAATAATCCATAATTCATAAATTCTTTGTAACTTTGCGGCGCAATTTTGGCGAATCAATAAAAAGAACAAAAAAATAATGGCAAAACAAAACAATCAGCAGAGCGCTCAGGCTCCCGTAGAGGAGACGCTCGGAAAACATGAGGCCTTGCTCCTCAAGTATCAGAAACAGTTTATCGGTGTTGTCGTGGCATTGGTGGTGCTCGCCGCTGCCGGCATCATTTACCACAACTATTTTGCAGTGCCTGCCGCCCAGAAAGCCAGCACGTCGCTGGCCAAGGGTCAGGAGTACTTTGCCAACGAGCAGTTTGACAAGGCACTCAATGGCGACAGCACTGGCTTCGTGGGCTTTGCCAAGCTGGCCGCCGACCTTGGTGGCGACGCCGGCAACCTGGCCAACCTCTATGCCGGCGTGTGCTACGCCCAGATGGACAAATGGCAGGAGGCTGCCAACTACCTGGAGAAGTTTGACGACAAGGGCGACCAGATGATTTCGCCTGCAGCCCTCGGTGCCTTAGGCAATGCCTATGCCCACCTGAACCAGCTCGACAAGGCCGTCAGCACGCTGAAAGCCGCTGCCGAGGCTGCCGACAACAACTCGCTGTCGCCGACATTCCTCATCCAGGCTGGCGAAATCCTGGAGAGCCAGAACAAGCCGGCCGAGGCCCTGAAGCTCTACCAGACTGTCAAGGACAAGTACTTCAACTCCATGGCCTACCAAACCATAGACGCCTACATAGAGCGTGTAAGTGCTAAGTAAATGGCAACAAAGAATCTCTCTGAGTATAACAGCGCAAAGGTGCCCGACGCGTCGAACATGATTTTCGGTATCGTCGTGGCGGAGTGGAACCCTGAGATTACCAATGCCCTGCTGCAAGGCTGCGTAACGACCCTCGAAAAGCACGGCGCACTGCCTGAGAACATCCATGTGAAGACTGTTCCGGGGTCGTTCGAGCTTATTTACGGTGCCCACCAGATGACGCTCAACGACGGTTACGACGCTGTCATCGTCTTAGGCTCAGTCATTCGTGGCGAAACACCCCACTTCGACTACATCTGTCAGGGTGTCACCCAGGGCATAGCCCGTCTGAACGCTACCAACAACATACCGGTCATCTATGGACTGCTGACCACCAACGACCTGCAGCAGGCCCGCGACCGTGCCGGCGGACGGCTCGGCAACAAGGGCGACGAGTGTGCAGTGGTGGCTATCAAGATGGCGAAGTTCTGACCACCGCACCGCTGATTCATCTGTAACCCCCTCTCAAGCTGGTATTGCCGCTGGGCAGTGCCAGTTTTTTTTCGTGTTTGTTGCAAGATAGTTGCTGTTTGTAGAAAATCGATGTCGCAATGGCTGTTAATCGCGTGAAAGTTTGTATCTTTGTAGCCTGAAATTACCTATCAGGAAAACTATGAGATATACAGAATTAGGAAAGATGGGAATGAAGATTTCCCACATCAGTTTCGGCGCCTCGTCGCTGGGCAGCGTCTTTCGTGACACACGCCTCAACGAGAGCATCAGCGCCGTGGAGACAGCCATTGAGGGCGGCATCAATTTTATCGACGTCAGTCCCTACTATGGCTATTACAAGGCAGAGACCGTCCTGGGCCAGGCCTTGAAGCACATACCCCGCGAGGCCTACTACCTCAGTACCAAGGTGGGGCGCTACGGCGAGGATGGTCACAACACCTGGGACTACTCCGCCCGCCGTGTCACCGACAGCGTCTACGAGAGCATGGAGCGCCTGGGGGTTGACTACATCGACCTTATCAACGTCCACGACATAGAGTTCCAGGCAGCCCTGCCGGGCGGTCTGCAGAAGGTGGTCGATGAAACCCTGCCGGCCCTGGTGGAGTTGCGCAGCAAGGGCATCGTGCGTCATGTAGGCATCACCGACCTGCAGTTGGAAAACCTGCGCTGGGTGGTGGAACATGCTGAGGCCGGCGTGGTGGAGAGTGTGCTCAACTTCTGTCATTTCTGCCTGTGCGACGATGCGCTGGTAGACTATGTGGGCCTCTTTGAGCACCGCGGCGTGGGCATCGTCAACGCCTCGCCGTTGTCTATGGGCCTGCTCTCTGTGCGCGGTGTCCCCCAGTGGCATCCGGCACCGAAATCCTTGGTGAAAGCCTGTCAGAAGGCCGCCCTCTATTGTCAGGAGAAAGGCTATCCTATAGAGAAACTGGCGGTGCAGTATGCTGTCAGCAACCCGCATATAGCCTCGACCCTCTTCTCGTCGGCCAATCCCGACAACGTGCGGCGCAACATAGAATGGGCCAATGAGGAGCCCGACTGGCAACTCGTTGCCGAGGTGAAAGACATCATTGGCGACCAGCAGCGCGTAACCTGGCAAAATACGTAGTGAGTGATGAGTTACAAGTTGATTGACGCCCACTCCCATTTGTGGCTGAAACAGGACACGTGGGTCGACGGGCGGCGTGTGCTGAGCCTGAAGAACGGGCGCAGCATCTTCCTTGACGAGGAGGTGCAGATGTTGCCGCCCTTCATGGTGGACGGCGTGAACTCCGCCGAGGTGTTCCTGTCGAACATGGACTACGCCCAGGTGGCGGGGGCCGTGGTGGTGCAGGAGCTGATTGACGGTTGCCAGAACGACTACCTCGCCGACGTGCAGCGGCGCTATGCCGACCGCTTCTTCTGCATGGGCATGGCTTTCAGCGAGGCCGAGGCCCGTGCCGTCAGCGACGCCGGGCTGAGGGGCATAGCCGTGCCCGGCCACCGTGTACACGAGTCGCTGCTCAGCCTCATGCCCATGTTCAAGATGATGGAGCAGCGCGGTATGGTGCTCTCTATGTGCCTGGCCGACGACGAGACGCAGATAGGCCAGATGCGTGAGGTCATTCAGGAGTGCCGGCAGCTCAGGGTGGCCATCGGCCATTTCGGCATGGTCACCACCCCCTCGTTCCGCAGTCAGGTGATGCTGGCCCGCGAGGGCGAGCATGTCATGATAGAGTCGGGGGGCATCACGTGGCTGTACAACAGCGAGTTCTACCCCTTTCCCTCTGCCGTCCGCAGCATTCTCGACGCCGCCTCGTGGGTAGGTATGGACCGCCTGATGTGGGGCTCCGACTATCCGCGCACCATCACCGCCATCACCTATCGCATGTCGTATGACTTCATAAGCAAGTCGGCCGAACTGAGTGACGGCGACAAAGCCCTGTTCCTGGGCGGCAATGCCGAGCGGTTCTATGGCTTCGGCTCTTTACCCGAATTACCTTATATAAAAAACATGTCAGAATGAAAGCAATACAAATCAGTCACAGCCAGACGCTGGACATTATCGACATTGAAAAGCCGCAGGCACCCGGCCCCGAGGAGGTGCTGCTGCGGTTGTGCTACGTGGGCTTCTGCGGCTCCGACCTCAACACCTTCATGGGCCGCAACGCCATGGCCCTCGACCCCGTGATTCCCGGCCACGAGGTGGGCGCGGTCATCGAGGCCGTAGGCAGCCATGTGCCTGAAGGGCTCAAGCCCGGCATGACCGTCACCTGCAATCCCTATACCAACTGCGGCAAGTGTGCCTCCTGCCGCAACGGGCGCGTCAACGCTTGCCAGCACAACGAGACCCTCGGCGTGCAGCGCAACGGTGCCATGCGCGAGTTGATCACCCTGCCGTGGGAGAAAGTCATTCCCGCCGGCCTGTTGACGCCCCGCACGTGTGCGCTGGTGGAGCCTATGTCGGTAGGCTTCCACGCCGTCAGCCGTGCCCAGGTTACCGATATTGACGTGGTCATGGTCATCGGCTGCGGCATGGTGGGCATGGGGGCCGTCGTCCGTTCGGCCATGCGCGGCGCTACCGTCGTGGCGGCCGACATCGACGACAGCAAACTGGCACTGGCCCGCCAGATGGGTGCCTCCTACACCATCAACACCCGCACAGAGGACGTCCACCGGCGGCTGCTCGACATGACCAGCGGCTTCGGCCCCGACGTGGTCATCGAGGCTGTGGGTAGTACGCCCACCTACCAGATGGCCGTCGACGAGGTGGCTTTCACCGGTAGGGTAGTGTGCATAGGCTATGCCAAGGCTGAGGTGTCGTTCGAGACCAAGTACTTCGTACAGAAAGAGCTTGACATCCGCGGTTCGCGCAATGCCATGCCGCAGGACTTCAGGGCGGTCATCCACTATCTGGAACGGCTGCAGAACCCTGAAATCGTCGACCGGCTCATCACCCGTGTCATTCGCCCCGACGAGGCTCTCGACACCATGCGCTGGTGGAGCGAGAACCCTGGCAAGGTATTCCGCATCCTCGTCGACTTCTCTTAGGAGACTGTCAAGGGAATATCTGATTTCTTATATAAAACTACAAATTTCACGAATTATACGTATTGAAAGTGTGCTGATAGTCAGCAACTTTGAAAGTTCGTATAATTCGTGAAATTCGTAGTTGTCAGTTAAATTTTAGAAGAAGAGGTAGCGGTTGTCAACGATGTCGGCCTTCTGATACATCTCCTGCAGGAAGCGGCTGGCGGCCTGCATGGCCTGCTGCTTCAGGCGCGTCTCGGTCTCCTTGGCGTTGAAAGCCTGCTGACTCTTGTTGGTATTGAGCACCTGGAAGACGAAGGCACCGCCGTTACCCTTGACGGGCTGGGCATGGAACTCACCGGCCTTGGTGGAAGCCACGGCACCGGCCAGGGCGGGCTCTGACGAACCGGTGGCCTGGATAAAGGCGGGCGACGAGAACGTAATCTGCTTCACCGAGTCAACCTTGGCACCCTTGGCCTGAGCGTCGGCGATGCTCTTCACACCGGCGAGCTTAGCTTTCAGCATGTCGAACTTCTTGTCGCGGATAACCTGCTGCTTCAGCTCGTCCTTCACGCTGTTCAGGTCGCGATAGCCGGCGGGATGGATGTTTGTCAGGGCGATGACGAGCAGGTGGTCGTTGGAACCGCACTCGTAGAGCGGGCTCACCTGTCCGGGGTTGGCCTCAAAGATCCACTTCATGGCCTCGCGGGTGGCGCGGATGCCGGCCACATAGTGCTCAGAGTTGACCACGTCGTTACGCTCGCGGACGGTGTAGCCAGCTTTGGCGGCATTCTTCTCCAAAGCCTCGACGGTGGTATTCTCGCTGACATACTGGCTGAACTTGTTGTAAGCGTCGCTGTAGGTCTGCTTCGAGAAGTCAATGGTGTGCTTGATGATAGCCAGGTCGTACTTGGTGACCATGGCGCGGCGGTCGGTGACCTGCAGGATGAGGTTGCCCTGTGAAATCTTCAGGTTCTTCAGCTCGCCACTGGCCATGGTGTTCAGCGCCATCAGGTACTCCTTGGAGTCAGCGTCGATGGTGGTGGCGTTCTGGTACTGGGCAGAGGTGAGCCACTGCTTCTGGCCCGTCTGGCCATACTTCTTGGCGATGGAGTCGAAGGGTACGCCGGTCTTCAGGGCGGTGTAGATGCTGTCAGCCGTCTTCTGGGCGGCATCGATGGAGGCGCCACCCACCTGAATCATGCGGAACTCCACGGAGTCGGGCAGTTGCTGCTTGCTGATGAGCTTCACCACGTTCAGCGTATTGTCGGCGGTGGTCTCGAAGGGAGCCGTGGTCTGGCCGACGGCCATCGAGTCTACACGGTTGGCAATGTCGCGCGACAGGGCGTTCTTCGTCACGGGCAGGCCGATGTAGGGCACCTGCGACTGAGCCTTGCGCACCACCTCGGCAGCGGCGGCACCGCTCTGCAGCTTCTGGCTGGCCTCCTGCATGGTCTTCATCAGGGCGTCGCGGTCGCTCTGCGAGGCTGTCACCTGGAAGTCCACGTACTTGATGTCGCGGCTCTCCATAAACTGCTTGAACATATCCTTCTCCTTGTCGTACTTGGCCTTCAGGTCGGCGTCGCTCACCTGCACCTCGTCGTCCTTCACGCTGCTGTAGGGCAGGGCGGCCAGCAGGATGTCGCTCTCCTGGCTCTGGCCCTCATAGGCAGCCTTGGCGCTGACGGGGTTCGACAGCAGGCAGTTCGACAGCAGGGCCTGGTACTTCTGGCCCAGGAGCGTCTGGCGGAGGGTCTTCTCGATGAAGGTCCAGTAGTTGTAAATCGACTTGTACTGCTCAGAGAGCTGTGTGTTCTGGTTGCTCTTATAGTCGTTGAGGAACTTTGTCAGCATGGTGACGTCGAAACGGCCTGTCTGCTGGTTGACGAACGGTGTCTGCATGAGCATGGGGTTGGTGCCCTCGCGCAGCATGTTCTGCATTTCCTCGTCGGTGACGGTGAGTCCCAGCTTCTTAGCCTCGGCCTCCAGTATTTTGTTGTTCACAAACGTGTTCCACACCTGGTCCTTCACCTGGTTCATCTCGTCTTCGCTCAGGTTGTCGCGACCCTGGGTCATCTTGATGACCTCCTGGTACTCCTCGATGAGGGTCTGGAATTCCTGGTAGTTGATCTTCTCACCTAACACTTCGCCGACCTGCTGACGCTGCTGGTTCTTGGATGCTTCACAAGAACGGAACATCTCCTCGGCAATGAATGCAAAAAGGGCGAGACCGATGACTATGACAAGTGTCGGTCCCCAGCTTCTGATTTTTCCAATTGCTGCCATTTTGTTTTTTAATTGTTTTTTGTTATTTTTTTTGTTCTTACTTTCTCTGTTTTCGCAATCAGTCTGCAAAATTACTAAAAATGTCGGACATGGCGAAATTTTTTTGCAAAAAACCGCTCATTCACCGACTTTTAATCGCACAAGCTCTATTTTTGTCGCTGTATTTTTGACGATTTTGAACTCATAGCGCCCTATGCTGACGATTTCGTTGAGTTTGGGGAATGACTGGTATTCGTGCAGTATCAGTCCGCCAACGGTCATGTATTCGTCGCTCTCCGGCAGGTCGAGGCCGAACATCTCGTTCACCTTCTCTATCTCCAGGCGTGCCGACAGCATGTACTCGTTGTCGCCCAGCGACTTGGCCACGTAGTGGTTGGAGTCGTGCTCGTCCTCTATATCACCGAAGATTTCCTCAACGATGTCCTCAAGGGCTATCAGGCCGCTGGTGCCGCCAAACTCGTCGACGACGATGGCCAGTGAGCGCTGCTGCTGCATGAACGTCTTCATCAGGCGCGAGGCCTGCATGGTCTCGGGCACGAAGCTGAGCTGGCGTATCGACTTGTGCCAGTCGGCGGGGTTGCGGAACATTTCCGACGAGTGGATGTAGCCCACAACGTGGTCGATGTCGTCGTGGTAGACGATGACCTTGGAGTGGCCGCTCTCTATGAACACCTGCTTGAGCTGCTCTATGTCGCAGGTGTCTTCCACGGCGTCGATCTCGGTGCGGGGCACCATGCAGTCGCGCACGCGGGTCTCGGTAAACTCCAGGGCGTTCTGGAATATCTTCACCTCCTCGTCGATGTCCTCCTCGCTCTTAGCGTTGTCGATGCTCGACTGCACGAGGTAGTCAAGGTCGACGCGGGTGAACTCGCGCTCGCCGTGCTCCTTCTCCATCTTGACGCCTACCAGTCGCAGCAACCCGCGCGACAGCAGGGTGGCAAACCGCGAGATGGGGTATAGCACCACGTAGCAGACGAAGGCCGGCACGGCAAAGAATGTCAGCAGGGCGTTGGGGTTGGACTTGAAGATGGTCTTGGGCAGAAACTCGCCCGTGAAGAGCACTACGAGGGTCGACAACAGTGTGTCGGCCGTCACCCGCATGCCGTCACTGAGTGAGCTGAACAGCAGCTTGTCGAAGATGTTGGCGAAGAGTATGCCGTAGATGACCAGGGCAATGTTGTTGCCTACCAGCATTGTCGACACGAAGTTGCTGGGGTGCTGGTAGAAGATGCTGATAGCCCGTTGCGCGAGTCCGTTCTTCTCCTTGTCCATCTCCGCCAGCAGGCGGTTGCTGCTTACAAAGGCTATCTCCATGCCCGAAAAGAAGGCGGAGAACACCATCGCGACCACAAGTCCTATCACTTCATAGTTCATAGTTCATATTGCAGGGTGCATGATGCACGATATTGATTCAAAATGCCGTTTTGGCATGCTTCTGTGCGGCGGGGCGCATGGGTGCCTGCTCCTGTTGCTGGGTGGTGTCGGCGGGGGCGCCGCTGCTGTCGTCGGTTTGCTGCTCGGGCACGAACGACCCCTTCGAGTTCGACACCGTGTAGTGGGTCATGCGCTCGTCGCTGCGGAAATAGGTACCCTGGAGGGTGCGCTCGGGGGTGGTGACGTGAGAGAAGACGTTGGAGTAGAACTCATGGCGCAGCCCGTCCCAGTAGAGCTCCTCACTGCGGTAGAGCAGGCCGTTGTTGTTGCGGATGCGCACGCGCCCCCTCAGTTTCCACAGCTTCAGCTTGTCGTAGTACCACGCCGTGTCGGCCTGAATATAGGCCTGCACGTGGAACTGCTCGTCAAACTGCTCGAAGAACACGCCCTTCATAAACTCCCACCGGTTGGGCTGGCGGATGGTGTTGACGTCCCACCGCTCGGTGACGATGCGGTATTTGATGACGCCAGAGTCTGAGATCAGCGTGTTGACGCCGTAGCTGGTCATCATCGACACCGAGTCGCGCTCATGAATGGCTGGGGCTATATGCTCCTTAGCCTCCTCGCCGCAGGCGGTGAGCAAAACTAAAAGGGCAAAAAGGTAAAAGGGCATATTTTACTATTTTACTTTTTTTACTTTTTTACCTTCTTGCCTTTAATTGACTTTCCACTTCATGAACCATCGCTCGTTGAAGGTGATGCCGATATTGATGCGGAAGGTGTTCTCGGTGATGAAACCGTCAGCGGCATTGCGTATCCACTGCCCGCTGATGTTCAGCACCGACCGGTTGTTCCAGACGTTGACAATGGGCAGCCCTATGCCGGCACTGACGCTCAGCTCCTTGGGGCCGTTCTGCCCGTTTATATTATAATAAGGTGTAGCATAGCCCACGCCGAAGCGGTAGTGGACGTGCTCCAGGTACTTGCCGCCCTGCAGGTCGGGGTGGGGCAGGTAGTCCAGACCGATGTTCACCTTCGTGCGGTCTTCCAGCTGGCCGCCCAGCAGCTTGTAGTCGCCGTTCTGGTAGACGGGGAAATCCTTGCTGCCCCATTTGTCGAGCGTCAGGTCGGCGGCCACGGTCAACTTGCCCTTGTGGGTGTAGGCAGCCCCTATGCCCACCGACATGGGCAGCGACAGGGCGTCGGCTACGCGGAAGAGCGTCGTGTCGTTGATGCTCGACACGGAGTTCTGGCTCACGATGGTCATCTCGGCATTGTTCTTCAGGTTGTGGCCTATGCCCATCACGGCGCCTATCGTCAGACGGTCCTGTCGGCCTATGGGCTGCTCCCACTGCAGTCCGACGTCCAGCTTGTAGCTGTTGACGGTGGTCGTGTATTTCTTGGTCAGCGTGTTGGAGGCTACCGACGACACGGGCGACACCGTGCGGTCGATGCTGCCCCACAGGTAGGAGGCGTTGAAGCCTATGCTCAGGGGTGGCAGCACGCGCCACCCGGCACCGAGAAACAGCTGGTGCAGGCCGCCGCTGCCGCTGTAGCTTTCGGTCAGCGTGCCCGTCTGGGTGCTGCGGCTGACGGTCTGGTAGTCGTAGCCGACATTGCTGTAGGGCAGTACGCCGAACGTCACACCCACATTCTTCCACGCCCGGAACGAGCCTACCACGTACTCAAAGCTGGCCAGCGAGACGTTGCGCCTGACGCTGCCCTCCTTGAAATTGGTCATCTGGCCCGTCAGCCCCATGTCGAAGAGCATGGTCAGCGAGTCCACGCTTGAGTAGGAGGCGGGGTTGAGCGTGTTCACATTACTGCCGTTGCGCAGGGCCAGCCCCACGCCGTTCATGCCGCGGCTGGCGCTCTGCGACTGGTCGCTCAGGATGCCTATGCCATACTGGCTGTAGGGCGACTTCGTGCCGCCCTGAGCCCAGGCGCCGGTTGCCGTTGCTGCCATCAGCAGGCAGCCTATTATACTGAGTTTCATCGTCTGCTTTTTCATTCAGCCTGCAAAGTTACTAAATTATTCATAATTCATGATTCATAATTCATAATTATTTTGTATCTTTGCATAAATTTTAAGATATTGTATGAAAAGAGAAGAGCGTTATAAAGCCGTGCTTGACTATTTCGAGCGCCAGATGCCCGAGGTGAGCACCGAACTGGAGTTTGGCAGCGTGTTCCAGCTCCTGGTAGCCACCATACTGAGTGCCCAGTGTACCGACAAGCGCATCAACCAGGTGACACCCGGGCTGTTCAGCCACCTGCCCGATGCGCGGAGCATGGCCCAGGTGGAGCCCGACGACCTGTTGGAGTATATCGGCAGTGTGTCGTACCCCAATGCCAAGGCCCGCCACTTGGTGGCCATGGCCCGCGCCCTGGTGGAGCGCCACGGCGGCGAGGTGCCCGCCGATATGAACCAGCTGCTCGACCTGCCCGGCGTGGGCCGCAAGACGGCCAACGTCGTCCGCGCCGTGGCCTTCGGCCAGTCCACCATGGCCGTCGACACCCATGTCTACCGTGTCAGCCACCGCCTGGGGCTTGTCCCCAGTAGCGACAACACACCCCTCAAGGTGGAGCGCACGCTGATGAAGCACATCCCCGCCCCTCTGGTGCCCCGTGCCCATCACTGGCTGCTGCTCCACGGCCGCTACGTCTGCACCTCGCAGCGTCCCAAGTGTGGCAAGTGCAACCTGTCGGCCCTCTGCCCCAGACTGCTGGAGGGCTCCAGGCTATAGGCCGTGACGCGGCGTCGCGGGTTCCTGAAGGCCTGACTCACGCCAGAAGCGGTAAGTGATGTCGTCAAACAATCCGTCGTCGCGTCTGCGGTAGAGGCGCTGGTTGGTGGTGGGCTGGTTGAGCGGCCCCAAGTGGCGTATATAAGGGCCGACTTTGAGGTAGTCAAAGTCGGCCTTGTTGACGATGGCCGGTACACGGATGCGCCCCGTGTACCACGCCACTTTCAGTAGCGGGTACACCTCATGGATATATTGCGCCAGGAGGTTGACTCCCTTCGGGTCGCCGTCGCCCCCCATGAAGGCGATGCAGGTAATGTCGGCACCGAACTTGCCGACGAAGTCGTCGATGGCCTCGGTGCCTAAGGGCAGTCCGATGTCGTCCCACAGGTAGCGGCTGTGACAGCCCGGACAGCGGCAGGGACAGCCCGAGATGTTGACGGCCAGCGTCACCTCGTCGGGTATCTCCTGGAACACGATGCCCGTGTTGACGTATTTAAGCATGGGCGTAGTATCGGCGGGCGGCCTCCTCCTGGCGGGGCTGCGAGAAGTTGCTCACGCGCTTCAGGTAGCCGATAATGCGGGTCATGTAGTCAACATTCTTGGAGTGGCAGTGGGGGCACTCCTTGAGATAGCGTTTGTCGATGTATCCGCAGTCGTTGCACACCGTGTTGGGAATGTTGAACGTGAAGTAGTTGCAGCCCTCCCTGGCGGCCACCTTCAGCAGCTGCATATACTGCTGTTTCGAGAGGTGCTCGTCCAGGTTCATGTGGAGGGCCGAGCCCCCCGTGAGGTGCTCTATGTAGGGGCGGCCGTGCAGCTTGAACTTGTCAACGATGGTCAGCGACTCGTCCTCGACGGCGTAGAAGTACGAGTTGTAGCAGTCGCGCGGCACGAAGTAGCCGTCCTCGCGGTCCCACTTGGCATGCTTCACGCCGACGTTCT
>CAMNJY010000032.1 GCA_946541745.1 uncultured Prevotellaceae bacterium
GCGCCCCCCAGACGTGTGCGCTACCAACTGCGCTAAATCCCGATCCTTTTGCTTAGCACCGACCCTTGTTTGTCGAATGCGAGTGCAAAATTACAAAGTTTTCTCGACATTTGCAAATTTTATGGCAACTTTTTTTGTTTTTCTTTGATTTTAGTGTAACTTTGTGGCGTAAAAACGAAGAAAACCATGCAATATACCATCAATTCACCAGTAAAACTGAACGCAAACATCTCACTGCCTGCCTCCAAGAGCATATCGAATCGCGCACTGATTATCTATGCCCTGAGTGGTGGACGGACGCTGCCTCAAAACTTGAGCGACTGCGACGACACAAACGTCATCATAGAGGCCATGCGCTATATGCCAGAGGTCATTGACATAAAGGCCGGCGGCACAGCCATGCGTTTTATGACGGCCTACCTCAGCGTGATGCGCGGCACCCACACGCTGACAGGCACAGAGCGCATGAAGCACCGCCCGATAGGGGTACTTGTAGACGCCCTTCGAAAACTGGGTGCCCATATAGAATATATAGGTGAGGAGGGGGTCCCGCCCCTGCGCATCACCGGCCGCAAACTGGAGGGCGGGCAGCTGGAGATTGCCGGCAACGTGAGCTCACAGTACATCTCTGCGCTGCTGATGATAGCACCGATATTGGAGAAAGGACTGGAACTGCGCCTGACAGGCGACATCATGTCACGTCCGTACATTGACTTGACCCTGTGGATGATGCGCGAATTTGGCGCCGATGCCGAGTGGAGCGCCGGCGACACCATCTGCGTGAAGGGCCAACCGTATCAGAGCCGCGACTACTTCATAGAGAACGACTGGAGTGGTGCCAGCTATTGGTATGAAATGGTGGCGCTGTCGGCCGACCGTGACGCGACGGTACAACTGTCAGGGCTGATGGACGGCTCCAAGCAGGGCGACTCTGTGGTGAAGTACATCTTTAGCCTGTTAGGCGTAAAGACTGTCTTCGAAACCAAGCAAGACGGCCGGCTACAGTATGTGACACTGAAGAAGAACGGGCGCCACGTGCCACGCCTGGACTACGACTTTGCCGGCTCGCCCGACTTGGCGCAGACGTTGGTGGTCACCTGCTGCATGATGGGCATTCCCTTCCACTTCCGCGGTCTGTCAACCCTGAAGATCAAGGAGACCGACCGCATCGAGGCACTAAAGACCGAGATGGGCAAGCTGGGGTTTGTGCTGACGGACATCAACGGCAGCGAGCTGAAGTGGGACGGCACCAGGACACCTGCCGGCACGGCTGGCACACACGCCGTCATCGACACCTACGACGACCACCGCATGGCGCTGGCCTTCGCCCCTGTGAGCATGAAGCAGCCAGTGACCATCAACGAACCACAGGTGGTGAGCAAGTCTTATCCGCACTTCTGGGAAACACTGCGAAAGACAGGATTTAAGATAACGGAAACAAAATAATTTATGAGTTTTGCCGTTCTATGTATGATAGCGCTTGTGGCGCTGGGTGTTGTGGCTGCCGTGGCATCGCGCTTTCAAGGCGGCAACGACGACATCGTTGTGGGTCACGACTGTAGTACCTGCACCTCAGCCGACGACGGTTCGTGCCAGCTCCACTGCCTGATGGAAGAGAAAAAAAAGAAATCATGCGTCGAACAGCATACCTCGCAATAACGCTTGCCGCCTTAATGCTCATGGCGGTGGGATGCTCTACGAAGAACAACACTTCGAAGAGCCGCTTCTGGCATTCCTTCACTGCGCGTTATAACACCTATTATAATGGTTCTCAAGCCTTCATCGACGGTTCCTTGGAAAAGGAGAAGGGCAACAAGGACAACTATACCGAACTGCTGCCCCTCTACACGGTGGGCAACAAGCAGAGCCGTACGATAGGCAGCGGACAGTTTGACCGCGCCATCGAGAAGATGGAAAAAGCCATCAAGCAGCACAGCATCAAGGCCAAGCCAGAATGGACCAGTTCGCGGCGCAAGACCGCCAAGGACCGCGAGTGGCTGGGGCGCAAGGAGTACAACCCCTTCATCTGGCGGGCATGGGCGCTGATGGGCAAGGCCCAGTTCCAGAAGGGCGCCTTTGACGAGGCTGCCGCCACCTTCTCATACATGAGCCGCCTCTACCAGACGCAGCCACTGCAGAACGCCATAGCGAGGGCGTGGCTCGCCAAATGCTACACCGAGTTGGACTGGCTCTACGATGCCGAGGACGTCATCCGCAACATGAGCCGTGACTCCATTCCCCCGCGCTCGGCCAGGGAATGGGACTACACCTACGCCAACTACTACGTCAAGAACGGCGAACTGGAGCGTGCCCTACCCTACCTGCGGAAAGTCATCAAGCACGAGAAGCGCAAGACCCAGAAGGCCCGCGAGTGGTTTCTCATGGGCCAGATTCAGGCAGCCTTAGGCCATGAGCAGGAAGCCTACCAGGCCTACAAGCACGTGGTACGCCAAAACCCACCCTACGAACTGGAGTTCAACGCCCGTATAGCCCAGACCGAGGTGATGGCCGCCAGCAACAGCCGGGGCATGATAAGCCGGCTGAAGCGCATGGCACGCAATGACAACAACAAGGACTACCTGGACCAGGTGTACTACGCCATGGGCAACATCTACCTGCTGCAGAAGGACACCCTGCAGGCCATCGGTGCCTATGAGAAAGGCAACGAGAAGGCCACCCGCAACGGCATTGAGAAGGGAGTCTTGCTGCTACGTCTCGGCGGCCTGTACTGGGACTTGGAGAAGTATGCCGATGCCCAGCGCTGCTACGGCACTGCCATCGGCCTTTTAGACAAGGAGCGGCCAGACTACGAGGAACTGTCGTATCGGTCGAAAGTGCTCGACGAGCTGGTGCCTTTCACGGAGGCCATCCACCTGCAGGACTCGCTGCAGGAACTGGCCAAGATGCCCGAGAAGGAGCGCCTCGAGGCCATCGACCGCGTCATAGAAGCACTGAAGAAGAAGGAAAAGGAGGAGCGCGAGAAAGCCCAGGAGGCGGAGGTGGAGAAGCAGCTGGCCCAGCGTGGTGCCACCGGCAACCGCACCAACACGCCCGCGCGCCCCACGCCCGGCACTGCCACACAGGGCAACGGCCAGTGGTACTTCTACAACCCCATGGCCGTCAACCAGGGCAAGCAGGCCTTCCAGCGGCAGTGGGGCAAGCGTGAGAACGTGGACAACTGGCGCCGCCAGAACCAGACGGTGGTCAACCTGCTCACCCCGTCGGACGCTGAAAGTCCTGACAGCACAGCCCTTGCCGGCGGTGAGGCCCTTGCCGACAGCCTGACTAACGACAAGCAGAGTGCAGAGACCGACAGTGCGCAGAACGACCCCCACAACCGTGAGTACTATCTGGCGCAGATACCTTTCACAGAAGAACAAGTAGCCGCCTCCAACGACATCATCAAGGATGGCCTCTTCCATGCCGGCATCATCTTCAAGGACAAGCTGGGCAACCTGAACCTCAGCGAGAAGCACCTGCTGAGACTCACCAACAACTTTGCCGACTTCCCACAGTTGGACGAGGCGTGGTACCACCTGTTCCTGCTCTACTCCATACAGGGCCGCAAGGAACTGGCCGACAACTGTCTGAGCCACCTGAAGGCCGACTATCCCGAAAGTCAGTGGACGGTGCTGCTCTCTGACCCTAACTTCGTTGAGAACTCCCGCTTCGGCGTACACATAGAGGACTCGCTCTACGCCGCCACCTACAATGCCTTCAAGGACAACCGCTACCAGGAGGCACAGGCCAACACCACGCTGGCCATCGAACGTTTCCCCTTAGGTGCCAACCAGCCTAAGTTCCTCTTCATCAGCGGACTGAGCAAGCTGAACGAGGGCGACGGCACCGGCTGTGTGGAACTGCTGAAGCAAGTAGTAGAAAAATATCCGCAGAGCGAAGTCAGCGAACTGGCGGGCATGATTGTCAAGGGCGTACAGGAGGGGCGCCAGCTGCATGGCGGCAAGTTTGACCTGGGCGACGTCTGGTCGCGCCGCGACATCACCCTGACGCAGAGCGACTCCACGGTCACCGACACGCTGAGTGCCGAGCGCAACACCAACTTCCTGTTTATCCTGGCCTACGAGCCTGACTCTCTGACCATTGACCGTCCGGTGGTGGCCGCAGAAGGATTGACAGGACCGACAACGTTCAACGCCGAGAACCAGCTGCTCTTTGAGATGGCCCGCTATAATTTCACCAACTTCATGGTGCGCAACTTCGACCTGCAGATAGAGCAGGAGGGTGCCCTCCACCGCATGCTTGTCAGCGGGTTCCTCAGTTACGACGAGGCCCTTCAGTATGCCCGCAAGCTACGCGCCGACGCTGCGATGGCCCCCTGGCTGCGCCACTGCCGTCCCATCATCATCAGCCAGCACAACCTGGCGCTCCTTGGCACGCGCTTCAGCTACAACGATTACGACACGTTCTACACCAAAACCTTCGAGCCGCTTCCCGTCAGCGACGAACCCCTGCTCAACATCCCTGAAGGCATAGAACAGCCTGAGGAGGACGACGACCCCCCCGCCGAGGAAGAGGAAGACGACACCCCGTCGTCAGACACCAACGACCTGGACTTCGGCGAAGACTTCTTCTGACAGCCATCAGGCTATGTTATCATTGCTATTACCCCCAAACACCTTAGAGAACATGAGACAACTATTCATTACCATCGGCCTCCTCACTTCTTTGATGACCTTGGCCGAAAATTTATCAGAGCAAGAAGCCTTTACAAAAGCCATTGAGTTTGTAGGCAGCAAAACAGCCATGTCACGCGGCGCTTCACGCCCTCAGCTGACCGTTGCTGAGAGAAACTCGTCAGGTTACTACGTTTTCAACATCGCAGACAGCAACGGTTTCGTCATCGTTGGTGGTTCTGAAAGTACCAACGAAATCATCGGTTACAGCGACACTGGTGTCTGGGACCCGTCCAACCTGCCTAACTATCTGCGCGTCTGGATACAGGGCTACAGCGAACATTTGACTACGGTCAACACCCAAGACGACATCAATAAGGAAGACGCCCGCTGGCATGCCGTCAGCTATGGGAAAATAGTTCCTCTGCTAACAACCCAATGGAACCAGGAGTCGCCTTACAACCAGCTATGTCCTAAGGGTACCGACAAGAAACCCGTACCTACAGGCTGCGTGGCTACGGCCATGTCCCAACTCATGTATTACCACCGCTACCCCACGTCCGAATTGCCGTCGTTACCGAGCTACACATCCAAGTCAGCCAGCCTGGGCCAAGTGGACATGCCAGGTTTGTCAGCATCATCTATCAACTGGGAGGCCATATACCCAACATACACTAATGGCGAGAACAGTTCCGAAGTGGCCAAACTCATGCTCTACTGCGGCACTGCCACTCAGATGAACTACGGCCAAAAAGCAGCCGGTGGCAGCAGCACCTGGGCCGGATACATACCCCAGATGCTGGTAGAGTATTTCGGTTACGATAAAGGTGCCAAGTACGTGTCACGCAACAACTACAACTACGCTGAATGGATAACATTAATATACAATGAGTTGCAGGCTCAGCGACCAGTACTCCTCAGCGGGCAGTCCACTGGTGGCGGCCACGCCTTCATCTGCGATGGCTACGACACAGATGACTATTTCCACTTCAACTGGGGATGGGGTGGCCAAAGCGACGGATTCTTCAAACTGTCACTTCTGAATCCAGACAAGCAGGGGGCTGGCGGCACTCGCACAACCGACGGATTCAACATGAGCCTGATGGCCGCCATCGGCATCCAGCCTGACACAGGTATTACTCCTGATGCGCCAGTTGAATTGAGCGTCAAGGGTATGAACATAGCCGACACCGGATTCAACCGCTTTGTCCGCGAGAACATGGAGCAGGACTTCTGCGTTTCGCCATCTGTTGTATTCACCAACCAGACGGGTACTTCTCATGACTACAACTTCGGAGTACGTCTTATCAGAAATAACGGCACACCTGTCAAAGACTTTATATGGGCAGCCGACAGTTTCAACATAGCCAACAACGTTGAGGTCACCATGTGGTCGACGGTGTACTTCGGCGCTGGTCTGCCCGCCGGCACATACCATCTCATAGGCATCTACCGCGAGGCCGGCACCGACGAATGGAAGCCCTGCGAACTGTCGTCGACGTGCTATATTGAGGTTACCATCCGAGATGACAATGTCTCAATGACAATAGTAGAACCTCCTACTTACTCGTTGGAGGTGCAGTCTGTCAATTACACCCATGATGCCGTCAAAGCAGGCGAGCCCGAGACAGTGTCGATTGTAGTCAAAAACAAGGGAGGAGCAGCCTTTCACGGCGAAATCACCTTCGACATGCAGTGGACTGAAGATAACATCCTGTATGGCGAAAAGTGGGGAGGCTCGACCGAGGACATAGAGGCCGGCCAGACAGTCACCATCACCATAGGTCACACCCCTGTACACGAAGGCCCCGTACTGGCCAAAGTCTATCAAGGACTGTTCAATCGCGGTGTTGTGCTGCGTGAGGACTCCATTATCGTCACCCCTGGCGACAAGTGGACCGACGCAGCGGAACTGACCCTTGCTATGGAGGTTGTCAATGCTTTTGGCAACAAGATACTAAGCACCTCCACCCCCGTGAAAATCATCCTGACTAATGAGAGCGATGTCAACTATGAGGGAAATATCTTCCTATGGACCTACCTATGGAAGGGCAACGAGGCCAGATCCTCCACATATCCTTTCCGCCAACGTGTACCTGCGCACTCCACCGTAGAGGTCATCAGAAATTCTGACGATCTCATCAAGGGCAGTCAGTACAGCTTTGCCGTCTCATATACAAGAAACAATGTACGCTACGACGACAACACCACTATCTTCACCTACTATACACCTGTTGCAGCCTACCGTCTTTACAATATCAACAACGAAGTCACATCAGCCGAGGCCACGTCCGAGATTACTATCCCTGAGGATGCTGTAGCCGTCGACCTGCGTGGTCAGAAAGATGTCAAGCTAATAACCCCCAACACCAATCCAAACACCTTGTATCTGATGGACGAGGGGGCTACCGTCCCTGACGGCGTCACCCACAACGTAGTAGAGGGCACAACCGCTACCAACATCATACTCACCGACGGCTACGACTTCTACCCGCCTATTGACTTCACAGCTCTCAACATCAGCTATTGTCGCACTTTTGCCAACGGCACTGACGGAACTGGCGGTTGGAGTACATTGATGTTACCCTTTGAGGTCAGTCGCATAGAGTCGAACGGTACTGCGCTCGACTGGTATCACAATGCCGACGAAGTGGACAAGAACTTGTGGATAGAACGGTTCAACGGCGACGGCGAAAAACGCGTTAACTTTGTTCACGAAAGCAGCAATATTCTCGAAGCCTACACACCCTACCTCATAGCTGTTCCTGGCGAGGCATTTGGACCGTCAGTGAGCTTGACCGGGCACCAACTGACGTTCTACGGCTCCAACGCCGAACTGAGAACCGATGCCCGCGCAATGGTCAACGGCGACTACTATCGCTTCGCCGCATCCACCTACACACAAAATCTGGGCAATGTATGGCGTCTTGACCTCAACGGCATTCAGTTTGAGAAGATCACAGACATCGTGATGCCTTTCCGCGCCTATTTACTACCTATGGAAATCACGCACGACACCCCCCTGCCCGCCCCGGCCATTACGCCCTTGCCAGCCACCGATGGCATAGCCACCTTGCATAGGAACCTACATGAGGCCGAGATCTACCATTTGGACGGCACTAAAGCCGGACATGACTTCAACCAGCTGCCTAAGGGCATTTATATCAGCAACGGCAAGAAATTCATAAAATAAGCATCACCCTCAGCGCCGACTTCGGAAGAAGTCTTGCATCAGCTGGCGGCACTCGTCACAGAGGGTGCCGCCGGTGACTTCGGTCTTGGGATGCAGGGCGCGAGGAGCATACTCGCGGTAGCCGCGCTTCTCGTCGGGACAGCCGTAGACCACGCGCGAGAGCTGCGCCCAGCCTATGGCGCCGGCACACATGGGGCAGGGCTCCACGGTGACGTAGAGGGTGCAGTCAGTCAGGTACTTGCCCCCCAGGGTGTTGGCCGCGGCGGTGATGGCCTGCATCTCGGCGTGGGCCGTGACGTCGCAGAGCGTCTCCGTCAGATTATGGGAGCGGGCCACCACGCGGTCGCGCGTGACCACCACGCAGCCAATGGGAATCTCGCCCTTCTCATAGGCGCGCCGGGCTTCGTCCAAAGCCTGGAGCATGTATTTTTCATCTTTTTTTTGCTGTTCTTCCTGTGTCATGGTGCAAAGTTACGGAATATTTTCGTATAGTTGTGCGGATTTTCATAAAGAATTCGCCTGAACGGGAAAAAACACACTTTTTTTTTGGAGTTTTGAATTTTTCTTTTTACCTTTGTCGCGCCGTAAGTTAGCCCATAGGGCGGCGGGCGGTCTTATGTATAAGGAAGACGTTTTCGAACGTCTGTCGTTGTGGTCAACGAACTTCGCAACCTCGAATCCCACAGCAGGCAGATGACAACCGAGACGTCTACGTGGTACGTTTTATATATACTATTTATATATTATAGCGTACTGGCGTGGGCTAACTGCGTTGTCTATCCTGTGTGGGAAGGGCAATGCGAAGGCCTGTTGACCCAGGGTAGGCGGAAGAACAGCACCTGCGCCTTTTTTGTATCATAAGGGGATTTAACTATAAAGTAGTATTTGTGGCAGGAGTTTGGGTGTTGCTCTACCTGTATATAAGTGTTGCCTCACATAAGTTAGGCTTGAATAACATCTATGAACGCAAACAATCGACAACAGTTTTTTCAGCCGATTTTGGCTGTTGGTATTGTTACATTATGTATGAGCAGTTGCGGCACCTCCAACATACCGCAGCGTTTTGCCGACTATTCTCCCGAAGAGTACAATCTTCAGTCGCTGGACCGCATCACCGACAACGAAGACAATCAATACGGCCATCCTAAAGGTGGCGACCAGGGCCGTGACCTGTTCTTTGACGTGCGCGATACGCGTGGCTATTGTAACATCTATCACATGTCGAATCCCACCGCAAGGGCCATCAGCCCTAAGACCAACGGCAACAATATCAACCTGATGCCCTCGTATTGCACCAAGACCAACATGATAGCCTTCTCTGGCCGCCAGGAGGGGTCGTCGGTAGCCGACATCTACATGACCAATGCCGCCGACGGCGTTGCCATACGCCGCATCACCAATACGCCGAACGACGTAGAATGGTTTCCCTGTCTGAGTGCCGACGGCAACACTATCGTCTATGAGCGTGTCTATGCTCAGGGCATGCTGAAAGATGCTCAAATATGGAAGCAGGATTTACGTAGCGAGCAGAGTTCATTGCTGTGTTCCGGGCGTATGCCGTCGCTGTCGCACGATGGTAAGTATATCACCTTTGTGCAGTTTACTGCCGACGGCAAGAGCGCACGCCTGATGGTGATGGAAGTCAACGGCAAAAATCAGACCGAGCTGACCGATGCCAAGATGGGCTTGGCAGAGTGTCCCTGCTTTAGTCCTGACGACAAGCAGATTGTATTCCAGTGCATGAAGGCCGACAAGCAGGACCGCGACCTGTGGGTTATCAACCGTGACGGTACAGGACTGACGCAGCTGACGTTCAACAAGTCGTTCGACGGTGAGCCTTACTGGGCAACCGAAGCCAATGGTGACGGTTATATATACTTCTCCTCTGACCGTGGACACAACCAGAACAGTTACCAGATATGGCGATTCAAGTATGGAAAGTTCGGTGGAGATCGTCCTGGCCCGGTTCCCGGCCCAGATGAATATCATGTCGTAAAGCAGGGTGAGACCATCTCGAAGATTGCCAACCAGTATGGCGTAACGGTGAAGGACTTGGTGCAGTGGAATAATTTGAAAACCATGACCGTCAGCCCTGGCATGCGGTTAAGAGTTCGTTAATCTGATGATGAGAGTAGCCCTACGAGTCATACTCCTGACCGTCATACACTTAGCAGTGTCAGACGCCATGGCACAGGATTTCTGCAACGACCGTATGCGGAAAGCATGTGCCGTGTGCGGCCTACAGCTAAAAGACGCTCCACTACCGGCAGGCCAAGCCAGAGAGATGAAGGCCAAAGACGGCCAGACGGTAGTAGTGCGTACCAATTCCATGGCTGCCATAGAACACATTGGCATACCGCTGTTCAATGCCGACATGCGGCTGCTGATGCCGTCGCCGGTCTACGACTTCCTGGAGTATGCTACGTTGAACTGGCGCTATCAGATTACCCCCAACCAGTTCCATCTGCGTAAGGTTGTCTTCCGCCGTGGCAGCTGGAATACACTGGTCAGCAGCCAGCTCAGCCAGGCAGAATGTTCCATCAGCAACGAGGACGACAAGTATTATGTGGTAAGTTGGTTTAACCACGGCAACGAGATAGCCTGTGTGGGCGTACCCATCGACTACGAGCTGTTAGGCAACGATACGCGCCGCAACATGGAGCGCGAATTAGTCAGGCTGTTAGAAGAAAACAATGGACCGGCGGCGTTGCCTCAGCCCTCCTTTATCAGCGAAGACGACCTGAAAGTCTATGGCACCGGCGGCCTCTTTGTCAAGGAGGGAGAGTATCACATGCTTGTAGAGCTGAACCAGAACGTGTATTACACGCTACAGACCGTTCGCGAGCAGGTGGACACCATCATTAGGGGTGTAGCGCAGACCATGGTGATGGAAGATATTCTTCCAGTGGTGGTGATTGACGGGGAGCATCCTGCGGAGTCGTTGGGCAACCTGTTGATGGCTGGCGATGGTGCCGTGGCCGACGTACTGCTAACGTTGGATTTCCACCTGAGCAGCTATCACCGCCGCCAGCTGTCTATACCCATGAGCCGTTTGCGGACCACCCTCACCGGCGAGGGGTGCAAGCTCTTTTTTGCCGGCAGTGGTGTCAATGGCGGCTATGCTCATGGTATCCTCTTTGTGGTCAATGCCGCCCGCGGCTATAACCATCTGCTGAACATCAGTATGCCTTTAGAGCAGTTGACAGCCTTCCAGCCGCAGGCCAAGGCCGATGTCTACCTCTATATTCCTCCCATCGACAAGTCTCACTTATATGGTAAGTTGCCCGACAAGAAGTCGGGTGAGAAATTCAAACATTAAGCCCAACAAATGAAAAGACTACTTGCAACATCTCTGCTGACAGTGCTCACAGTATATGCCGTTTGCGGCCAGAGCGTGATCAAAGAGAAGATCAACACCATCAAGAAGCAAAGCGACATTTACTTCTACGACCAGTATGCCCACTCGAATGCCGATACAGCCCGTGTTAAAGCAACAGAATGGGTGTTGCTGAGCGTTAACAACGGACGCACTCCCGACCAGGAACTGACATACGAGGCAGTGGCGCCCTACGTGAAACATCTGGTGATGACCAGTGGCGGCGTTACCCGCGACTTTGCCTATGTCAAGAAGAGCGACTTACCCGCCAACACGGCGATAACTCCCACCCCACAGCCTTCCCCCACGCCCAGACCCGTGCCTGCCCCTGAACGGTTCGTGCCCGACATGTTTGTGCAGAAGCTGATGGAGCAAAAGGATTTCCAGAGTGTACACCGTTACCTGCGTGCCCTGATGGCCGACGGCCAGGTGCGCATGTTCGGCCCACTGAGCCAGGTAGAGGACAACAGCTCGCTCGACCTCATTGTGTTCGACCTCAACACGCAGCAAATCATCACCCTGCTCTCGCCGGTCACTGCCGGCGGTACCCGTGTCAACCTTACCACCGGCGCCGCTGATTCGCTCGACAACTACCCGGAAGACATGGTAGCCGTCATCTGGTATATCAAAGACTGAAAATAATAATCACTAAAAAAAACAGAAGCGACTATGAAGAAACTTATACTGACAGCCCTCATCGCGCTGACAACTGTTGCCATCCATGCTCAGGTGTATGGCGGAGGTAATACAAAGGTAGGCAACGGCACGCCGACTACAAAGAAAGGTGACAGCAATATTGCCAATATCTATAGCACCAGCACTAATATGTCAGACGCCTCTCAACAGCCTACGGGCACGGCGGGGTGGAACAGTGCCACCTCCTACGGCATAGGCTATGCCGCCCTCTTCGACTATGCTGACAAAGGCTCGTTAGGACTACAGTTGCATGGCGGTTTGGGGAGTGGCGTGGGCATGTCGATGATCTGGGACGGCATCTATAGTTTGAGCACCAAGAAGTTTATGAAAGAATATGCCTTCCACGTTGGCCCTAACTTCAACACTGCCCTCGGCGATAATGCTATTTTATACGCTCCCCTGTGCCTCTCAGTAACTGGTGAAGGCGACAGCAAACCGACGTGGGGCGCTTCGTTCATTCCGTCGTTAGGCGTCAAGTTCGACAGGCTGTTCATATCGGCAGGATGGTGCGTGACCTACGGTTTCAAGGCGTCGAAATTTAATGCCAAAAGCTTCGTGATACATATTGGCGTGTTAGAACTATAAGAACTATTTTACAGCATGAAACGTACACTTACAGTCTTGCTCTTATGCATGCTCTGCCTGGGGGTTTCTGCCCAGTCTATCAAAGTGACCATTAGTAGCGGACTCACCGACGCAGCGCTCCGGCAGCGCATAGAGACCAACATTGCCACTCTGCTCAACGAGGTCAACGAGGCCTGTGCCCAAGAGCGGCCCTTGCGCCTCGACGGCTGCAACATAGCGGCCGGCGGCCGGCGGTCGTTGGAGCGTCTGTGGGAGAATCTCCACTTTATGTGCGAGGACGACGACATCGTGGAACGTTGCATCACGTCGAGCGAGGGCTATGTCGTGCGCAACATCTACATCCGTGTCAACCCTATGGTGGCCGACTACGACGAGGAGAGCGAGCGTGCGCTGACCATCCGTCTGACGCGCGACGGACAGATCGGCAGCGTCGTCATGGCAGCCTCCGACCAGTTGTACGACAAGTTGGTGCGTCACGGCGTCGATGTGCTCGACTTCGCCCGGCGGCAGACTATCCTCGGCTTCGTGGAGAACTACCGCAGCCACTACGATGAGAAAGACATTAATGCCCTGCAGCAGATTTTCGATGACGACGCGCTCATCGTTACCGGTACGGTGGTGATGAAGCGCGACTATCAGGGCGACCGTCCGCATCTGCGACCTGACGTCGTTTATAAGGAGCAAAACAAGACGGCCTACCTGAACA
The DNA here is from genome assembly GCA_946541745.1 of uncultured Prevotellaceae bacterium. GTDB lineage: Bacteria > Bacteroidota > Bacteroidia > Bacteroidales > Bacteroidaceae > Prevotella. The sequence continues at coordinate 13,191 of CAMNJY010000032.1, forward strand.
ACCTCAAGCAGGTGTTCCGCAACAACAAGTATATCAAGGTGAGTTTCAGCGACATCGAGGTGATGCGCCATCCCCGCAACCCCGACTACTACGGCGTGACGCTCCGCCAGAAATGGGAGTCGGAGCGCTACAGCGACGACGGCTGGGTGTTCCTGCTCTGGGAGTTCCGCGAAGGTCAGGATCCCGTCATCCACGTGCGCACCTGGCAGGACGAGAAAATCATCACCATGGCCAACGGCGAGGTTATCAATATCCACGACTTTGAAATACCCAAGAAAAACTAATTTCCTACCTATGAATATCAGACTTTTAACACTACTGCTGGCCCTCTGCATGGTGGCTCCATGCACGATGGCACAGCGACGAGGGAGAAAAGCCACACAGGCTAACACTACAGCCACACAGGCAGAGCCTAAGGTGCTGAGTATGCAAGTGGCCACTAACAGTTTTATTGCTGCCGACGACCAGCGCAAGGACAACAACGGCGATGTCTGTGCACTGGTGAAGGTGCAGGTGCTCGACGATTTCACCGAGGAGAGCAGCAGTATTGGCGATGTTGTCAATCGCGGCCCGGAGAAGTGGGTGTATATCTACAAGGGCGCTAAGCGCATGAAGCTTTTCTTCAAGAACAACCTGCCGCTCACCGTCACCTTCAGCGACTACGGCATACAGAGCGTGGAGAGCAACCGTGTGTATGAGCTCAAGATACAGGTGCCCAACGTGCCTGACAAGCCCGACGTGCCCGACGGCACGCTGCGCATCAGTGTGACCCCTTCCACGGCCGAGGTCACGCTCTGGGGCGACAACCTGCCGCGCCAGACCTACAGGGCAAAGGCCGACGGCATGCTCACGCTGACCCTGCCGTGGGGCCGCTACTACTATGTAGCCACCGCCGACGGCTACAACCAGGCAGAGGGTAGCGTGTTTGTCAATGATGAGGGCACTGTGCAGCATATTGACCTTGCCGGACAGGTGGGCACACTGACGATGGCCTGCCCTACCGACAAGGCAGACCTCTATATAGACAACCGGCTTCTGGGCACTTTCAAGAAGAAGAAGGCCTTAACATACCAACTGCGGCCGGGCAACCATACGCTGACAGTGTCACGTAAAGGATATATCAGCCATACACGTCAGGTGACTGTCAACAGGGGTCAGAGCCAGACATTCGAGTTGCCGGCCCTGGAATCAGAGTACAATGCCAAGAAGAAAGCCTGGCGTGAAGAAAAGGAAGCCCGGAAGGCCGCTAAGAAAGCCAAGAAGGCTGAGGCCGACGAAGCTAAGCGCATAGCCAAGCAGCAGAAGGAGCAGGCCAAAGTAAAAAAAAAGGAGGCACTGACAAAAAAACTGGCCGCAAAAGAAAAGCAGACGGTAGTGTTAGGGTTGACCGCTGGCTATAGCATGGCCTCGGCCAGTTTCAAGGATGGCGACACGAAGTCGCTCTCCAGCTTCCATGCCGGACTGACCGCCGACTTCCGACTATCCAATAACCTCTATCTCAACAGCGGCGTCATATATAACAACAAAGGATATAATTACGAACACAATTATGTTTCCGAGGAAGCTACGCCGCAGTATATCGACATACCGGTGCAACTGTCAGTACGTATTCCGCTGAGCACGACGCTGAAGTTGGAACTCTGTGCCGGGCCCTATGCGGCTTTCTGCATCGGCGGTAAAGTGACCGACAAATATTATTATTCGGTTTACGACGAGTCGTTCTCATCGGCTTACAACGGTTTCGACTACGGACTGCAGGCGGGAGCGGGACTTATTATTCAGCACCACATACGCCTAAGCGTCGGTTATCAGTTGGGCATGGGCTCCGACTACCAGAACCGCTGCCTGATGGCGGGCGTAAGCTATCGCTTCTAAAACAACAATATATAGGTAACAGAAAACTGACGATTGACAATGAAGACAAAACATATCTGCAGACTAACCATCGCAATGCTGGCAGCGGTCATGCTCACTGCCAGCTGCTCAGACGATATAGAGGCCTACGGCGAACAAATAGCCAAAAAAGCATATTTGCGCTTAGACAAGGAGACCGTCACCCTCGACGACCAGGGGAGGGCTACTGTAAGGGTGGAGGCGTCAGATGTCGTGCAATGGCGTATTCCCTATAGCTATCCCGATGTATTAACTGTCGAAAGCGCCGACGATTATAGCTATTATCAAAAAGGCTCTGGCTTGATAAACATCACTTCTGACAAGGAAAATAACAGTGAGGATGATAAAACCTACACCGTAGAAATCCAAGAAGACAGGTTTGGGCTGGGCACCAGCTTCAACGTGCTTGTTCCCGGCACCTACGTCAAACTCTCGCAAACCGCCTTCGACGGGGCCGGCGTTACCAATCTGGCTGCTACCATCACCGCCAATGCTGCCTGGGAGGTCTACAGAAAGCCGTCGTGGATCAGCGTTAACACCACTGAGGGCAAGCGCGGGCAGACCAGCGTGCAGATTACTGTCGATAAGAATCCCTCTACGCAAGAGCGGACGGGAACTATCAGTTTTAGTGCTGCCGGGCTCTATCTGAGTGTCGACGTAACGCAAAGCGGTGCCGCCGCTGAACTATCGGTCAGCAGCAACACTCTGGAGTTTACCTACGATGGTAAGATAAAACAGGGAAGTAAATCAGTTTACATCACCACCAACGCCCCGTCATGGTCAGTGGGCAACGTCACTTACGTTGACGATGCGGCCGAGGAGTGGGTATCATTCTACGACTGGCACGGCAGTAACTACATTAACTTCAGCGTGTCTGCCAATAATCACCGCTACCCGCGGTCGGCCTACTTGGAAGTGAAGGCTGGCGGCAAGACGGAACAGATTACCATCAAGCAGGACGGAGCACCACTGACCATGACCCTCTCAGATACCGGCATCACCTTCCAGGCTGGGGGCAACGTGTCAGGATATAGCACTACTTACAGAAAGGAAGTTACTGTCACCACCAATGCCAGCAGCTGGTCGGTAACGGCTAACCGCAGCTGGATCAACATCAGCAAGTATAATAACTATTTTGTCGTTACTGCCGATGAGTATACAAGCACTTCGACCGACCGTACCGGCATCATCACGGTGACATACGACGGCGAGACCAAAACCATCAATGTGACTCAGAAAGCCAAGGGCTGCGACAGTATTGACAGAGAAGACTTTGGCGGCGACAAATCATTAGACTAACCCTTAATACTGACAGAAATTTATGAAAACCTTCAATCATACATTTCATTGGCTGGCCACCATGCTGGTAGCCATTGCCACGTTGGCAGCGGCCTGTAGCGAAGATATTGAAACAATGACGCATCAGCAGCCTGACAGCCTTGCGGGCGACACGGCGACGCATGTCTACCAGTTGCATTTTGACTGTCGGCAGCCCAGCTTCGACACGCTCACCACGCGCGCCGCTACGTCGTGGCCCGACGGTGCCACTGTGTACCTGCAATTTGCCGGGAATTACACCTATGACGCCTACTATGGGCAGGCTGTTTACAGCAGCTCTACCGGCAAATGGACTTTGAGCGTGACAGGGTCGGTACCTCTGACAGAGACCTCTACGCGGAGCTGCAAGGCATACTATTTTGTCAACCCCGTCACCGTGAGCTCATCCAGTGTCACTCTCAACGAACAGACAGCCGTCTATGAGGCTACGGGCACATACACACACCCCACGTCCAGCGAGTTTTACGTCACCATGACCCTGAAGCCCGCCACGTGGAGGCTGAGCTTCAAGGGAACCAACAACAGTACGGCCTTTACTCTGCCCTTTGGGGCGGCAAACACCATCAGCTGGCCCAGTAGCTATAACCGCTCTACGGGCGAACTGTCGTGGACGAGCCTGCGCCCTGTCAGCCTGACCACTAATCGTAGCTACTACTCGCCCTACGTCTATGGCAAGTTCACTAACAGCAGTACTAACACCATCACAGTGAGCTACAATACCGGAGAGGCTTACCAGCGCACTTTCGACGCATCAAGACTGGCCATTGGCGAAAGCGGATACTTCACGCTGCCCACCTCGTCGAACTATTCGTCGTTAGGGTGGAGCTTGGCCGCTGGGGAACAGTATCTCTCGCCCTCGTCGTGGACGTCTACTAATAAAGCAGATAATTCCACTGGTGATATTGAATGGACAATCACGGCAAATGTTGGCGATGTGCTGAGCTTTGACTATTCTGTGTCTTCGGAGGCAGGCTACGACAAGTTGAATGTGAGACTCTCTGGTGCTCTCTCCTACACATTGGTCGACGGCGCATCAGGCTCTATCAGCAACCGTACCGTGACCTATACATTCACAAAGACTGGTACATATACTTTACGGGCAGCATATACTAAGGATCAGAGCAATTCAATTGGCGATGATTGCGCTACGATAAACAATCTCAAAATCAAACGCGGTGGCGTAATAGATGCTTCCAAATTAGACTTCACTGTCACTGGCAACGGCAAGACCATCACCTTCACTATGGTCTACGTGGCTCCCGGCACCTTCCAGATGGGCAGCACGACGAGCACTAGCGACGCGAAGCCCGTACACAGCGTGACGCTGACGGATGCCTATTACATAGGGGAGACGGAGGTAACCCAAGGCTTGTGGTATGCTGTGACGGGGCTGAGACCCACGAGTGGCGGTTCTTCATGGAGGTCAACCTATAAGACTGGCGATACGCGGCCGGCCTACTACATCAGCTATTACGACTGCCTGACATTCATCAACAGCCTGAACAGCGAACTCAGCGCGCAGCTTGGAGGATTGAAGTTCCGCATGCCCACAGAGGCAGAGTGGGAATTCGCCGCCCGTGGCGGCAACAGCAGTAGAGGCTATACTTACGCCGGCAGCAACACGATAGGTAATGTGGCATGGTACTACGATAATAGTGGTAAATACAGTACAAGTAGCTCTTACTACGGTGTTCAAGTTGTAAAAACAAAATCCGCAAATGAGTTAGGCATCTACGACATGAGCGGCAACGTCATGGAGTGGTGCTCCGACTGGTATGGCAGCTATTCATCCGAGGCGCAGACCAACCCCACAGGACCGTCAACCGGTTCCGACCGCGTGTTGCGCGGTGGCAGCTGGTACAACGACGCTACGTACTGCCCTGCTGCCGCACGCGCCCGCAATGAGCCTTCGTACCGCTACAACTATTACGGTCTGCGTCTGGTTCTGCAGTAGTTCTTCCTTATAAGGGGTTGAGCCGAGAGAGCAAGCAAGGAAAAAACATCGTGAGCTCTGCCGGCACGCAGCCAAGCCTGGGCCGGCGGAGCCGCCTGGCGGGCTGTGTGCCGGCAAGACAAGTAGGTTGTCGCGCCACCACCATTGGCGTGCCACCGAAAGCTGCCTGTGCTTATTCCGAATTTTCCCGCCCTGTTTTTTGGCGGTTTGTGAAAGAATGAGTAACTTTGCAACCGTGGAATGGAAAATTGTGCATATCGACGAGACCGACTCCACCAATCGCTGGCTCCGCGAGCATGGTGGCGACGAGGAACAGGTGGTAGTGGCCGACTACCAGACGGCAGGCCGTGGCTGCGGCACTAACCGATGGGAGTCAGAGCGCGGGCAGAACCTGCTGTTCTCCATCCTGCTCCACCCCCGTGACGTGACCGCCACACGGCAGTTTCACATTTCAATGGCCGTGTCGGTAGCTATCAGTGAGAGTCTGGAGCAGCTCATAGGCGATGTCAGCATCAAATGGCCCAACGACATCTATTGGCGCAACGGCAAGATAGGCGGCATCCTGATAGAGCACACGCTGCAGGGCAGCGCCATCAGGGACAGCATCGTCGGCGTAGGGCTGAACGTCAATCAGGAGCGATTCGTGAGCGACGCTCCCAACCCCGTCTCGCTGTGGCAGATCACTGAGCAGCCGACCGACCGCGAGTCACTGCTGAGCGACATTCTGGTGCGTTTCAGACGATTGCTGTGCGAGGATGTACGCAGCCGCTACCTTCAGCGCCTCTACCGCCGTCGCGGCTTCCACCCCTACACCGATGCCGGCGGGGTGTTCATGGCGCGGATAGCCGACGTCAGGGACGACGGCCGCCTGCTGCTCGTTGACGAAGGCGGCCTTGAGCGCAGCTATGCGTTCAAGGAGGTGCAGTTTGTGATTTAGCTACTCATTAACAACAGTCACACATAGTAAAAACAGTAAAAGATGAGATTTAAGAGAATTCTACTGAAGCTCTCGGGCGAGAGCCTGATGGGCAAGCAGGGCTACGGCATAGACCCTGAGCGCCTGAGCGACTACGCCAGCCAGATCAAGGAAATCAGCGAGATGGGCGTGCAGATAGGCATTGTCATCGGCGGCGGCAACATCTTCCGCGGCCTCAGTGGCTCGCAGAAAGGCTTCGACCGCGTGAAGGGCGACCAGATGGGCATGTGCGCCACGGTCATCAACTCGCTGGCGCTGTCGTCGGCCCTGGGAGCCGTCGGCGTCAGGAACCGTGTGCTGACGGCTATCCGCATGGAGCCTATCGGCGAGTTCTACACCAAGTGGAAGGCCATCGAGGC
>CAMNJY010000033.1 GCA_946541745.1 uncultured Prevotellaceae bacterium
GTATGCCGCTGATACGCATGTCGGTGGCCTGAATGAAGTGGCTGGCCAGGTTGTTACCCTCTACCCAAGCCTCCAGAATGTCGCATTCAGCATTCTGCGGCTCGTCTTTGATACACGATGTGAGTATCATCACTGGCAGCAATGCCAGATAATTAAAGCCTTCTTTTCAATAGAATTTTTGCAAAGTTACTCTTTTTTTTGAATTATTGACAGTTTTGCCTAAAATAGTCATTATCACATACCGCAGAAGCGGGCGTAGGGGCATGCCCGGCAGCGGTCATTGTCGTCGGTAGGCACGAAAGGCTGCCGGGGATCAAATATCTCGTTGACCTTGTCTATGAGCAGGCGCACGAAGCGGTCGCCGTCGGGAGTGGCCACGTCGTTGATGTAGTCGCTGCCCAGCTTCAGCACGGGGTTGTAGTCGTCGGCAGCGGCATGCTGTATGAAAAGCAGTGCCGGTGCCACCGGGCAGTCGTGGTGAGTGCTCTTGACGATGCGCGCGTAGAGCAAAGTCTGCAGGTAGTAGTCGTTGTGGTTGTGCAGTTGACGGGGGTCGAAGATGTCGTCAACCGTCTTGAACGGTTTCAGCCTGTATCCCCCCGTCTTGTAGTCAATGACGCGTATCTGCCGACCGCCGTCGGCGCCGACCATGTCCATGCGGTCTACTCGCCCGCCGATGGCAGTGGAAATGCCTAAGGAGGCAATGGGCAGTGGCTGTACCACGTCGTACTCTAACTGGAGAATGCTGAACGGAGCCAGCTGGCGGTCGGTTTCCAGCAGTTGGCGCAGGTAGTGGATAATGACCTCGCGGTTGATAATCTGCAGGCCGTTGAGGCTGTTGCGGAGCCGTGGTACAGCCTGAGAGTGCTGCTGTGCGGCCAGCTCCTGAGCCAGAGCCTCGTCTACCGCCCGCTCAATGTCGACCCTGGTCTTGAGCAGCAGTTCCAGGTCGGCGGGCTGTATAAGCCGGCTCTGCTGAGTGATGCGTCTGTAGAGCAGTTCAGCGGCGTTGTGGAAGATGTTGCCGAAGACGCGGTTGTCGATGACGCCCTCCTCGGTGTCGTCAGGCTCGCGCAGTCCCTCCACATAGCAGTAGTAAAACTGCAGCGGACAGCGCATGTAGCGGTTGATGGCCGTAGGAGTGAGCAAGGGCTGCGGGTTGGCGGCATCGGTGGCCTCAAAGCGCTGGCGCAGGGCTTGCACCACTGCTGGCGTCTTGTCGAAGGGGCGGGGCCGCAATGGCTGTAGCTGCTGACCAGCCTGCAGGGTGAGGTGGTTGATGTGGTGGTGGCCGTCCTCAACCATGAGCTGTAGCATATACCGGCTCATCTCAGCCGCCTGGCCGTCGGTAGAGGCGTTGCTGTAGACAATGGTGACATCGCTGGCCCGGCTCAGCAGACGATAGAAGTAGTAGGCGTAGATGGCGGCCTTGTGGTCGGCGGTGGTCAGCCCGAAGGCACGCCGCAGCGAATAGGGTATGAACGACAAGTCGGTGACGCCCCTCGGCAGGTTGCCCTCGTTGGCCGACAGCATCAGCACGTGGTCGAAGTCGAGGTTGCGGGTCTCCAGAACGCCCATCACCTGAAGGCCTACGGCCGGCTCACCGTGGAAGGGGATGGTGGTCTGCTGTATGAGCTGCATGGTGAGCGGGGCCAACAGTGAAGGAAGCGGAGCGAGGTCGCCGCTGTCAACGAGCGTCTTCAGCCTGTTGAGCAGCGTGTAGATTCTGAAATGGGCCTCGGTGCTGAAGGGGTCGTCCTGGTCGGCCTGCCGGCGTGCCGACTCGGTGACGCTGCTGATAATCTGGTCGAGCGTATGGTCGCGCAGCATGCGCTCAACCATCGAGGCCACGGGCGTGAGCTGCAGGGGGTAGCCCGTTGTGATATTGACTTGGCTGACGGCCTCGGGAAGGCTGTGGACCACGGTGGGCAGCAGGGCTTCGTTACACAGTACGATGGCGGTGCGCCGTCCGTCGCTGATGCGGATGGGGTCTTGCGATAGCCACTGCCCGGCATAGCGTGCTTGTATGTCCTCGGTGGGTGCCGTGGCGATGGTGATATGTTTGGGCTGCTGGAAGGCATTGTAGACGGCAGCGTCGTCGGTAGGCAGCTCGTTGGGAAACTGGCCGAGATATTGGGCTATGAAGTACCCGGCTTCCTTTGACATGTAGTAGCGGTCGCAGTCCCAGTAGAAGCGTGCCTTGCCCTCGGCCTTCAGGCGGGCAAAGAGGCGTCGCTCCACGGTCTGCAGCAGGTTGAAGCCTACGAAGATGTAGCGGTCGTAGAGAAACTGCTGCTTTTCGTCATCAACTACCTGGCGGTAAAGGGCACCCTCGTAGGCCAGGCCCTGAGCCTGGAGCCGCTGGTTGAACTGGTGGTAGATGGTGCCCATGTTGGACCACAGGCGCAGAAAGCGCTCCTTGAGCACCGTGTTATGGTCGTCGCTGAAGTTGCTGAAAAACTTGCGGATGGCCGCTCGCTGGTCGTCGGTGAGATAGCTGACGTCATCATACTCCCGGTAGTCGCGAAGGTTGGCAAACACCAGGTCGGCAGGTGCCATGTTCTTGTCGATGTCGTCGAAATCGCTGACCAGCAGCTGTCCCCAGCCATAGAAGTGGTCTATGGTTTCGTCAAAACCCGTCACGTCGGTGTAGGTGCGGTGCAGGTCGCACACCAGCTTGATGGGGTCGGCCACCTGCAGCGGTGAGTGGCGGCGGAAGAGGTCGCTGATGGTGATGTAGGTGGGCGACCACATGGGCCGCTGCGCCAGGCGGGCCAGGGCGTCGTTGAGAAACAACGAGGCACGCTTGTTGGGAAAAACGACGGCTGTACGCGAGAGGTCGGTGCCGTATTTGCTGAGGATGTCCTTGGCTACGTGTTCAAGAAATGTTTTCATGCGCTGACTTCTTCTATCTTGTTGCTGTAAACAAACCACAGGTAGCCACGTACCTGACGATGGCCCATGGCGGTGAGCAGGTGCATGTACTGGCGTACCTGCTCATGGTATGCGGGACGTGGGCTGCCAAACTTAAAATCGACCACCACCCACTCATGGCCGTCGCTCATCACCCGGTCGGGGCGACGCTCAATGACCTCGCCGTCGTGCATGCTGAGGATGGTACACTCGTTGTAGAGCGTCCAGCGCTCTGAGAACCAGTCGGCTATCCGCTTGTCTTCCAGCCGTCGCCGCAGGAGGGCGGTGACGCGGTCGAGTGTGAGGCGGTTGTCGTAGAGCACGCCCTCAGACTCCAACTGCCGGAGGGCAGCGTCAATGTCGGCAGTGGTGCGGATGGTAGAGAATACACGATGGAGAATGCTGCCGAGCGTGATGTAGTCATTGTCCGGGTAGGCAGGGTCGGTGTCGCCGGTGGTAAACTCACGGCTCTGGTTGCTTTGGTGGAATTCCACCCTGGAGGGCTGTGATACCACCGCGACGTGTACCGCCGCTGAGGGGTGCAAGAAGGGGTTGGGGTGCTCTTGCGGCTTATGGGGCTCATGGGTCACAAGAGGCTCATAGGGTGCGCCGTATTCGTAGGTGAGGGGCTGCTGGGAGTCTTCGAGACCGCTGAGGGTGCCGTCGAGGGTGGGTAGCACCTGTTCTATCAGTTCCGACCGGGAGTTCCTGGCGCCGCGCTTACCAATGACATAGAGACTGCTGCGGGCACGGGTGAAGGCCACGTAGAGCAGATTTAGGTTGTCAACCACGTTCTGCAGGTGTTCATGGTGATAGTCAGCCTCATAGATGGTGCCCACCATGCCTTTCTGGCTGTAGTCTATGGGGGCAATGGGCAGCTTGCTGAAAGGCAGCTCGCCCGGGCGGCACCAGAGCACGTTGCCCGTTTTCTCTAACTGCCAGTCGCAGAAAGGCAGCAGCACATGGTCGAACTCCAGCCCCTTTGACTTGTGGATGCTGATGATGCGCACGCCGTCAGTGACATCGCTCTGTATGGTCTTTGAGCAAAGGTCGCTCTCCCACTGTCTGAGAAAACCGTCTACGGTGGCAGCATTGTCGGCCATGTACTGGCGCAGGTGGTCAAAGAAGGCACACACATAGGCGCTCTGGTCGTCAAGATTGTCCAGGCGGAAGTCGGAAAACAGCTGTTCGCAGAGTTCGTAGAGGGGTTTTTCCCTGAGTTCTGGAGTGAGTTTGTCCACCTGATGGGATAACTCTGGCAGGGCTTTCACCAGGAAAGCGCGGGCCAGCTGGTCGTCAGGGCGCGAAATGTAGCGCAGGGCCTGCACGATGATGTTGACGGCACGTGAGGCGTCGAGACGGAAAGCCTCGTCGCTGACAATGCGCACCTGGGGGCAGTGCTCGGCAAAATAGTTGGCAATGACGGGTATGTAGCTGTTGACACGAACGAGGATGGCTATCTTGTCTTGCGCCACCTGTTGGCCTGTTAGCGACTGGACGGTGCCGGCCAGCCGGCTGAGCGTCTGCTCCTGATAGTCGTCGGCGGGTAACAGCTCTATGCTGACGTAGCCCCTGTCCGGTTTGGCGTCGGGTACGTCCTGGCTCACCTCGTGATAGGCACGCCTCACCTGCTCGGCCTCAGGAAAATCTTTCAGCTGGTCGTACTCCCACTCGGCGGCAGCAGTGAAGAAGGCGTTGTTGAAGTCGATGACATGGCGGCAGGAGCGGCGGTTCATCCTCAGCATACGGGTCTGGATGGTGGCCTCGTCAAACTGCTGCTCAATGTTGTTGAGAAGGCGCCAGTCACCGCTGCGCCATCGGTAGATGCTTTGCTTGACGTCGCCGACGATGAGGTTCTCACTGCCCTGGTGGCTCATGGCCTCGAGCAGCAGCACGCGGAAATTCTGCCATTGCACGGTAGAGGTGTCCTGAAACTCGTCTATCATGATGTGCTCTATCTGGGTGCCTATCTTCTCGAAGATAAAGGGTGAGTCGGTGTCGCCGATGAGTGAGCTGAGCAGTTTCTGGGTGTCGCTGAGCAGGAAGCGGTTGGCCTCGTCGTTCAGCATGCGCACCTTGTCCTCGATGTGGCTGAGCAGCCGCACCTGGTTCAGATGGCGCAAGGTGAGCGTCGCACTCTGGTAGAGCAGCCACTGGCGGGGCCGCTCCTCAACGGCGTAGCGCAGGATGTCGCCCAGTTGCCCATCGGCCAGCGCATGGATAAGCTCACGACGCGGATGACTCTTGGCATACCACTTGGCGGGATTGCCCAGACAGTTGGCCACCGTGGCGGTCTCTACACTGGGGTCAAAGTTACCGTCGCGGAGTTTCAGGAAGAAGCTGGCTATGCCGCGACGCTTGTTGGCGAGGTCGTCTACGGTGAGTCCCTCTTCCTCTAATGTAGCGAAGAACGACTCTGCTATGGTAAGCATGCGCTCACGGGCCGTCTGCTGCAGGGAGCGCAGCTCCTTGGTGTAGAGCTCGAAGAAATCCTCCTGCTGTAGCGTTTCGCCTAAAGACTTGCTGATGTCCTTGTAGTAGTCGCGGAAGATGGTCTTGCCAAAAGCCTTGATATGGCCGATGACGTTCCATGAGCGGTCGTCGGAGATGTTCTCCATGATGTATTTCAATATCCACTGCAGCACGACGTCGGTAGTCTGCAGGTCTTCTATCATCTGGTCAACGGCCATCTCCTCCACCTGTGCATCGTTGAGGCCTATACGCAGGTTGGCCGTCAGGTCAAGTTCGCGGGCCAGGTTGCGCAGCACGCTCTGAAAGAAGGTGTCGATGGTCATCACCCGGAAGTGGTTGTAGTTGTGCAGCAGCAGCGACAGGGCCTGGCCGGCACGCTGGCTGACGAAGGCCGGCGAGGCGTCGAGGGCAAGGCATACCTCTTTCATATAGCTGTCAGAGTCAGGCAGCTGTTTCCAGATGCCGTAGAGCTGGCTCAGAATGCGGGTCTTCATTTCCTCGGTGGCCTTGTTGGTGAAGGTGACGGCGAGGATGTTGCGGTACGACTGTGGGTTGCGTATCAACAGCTTGATGTACTGCACGGCCAGGGCGAATGTCTTGCCGCTGCCGGCAGATGCTTTGTAAACGGTGAGTGGCTTTACCATCTTCTGAATAGTTCAAAGGTGAATTTGCAGTCTATCTGCTGAAAGTGGGTGCGTAGGAAACTGGCAAAGAGTCCTATCGACACCAGACGTGTAGAGACCCCATAGCCCAACTCCGTGTAAGGCCGCGTATGCTCTATGCTCAGGGTGCTGAAGTAGAGGCGCTCCTTTTCAATGTAGTGGCCAATAAGAGGCAGCCAAGCGCTGAAGATGAAGGGCGACTCGTAGCTGAAGTTGGCACGGGCGTAGTAGTTGGACTCGTTGTACCAACGGCTGTCTAACAGCTGGAAGTCGCCCGACCAGTCGTCGCCCCACCCTTCCGGCAGCTTGTTGTCGCGGAAGTGCATGTAGTCAACGAAATAGCTGTCGCGCTTTCGGCTGTAGAAGCCCCCCCCCACCTTGACATTGACGATGGTGAGTGGTTTCAATTTGTAAATGGTGGAGCCGTCAAACTCCCACCGCTCGTAGTCAATGTCGGACTTGAGGATGCCTTTGACGCCCCGCTCGTAGTCAACCGTGAAAACGGGGCCGTGATGCCATGGCCTGAACTTCAGCGACAGCATGGGGGCGAAGCTTTTGTAGGACAGCGGCATGCCCCACTTGCGCATAGCCTCTATGTTGTAGGGCACACGCTGGTGGTAGGTGAAGCCTGAGTTGATTTCCAGCCAGTCGTAGGCCACCACGTTGTTGCTGACGGTCAGGTAATAGTCGTCAAAATAGTTGAGCTGCTGGTTGTCGAGGTCGATTGAGTCGCCGTGCTTGCGTGCTATGGCGTCCATCACGTCACCGTTACCTATGCGGTTGCCGTTGCCGTAGATGACCTGTACCTGACCGTTGCGCTTAGGGTTATAGTTGAAGTAAAGGGGAAGGGTGAAGTAAAACTTGTTGTACTTGAAATTGTAGCCGCACCAGGGATAGAACTCAAAGTAGCGGTGGGCGTTGAAGTGGTACTGGGCACCGAACTTGAGCTTATAGGCCAACCCGTGGGTGCTGCTGTAGCTGACGTACTGCGGATTGAGTATAGGCGACAGTTTCATGTTGGCATGCTCAGACTCGTAGCGGATGCTCGAAATGAGGTTGTCGCCGATGGCATTCTGCAGCACGTCTTTTACGAAGTTGAACTTCCTCACCGTGTCGGCCACCTGGGTCGTGTCGGGCTTATAGTGCTCGGCATGCTTGTGCAGTATGAAGTCCTCGTGGGCGGTGAGCGGTATGGGGCGTACAGAGTCCATGAGTGCCAGGTCGAACACGTCGTCGAGTGAGTCAGGCAGCGTGACCGGACAGTCATAAACGGCATCGTAGACGGAGCTTATCTTGTTTCCGATAAACTTAAACTGCACGTTGGTGCGGCACGTTTTTGGCAGCAGCGAACGGGCACCGTGTTCGCCCTGCGTGGTCTCTGTGCGGAAGCGTATCATGTCAAACTCGCCCTTCATCGTAGCCTTGATGATACGCCCGGTGGCAGCATCGACGCGGGCTTCACCCGTGACCAGTTGGGTGTTGTCAAACAGCCTCGGCCTGAACTCCACAATCATGGTGTTGTCAAGGCCGGGCAGTATGCGGTACTGGTAGTAATGGCGGTTATACCTGTTGAAAGGCGACAAGACGTGGTCGTCATACATGCAGACTTCGTAGATGTTGGGAGTCAGGAAGTCTCTGATCACAGGCATGGCACGGCGGTTGTGGCGGATGTTGCTGAAACTCACCTGGCAGTGCGACTCGTAGTCGTTGACGTTGTTGAAACGCAGTTTGTTGTAAGACTCGGCCACCAAATAGCGTTCACCGTCGGCAATGGAGTACATCGACGGGACGAGCCACAGTGTGACATTCCGGCGGTGTACGTTGTAGTTCTGCTTGATATAGACATTGGTGGTGAAGCCATAGACGTCGTTGGTGGTGAAGTTGCGCCGGTAGTTGAAGATACGCTCCAGGAGGAGTGAGTCTCTTGAACTCCTCGAAAACACAGTGCCGGGCATACCCGTGAGTATGCCCAGCACAATGATGGCTAATAGCTTCTGGCATTTCACGACGCCAAAAGTACAAAGAATTTTTGAAGTCGCAAAATTTTTAGCCCAAATACTTCATCAGAATCTTCACGTTGCCCGAATCGCGGAGCTTGGCAATGCTTTTCTCGCGGATTTGGCGTACACGTTCGCGGGTAAGCCCCAGCTGGTCGCCAATCTCCTCTAAGCCTTTTTCATGGCAGCCTATGCCGAAACACTCACGGATGATGGTGATTTCGCGGTCTTTGAGCACCTTGTTGAGTACAGAGTTCAGCTCCTGCGCCATCGACTCGTGGTCTACCTGACGGTCGGTGCGGCTGTCGTCGCCTGACGACATGACGTCGAGCATGCAGTTGTCCTCGCCGTCCTGGAAGGGAGCGTCTATCGATACATGATGGTTGTCGGCCTGCATCGACTGGCCTATTTTCTCCTCGTCAAGGCGGGTCATCTCGGCCAGCTCCGCCAACGACGGATGGCGCTGATACATCTGCTCAAATTTGTTGATTTCGTGGTTGATCTTGTTGAGCGAACCCACCTGGTTCAGCGGCAGTCTCACTATGCGGCTCTGCTCGGCGATAGCCTGCAGGATAGACTGACGAATCCACCAAACGGCATAGGAAATGAACTTGAAGCCACGAGTCTCGTCAAATTTCTGAGCAGCCTTGATCAGCCCTATGTTGCCTTCATCTATGAGGTCGGTCAGCGTCAGACCCTGATGCTGGTACTGCTTGGCTACTGAGACTACAAAACGCAGGTTGGCAGTTATCAGTTTATCCTTGGCGCGTTCGCCTTCAGGTCCGCCCTTGCGGATTTTCTGTGCCAGTTCTATTTCTTCGTCAATGCTGATGAGCGGGGCACGGCCTATCTCTACCAAATACTTATCGAGAGCCTCACTCGAACGGTTGGTGATACTCTTCTGGATTTTAAGTTGCCTCATCTTCTCTTATTACCCTCTTTTTACTTTAACTTCTTGATTTCCAAACTAATACGTAAAGAGTCTTTATTTATCGCCGCAAAGTTACTAAAAATATCGACAAGTTATCCTAAAATTAACAAACTTTATGTATTTTTTAGAGCCAAGGGCGTAGCTGGGCACCAAACCATCCGCGGAATTTCTGCCAGGGGGTGCGGAATTTGTCCCATGTTTCTTCTGTCAGATAGAAGCTGTCCTGCTTGTCGCGATTGAACATATCCTCCAGCTCCCGTGTCGTTTCACGGCTCAGTATGACGGCGTTCTCCTCGTAGTCAAAGCGCATGCTGCGGGCGTCGAGGTTGGCCGAGCCTACAGTGCAGTACTTGCCGTCTGCCATCAGTATTTTGGAGTGGTGGAATCCCGGTTTGTAAAGCCAGACGTGGGCACCGCGCTTCATCAGCTTGTGGACGGTGTAGAACACGGCGTCGGGCGTCAGGGGGATGTCGCTCTTGGCCGAAACGATGATCTCTACCCGCACGCCGCGGTCAATGGCCCGCTCTATAGCCCTGCGGACGGAGGGTACAGGCACGAAATAGGGATTGATGAGTTTCAGGGAGTCCTGGGCGTCGTCAATGGCATGGATGTAGAGCTGGCGCATGGCATCATTCTTCCCCAGTGTATAGCCGTCGGTAGAATAGAGCGCTCCGGGTTCGCGGTTGACTATGCCGATGGTTTTGTCGCCACATGGGTGAGCCCGGTAGTAGCGGCGGTCGTAGACGATGTCTTCGCCGGTGACTTTCTTCCAGATACGGCAGAAGATGTGCTGCAGCTCGCCCACGGCCGGCCCTTCTATCCGGCAGTGCATGTCGCGCCATGAGCCTACCTGCTCGGTTCCTTTTATATAATAGTCGGCCACGTTCATACCTCCGGTATAGCCTGTCTTGCCGTCGATGACGACTATCTTGCGGTGGTCACGGGGCCATATATGATTGACCCAGGGAAAGCGGATGGGGTCAAACTCATAGATGGCGATGCTGTCGTCGCGCAGGGCCTGCAGGTGGTGTTTCTTCAGAGGCTGGTTGTTGGAGTCGTTGCCAAAACCGTCGAACATGGCCCTGACCTCTACACCTTCGCGCCGTTTCTCACGCAGGATGTCGAACAGCAGCGAGGCTATGGAGTCGTTTCTGAAGTTGAAGTATTCCAGATGGATGCTGCTCTTGGCCTGGCGGATGGCCCTGAACATGTCGTCGAATTTCTGCTGTCCGCTCATCAGCAGTTTCACGCTGTTGCCCTCTGTGAACCTGATACCGTAGTCCGTCAGGTGACGGCGAAAGAGAGAGTCGCTCGATGTTTGTTGTCCTGAAAGATGAAGCGGAAACAGGGTGAGGACTGCTCCCACGGCGGTCCCCACCCACTTGTGTGTAGTTGTCATTTGCGGTGTTTAAGTCGGTATTCTAATGGCGAGAGTCCAAACTTCTCCTTGAAGACCTTGATGAAGTTCTCGGCGGTCAGGAAGCCAATGTTGGTGGCCAGCTCGCTCATGTTAATATTTGTTCGTTTCAGCAGGATGCAGGCGTGTTTCAGCCTGAGGTCCCTCACCAGTTCGGCCGGGGTCTTGTTGGTAAGGTTCCTTATTTTGTGGAAGAAGGGTACCCGTCCCATGCCCATGGCATTGGCCATTTCCTCAAGGCTTATCTGCCCGCGGCTCATGTTCTGGAGCACGTATTGCTCAATGTTGGTCATGAGCTGGCGGTCCATGGCGTCGGCCATGGAGTAGGCATCCATGCTGCTGCCGGCATTCTCGTCGTTGATGATTTTCACCAGTTCGCTATCCTGCTTCACCGGCGTGCCCTGGCCCTTGATAGTGGTCTCCACGCGATTCATTTCATCGTCGTCGCTGCTGTCAGCGGTCTGCTGGGCCGACAGGTTGTAGGCCGACATGTCCATGCTCTCCGTGGCGGTGGTCATACTGGCGTTGCGGCCTTCGAGCATGCGGGTTTCGGCGCCTTCTATCACGTCGTTGCCTAAGGTGATGGCTCCCAGTCCCAGCAGCTTGTTGAACCGCATGACGGCCTCCTGCATGTTGAACGGCTTGGCCAGATAGTCGTCGGCGGCCAGCGTGATGTTCATGTTCTTCATGTCCTGAGGCGCCAGCATGGTCTCTGTTGTCAGCACAAACTTGATTTTCTCCGTCGTGGGCGACATCTTGAGCTGGTTGCACAACTCGCTGCCCGACATACCGGGCATTTCCTGCTTGCAGACCACGATGTCGGCCGTCATCGACTTGAGGTCGTCGGCAGCCTTGCGCGTGTTGTTGTATGCGTGGAAGTCGTAGACATTGTACAGGTGTGCCTTGACAAATTTCAGGAAGTCCTCGTTGTCGTCGATGAAGAAGAGCACCATGTGGCTCGTAGGCGAGTCGCTGCGGCGTTGCGGCACGATGTCCGACGTCAGCTCCTGGCTGCTCAGTGCCGGCAGGTCGAGTTCGCCCTTGTTGTTCAGCTCAAAGCGGTTGTTGGCGCTCAGCTTGGCTCTCTCCTCCGGATGCTCAAGGGCTGTCTGCATGTCAGAAACGCGGGTGATGATCTGCAGCATCTGCGAGTGCAGCGCGTTCAGCTGCTCACGCTCTTCGAGCGAACTGTCCTTCTCGGCCAGGTTGCCTATGATGCTGGTCATGCGGGCCATGGGCTGGCGCAGGTCGTCGCTGGTGGCCTTGATTTCCTCGCGCTGCATTTTCAGCTCGTTGATTACGGCCTCCTTCTTGCGCTTTACGGCCTTCACCTGGGCGATGCCTATCTTCCAGATGTAGAGCGCGACGATGATGACAACGGCATAGATGAGCAGCATCCACCAGGCCAGATACCAGGGCTTTTGAATCACGATCTCCAGCACGCGCTCCTGGTTGCTCACGGCCCCCTCGGCGCTCACGGCCTTGACGTGCAGCTTGTAGGTGCCGCTGCCCAGGTCGTAGAAGGTGACGCCGTGCTTGATGGCGTCGCCGTTGCGCCAGTCCATGTCCCTACCCTCCATCCAGTACATGAACTGCAGGCGCTCGCTCTGGTTGAAGTTGCCGGCGGCAAATTTGATGGTGAAGGTGTTCTGGTCGTTTTGCAGCTCTATGTGGTTGGTCTCGTTGAGGGCCTGGCCGAGTATGACGTTCCCACCGTAAGCATGGCCTATCTGGATTTCCTCCTCGCCTATGAACAGCTGGGTGAGCATCACGCGGGGCAGCGACTCGGTGTCGTTGTTCATGTCGTGACGGGTCCAGTTGACGCCGTACAGGTTGCCAAAGAGCACGTCGCCGTCGTCCTTGGTCAGTATGGCTCCGGGGTTGAACTCATTGCTCAGCAGGCCGTCCGACATGTCGTAGTTGTAGAGCCCGTAGCCTATGGAGCCGTCTTCTGAGTTGCGCTGTATGACGATGCGCGAGACGCCGTTGCTCGTGGTCACCCAGATGTTCTGTTTCTTATCCTCGGTGATGCCGCAGATGTTGTTGTTGCTCAGCCCCTGCCGGTCGGTGATGTAGTTTAGGCTGTCGTTTTCCAGGTTCAGCACGTTCACGCCCTCGCGCGTGCCTATCCATATCAGTCCGCGGGTGTCCTCATAGACCTGGGTAATGTAGTTGTTGGTAAACCGCTTCAGGTTGGTGGAGTTGCCCGTCAGGTGCTTCATCTCGGTAGTGGCCAGGTTCAGTATGGTCAGCCCTTCACCGGTGCCTATGAGCAGCCGGTTGTCGTTGGTGTTGAACAGGGCCGTGATGTTGTTCGTGGTTAGTTTGCCGTTCTGCTTGGTGTACGACGAGAAGGTGTTCATCTTCGAGTTGAACACCTGCAGCCCGCCGTTGGTGGCTATCCACAGGTTGCCCACCTTGTCGGTACAGAGTGCGTTGATGTGGTCGTCTATCAGGGTCGTTGTCACGCTGTCCCTGGCTTTCGAGTAGATGGTGGCCGTGCCGTTCTTGATGCGGGTCAGCCCGTTCTGCTTGGACCCTACCCACAGGCTGCCGTCCTTGGTACACTCCATGGCCGACACTTTCTTGCTGGCCAGCACGCCGCTGTAGCCTATGACGCCGTCGTTGCTGGTGCCATACCAGACGGTGCCCTGCGCGTCCTGGGCTATGGCGGTCACGTCGCCGCTCTGGGTAGAGAGAAACCGGTAGATGCTCTTGCCGTAGTAGGCCACGCCCGACTTCTCGGTGCCCACCCACAGCAGGTCGGTGTCGTCCACATAGATGCTCTGCACCCTGATGGCGTTGGTGTTCACCTGTCCGGTGCTCATGTTCTTGGTCTCGGCCACCTCCATCTCGTGGGTAGCGGCATCCATGCGCACAAGGCCGGCGCGGTCGGTGCCTATCCAGATGTTGCCGCTGCGGTCGGCACCCATGCCGTTCACGCTATTGTCCACGCCGAGGCCCGTCAGTCCCAGGCGGTCGCCGATGGTGGTGTTCCACTCCTTTGAGTTCTTGTTGTAGACAAAGAGCGTGCCCTGGCCGTAGAGCCAGATATTGTCATGCTGGTCGGCAAAGGCCCTCAGCGAGCTCGACCGGCGCAGCCGACGGTCGGCTATCTCGGTGGTCTTCCACACCGTGTGCTGCTGGTGCATGACGTCGCAGCAGACGATGCGCCCGTCCTCGTAGACCAGCAGTGCCCCGTCGCGGCATTCACTGATAGAGCAGATGGCGCCCTGAGGCACGCTGATGTTGTGCTGCATGCCCATGGAGTTGTCTGAGTTGGGAAACTCATAGAGCAGCTGCTGCTGCATGTTGTAGCAAACGACACCCTTGTTGGGCAGCACGCCCCACACGTTCTTGTGCCTGTCGATGTAGATGATGGAGGGTATGCGCTCTATGCCCATGCGGGCGAAGGTCTGCTTGATGTCGCGCTCAAAGGTCTCTGTCTGCGGGTGGTAAATACAGTAGCCGGCCGACGTGTTGATCCACAGCGTGCCGTCGAGGGCCTCCTGCATGCTGTTGATGTAGCTGTCGGGCAGCGACGAGCCGTCCTGCGAGTCACACTGGAAATTCTTGAACGTATAGCCGTCAAAACGGTACAGCCCCGCCGGGGTGCCAAACCAGATGTAGCCCCGCCCGTCTTTCAGTATGCAGTTAATCTGGCTGCAGGTCAGCCCGTTCTGGGCGTCAAGTGTCTTGAACAGGTACACCGCCGCACTATATAAGGGTATGAAAGCAACCAGGCAAAACAGCAGCATGCGTCTCGCCCAGCCTTTCACTTTGACAGTTTTCGTTAGCCTCATCTCTTTACAGTCCTTTCTTAGTTTTTATATCATGCACGAATAGTGGTCTACAACGCCTAAAAGCTTTTGTTCGTTGTCTACCACTAATACGCTGTGTATCTTATACTTATTCATGATTGTCTGTATCTCCGAAATCTTGGTCTGCGGGCCTACAGTCTTGGGCGTGGTGGTCATAATGTCGGCAACGGTGTGGTCGAAAAACTCGGCCTGCCATTTCTCCATGGCCCTGCGGATGTCGCCGTCGGTGATGAGACCTGCCACGCGCCCGCCAGCCATGGCGATGCCCAGCCCCAGCTTGCCCTTGCTCACCTGGATGATGGCCTCGCCCAAGTGCATGGAGGGACTGATGACGGGCATGTCTATCGTCCTCATCACGTCCTGGGCCGTGGTCAGCAGCCGCCGGCCAAGCTCGCCGCCGGGGTGGAACTGTGCAAAGTCCTGAGGCTTGAAGTGGCGTTTCTTGATAAGGGCCACGGCCAGCGCGTCGCCCATCACCATCTGCGCCGTGGCGCTGCTCGTGGGCGCCAGGTTCAGGGGGTCGGCCTCGCGCCGCACGTTGACGTTCAGGTGGCAGCTGGCATATTTGGCCAGCAGCGACTCCGAGTTGCCGCTCATGGCGATGATGGGTATCTTCATCTGCAGCACCATTGGTATGAAACGCAGCAGCTCGTCGGTCTGTCCCGAGTTAGATATGGCGAGCACCACGTCGTCGCTGGTCATCACCCCCAGGTCGCCGTGAAACACGTCCAGTGGGTTTATGAAAAACGAGGGGGTACCCGTAGACGACAGCGTGGCGGCAATCTTGGCTCCCACATGGCCACTCTTGCCGACGCCCGTGACAATGATCTTGCCGTGGCAACGGTACATCAGCTCGACAGCACGGTCAAACTGCTCGTCCATCTTGGGTATCAGTTCCAGCAATGCCTCGGCTTCGTCCCTGATACATTTTATGCCATATTCTCTGACGGTCATTTTAGCTGAATTTCTATGAGTTAGCCATACGGTGTCGGTCGGCTATTAATTCTTTAACGAGTGGCTTCAGATTGCTGAGTTCCAGCATGTTGGCAGCGTCGCTCAGGCCCTTGTCAGGCTCCGGGTGAACCTCAAAAAACCAGCCCGTGGCGCCAAAGGCCATCGCCGCCAGGGCCATCATGGGCACGTAGCGGCGGTCGCCGCCCGTCTTGCCGTCGCTGCCACCGGGGCGCTGCACGCTGTGCGTACAGTCCATAATGACCGTGGGCACTATCTCCAGCATGTCGCTGATGTTGCGGAAGTCCACCACCAGGTTGTTATACCCCATCATGTTGCCGCGCTCAGTCAGCCACACGTCGGCAGCGCCGGCGTCGCGGGCTTTCTCTACGGGATATTTCATGTCGCGTCCGCTCAGAAACTGGGCTTTCTTGATATTCACCGTCCGCCCCGTCTTGGCGGCTGCCACCAGAAGGTCGGTCTGCCGGCAGAGGAAGGCAGGAATCTGCAGCACGTCGCACACCTGGCCTGCCGCGTCGGCCTGCCAGCTCTCGTGAATGTCGGTGAGCACCCTTAGCCCGTATTTTTCCCTGACGTCGCTGAGCATCTGCAGACCGCGCTCCAGGCCCGGACCGCGAAACGAGTGGATGCTGGTGCGGTTGGCCTTGTCGAAGGAGGCCTTGAATATGATGTCGGTACCCAGGGCGGCGTTGATGGCCACCAGTTCATGGGCCACGGTGTCAAGCAGTTCAGCCGACTCTATGACGCAGGGACCCGCTATGATTGTCTTGTTGTCTTTCATTTCGCCTGCAAATATACAAAATAATTTCCAAACTCCAAAAAAAAGAACTTAAAAATCGCTCTTGACTTACTATCATGAGCCTGCTTTGCATGCACTGTCAGCGCTTCGGGGGCCACGCAGAAAATAAATTTGATTTTTGCCTACACTGCCTACACCGACATCCAACTATCAGGCATTCAGGCACATAGGTGGTGTAGGATGCGGTGTAGGCGGTGTAGGATGATTTCACAGAAGAGGCCTGCCAACTGCCACAAAGCTACTTGCCGGCAAACGCTCCAGGGGTTGGAGCAATTTGCTCCAACCCCTGGAGCGTTTGCCAAACAGGTACTTTGTTACGGTAAACGTATCTCTTTGTTCTCGCCAGATAATCGTTGGAAAAAGGTACTTCCTGATTGTCTAAAGGCGTTTTTTGCCCGTTTTTGGTGGGTATCCTACACCGCCTACACCACATCCTACACCACTTAACCTGTTGACTGATTGACAGTTATAAGCATGGTGTAGGAGTGTAGGCAAAAATCAAAAAAATTTTTTCTGAAGTAACCAAACAATATTGCCGAAAAGGTTTCCTGGCCCGCGATACCATCGCAGCCCCCCATCATTAACATAAAAAACAAAAAAACAATATGAAAGCAACAACAAAATATCTATCCTTGGCAGCCCTCGCCCTCATGGGCACCCTCACCAGCTGCCAGAGCGACGACGAGGCCACCATCGCCCGTCCCGCCAACGCCGTGGGCATCAACATCACCGTAGGCTCGCTGCAGACCACCCGCAGCAATCCCGCATCGACCGATCCCGACGAGGCGCAAAACTTCAACGAGGGCGACCAGGTGTGCGTCAGCACCGAAGGTCAGGACCCCGTCATCTTCAAGTGTACCAACGCCGATAATCAGACCTGGGCAGAGGCACAGCCCAACAAGTTCCTCCTCTGGAAGCAGAATCAGATGACCTTCAAGGCCTACTATCCCGTCACCGAGGGCACGTCGATGACCAACTTCACCCTGCCCACCGACCAGAGCACGGCCTATAACATCGCCCTGGCCGACTACATGACCTGCGAGCAGCCGTGCGACAACGTAAGCGGCACCGACATCTATCTGCAACTGGAGCGCAAGACGGCCCGCGTCATCGTCAAGATTGCCGGCTTCAACGACCAGTACGATGAAGGCCAGCAGACCGTCAGCAACGTCAGCATCAACAGCCACTACAGCGCCATCGCCGACGGTAACGGCACGGGCAGCACCACCGCCGTCACTCCCTACCGGCAGGGCGACGGTGGTAAGAACACCACTTACACCGCCCTCATCGTGCCCACTAATGCCGACGGCAGCGCCACGCAAATAGTTGATGATAACTATGACGAATGTTAAATTATAAGATTTTCGGTCAAAAAAGTTGCAAATTATTTGCTGGAACGACGAAAAAACTGTACTTTTGCAGCCGTTTTAAAAAAACAGTAACAATGAAGCAACTGAGCAACCTACTGAAGAGCATTATTATTATTCGACTGCCTGGGGCGGCCGGAAGTGATGAAGCGTGTATGTAGGTGCAGCAGAAGAAAAAACCAACAACCATACGTAAAGCCTTTCTCACTTCCGGGTGCGAAAGGCTTTTTTACGTTGAAAATTGAACATTAAATATAGAACATCAAACATTAATTATTATTATGGAAAGGTTGTTTATTTTCGACACGACGCTTCGCGACGGCGAACAGGTGCCCGGCTGCCAGCTGAACACGGTAGAGAAGATTCAGGTGGCCAAGGCCTTGGAGCAGTTGGGCGTCGACGTGATTGAAGCAGGATTCCCCATTTCAAGTCCCGGCGATTTCAACTCGGTCATCGAGATTTCAAAAGCTGTAACATGGCCCACCATCTGCGCCCTGACACGGGCCGTAGAACGAGACATCGACGTGGCCTTCGACGCCCTGAAGTATGCCAAGCACAAGCGCATACACACCGGCATCGGCACCAGCGACGAGCACATTCAGTACAAGTTCAACTCAACGCGTGAGGAAATCCTGGAGCGGGCCGCGCTGGCCACCAAGTATGCCAAGCGCTATGTGGACGACGTGGAGTTCTACTGCGAGGACGCCGGCCGCACCGACAACGAGTACCTGGCCCAGGTGGTGGAGGCCGTCATCAAGGCTGGTGCCACCGTGGTAAACATTCCCGACACCACGGGCTACTGTCTGCCGCAAGAGTACTACGAGAAGATCAAATATCTGAAGGAGCACGTAGACGGCATCGACCGCGCCATCATCAGTACCCACTGCCACAACGACCTGGGCATGGCTACTGCCAACACCTTCAGCGGCGTGATGGCCGGTGCGCGACAGGTGGAGGTGACCGTCAACGGCATTGGCGAACGCGCCGGCAACACTGCGCTGGAGGAGATAGCCATGATACTGAAATGCCACAGGGGACTGGGCATCGACACCAACATCAACACGACTAAGATATATTCCACAAGCCGCATGGTGAGCTCGCTGATGAACATGCCCATACAGCCCAACAAGGCCGTAGTGGGGCGCAACGCCTTTGCCCACTCCAGCGGCATTCACCAGGACGGTGTGCTGAAAAACGTACACACCTACGAGATAATGGACCCCAAGGACGTGGGCATCGACGACAACTCCATCGTGCTCACCGCCCGCTCGGGCCGCGCGGCCCTGAAGCACCGCCTGCACACCAACGGCGTGGACGTGGACGATAAGAAGCTCGACAAAATCTACGAGAAGTTCCTACAGCTGGCCGACCAGAAGAAGGAGGTGGCCGACGCCGATGTGCTGATGCTGGCAGGGGCCGACACCGCCGACCAGCATGCCGTGCGTCTTGACTTCCTGCAGGTGACCACGGGCAAGGGCGTGAAGAGCGTTGCCTCGATAGGCCTCGACATCAGCGGACAGAAATTCGAGGCCGCCGCCTCGGGCAACGGTCCCGTCGACGCCGCCATCCGTGCCCTGAAACGCATCATACAGAAACAGATGACGCTGAAGGAGTTTACCATTCAGGCCATTTCGAAGGGCAGCGACGATGTAGGCAAGGTACACATGCAGGTGGAGTACGACGGCCAGCTGTACTACGGATTTGGTGCCGACACCGACATTGTGACCGCCTCCGTAGAGGCGTATATAGACTGTATCAATAAGTTTAGAGCCAACGTATAACCTAACACTAACCACATGAGGCCAAAGGCCGATAACCCCTTCTAACCCAGAAAGTTGAGCGAATGCGAAACTTGAAATAGTTAATATAAAATAAAAAAACAAGAATATGGAAAAGAATAACATCAAAACAACCGCCCGACCCTCCCTTGGGGAGGGGCCGGGGGTCGGTTCCACCCTCTTCGACAAAATCTGGGACCGGCACGTGGTACAGCAGGTAGAAGACGGTCCCACACAGCTTTACATCGACCGCCTGTACTGCCACGAGGTGACGTCGCCCCAGGCTTTCGA
>CAMNJY010000034.1 GCA_946541745.1 uncultured Prevotellaceae bacterium
TGACGGAGAGGCCGCCCTCAGAGTTGGTGGCGGTGCCGTTGCTCAGGTAGGCATATTTCCAAGTGTCGAAGCCGTCGCGCAGCGAGCCGTTGGCACCGTATATGCTCTGGCCCTCGGTGCGGTAGACCTCATAGCCCACCATGGCGTCGAAGTTGTGCTCAGCAACCTTGAAGTTGTAGCTCAGCGTGTTGGTCCAAGTGATGCCCAGTCCGTCGCTGGCACTCTGCGACACGCCGGTGCGGGTGTCGTTGAGCGAATAGACTGAGAAGTGGTACATCGGCGAGAACGAGCGGTAGTTGTTAGAGTCGTACTTCACGCCTAAGGTTGTACGGAACTTCAGGTTCTTGATGAATTCCATCTCGGCGAAGGCGTTAGCCGTCACCGTCATGTTCTGTGTCTTGTTGTTGGTGTTGGTCATCATGGCACCGTAAGGGTTGCCGTCGGCGTTATACCAGTCGCTGGCAGACGTGTCGTTGTAGGGCGAGCCGTAGCGGCCGTTGTCACTGTAGACCGGTGCCAGCGGCGAGGTGCCGAAGGCCGAGCGCAACGTGTTGTTGTACTGGTTGCCCACACTGATGCCGTTCTTCTTGTAGTAGATGAAGCTCACCTGCTCACCCACCTTCAGGAAGTTGTCTATAATCTGGTATTCAGAGTTCACGCGGAAGTTGTAGCGCTCATAGTTTGACACGTCCTTGCCGCCAACGATACCCTCCTGGTCCATATAGCCTAACGACAGGGCGTAGTTGCCCTTCTGCGAGCCGCCGCTGATGCTCAGGTTGGCGCTGTAGGTCTGGGCGTTGTCCTTGAACATCTGGTCAACCCAGTCGGTGTCTATCACGCCCAGGCGATTGCCCTCAGCGTCGTAGTTCCAGATGCTCTTGATGTTCTGCCAGTCATAGACGCTGTTGCCGGAGTTCAGGTTCTGCTCGTCCATGATAGCCATGTACTGCTGTGCGTTGAGCATCTCCATCTTGCGCAGAGCGGTCTGCCAGCCATAGTAGCCGTCAAAGCTGACCACCGAGCGGCCTTCCTTGCCGTTCTTTGTGGTGACGAGCACCACGCCGTTGGCCGACTGCGAACCGTAGATGGCGGCTGAGGCAGCGTCCTTGAGCACGTCGATAGACTCAATGTCGGCGGGGTTCACCGTGGCTATGTCGCCGCGCACGCCGTCGATGATGTACAGCGGGCCGCTGCTGCCGGTGGTGCCCAGACCACGGATGTTGACCTTCAGACCCTCACCGGGCTGACCCGACTCGGAGATGATGGTCATACCCGGCGTCTGGCCCTGCAGGGCCTGCAGCGGGTTCGACGTGTTGAGCTTGGCCACGTCGTCGCCCTTCACCTGGAGGGTAGCACCCGTGACGAGCTTCTTCTTCTGCACACCGTAGCCGATGACTACCACCTCGTCGAGCGACTTCTTGTCCTCTTCGAGCTGGATGTCATAGTGGCTGGCGGCCCCAACCTTGACCATTTTGTTGAGGAAGCCTACGTAAGACACTACGAGTGTCTGCCCCTCGTTGGCGTTGACCTTGAAGTTGCCTTCAATGTCAGTGACCGTGCCGGTCTGGGTGCCCTGCACCTGGACGGTGGCGCCTATAAGCTCCTCACCGTCGGTGGCCGAAACCACCTTTCCCGTCACAATCTTCGCACTCAGAGCAGTCCCCGTTACCATTGTCTGCGCCATGAGCAGAGCCATGACGAGCACAACAAATTTTAGAGATGTTCTTCTCATGTTACTGGTTGTTAAAGTTTAAAAAATAGTAGTTAGTTTGTTATAATTAGTCTTTCACCGTGCAAAGTTAAGCAATTTTTTTTACCAGCCAAACTTTTTCTGTGTTATTTTTACATACTCAACATTCCTACGCCAAAAAAGGGGGCTGCGGAGGCAGGCTTAATGAAAGATATTTCATCTGGCTGCGACAGTTCTTGAAGAGGAGTCTCCACCATGTCGCAATATGGGGCGATAGTCGCAATAAGATGGAATAAAAACTCGGGCCACTTGCGGCACCATCACTGTCAACAGTGCCTACGTCACGGCAAAAGCCACCGAGGGTGTCGACACCATAGGGGCAGGCAGCCCCCTCCAATCTCCCCCCACTGGGGGAGGCTTTTGAGGCATCCGAACTCCCCCTCCAGTTGGAGGGGGGGCGGGGGGAGACCGGTGGGCTGACCTACAGCAAGGTTTCCAGCCGTTTGAAGGCAGGTGCCAGGAGGGTGGTCTCAAGCTGCCGGCCGTCAGGCAGACGGAATACGCAGCGGCGCTCCGCAGCATTGAGGGCATAGATGTAGTTCATGTTGACCACCGTACTACGGTCGGCTCGTTGAAAAACGTCTTCATCCAACAACTTCAAAACGGCGCCTAATCCCTTCAGCACCAGTACACTGTCGATAGAAGTGACAATCTGCGTGTAGTTGCCGTCGGCCTTCATGTAGACTATATTGGCAGGCTCTATCACCACCAGGCCGTGGACGGTCTTGAATGTCAGTTGCTCTGGAGCCGTTTTCTCAGTCATTTTCACAATGTTGCGGGCCAGCTTCGACTGTTCTGCCTTGACAGCCTCCTCGCGAATAGAATTGATGAGCTGCTGGCGCTCCTGTTTCTCACGCTGTAGCCGCAACAGCTTTCGTCGGCTGCGCACACGTTCATACCACCGCACTGTATATCCAACAACGCCCATCAGGGCGACAAGAGCCAACAGCCTCACCCACCAATGCTCATACCACCTCAGTGGTGGATACACGTATGTGTCGGCTTCGCTGTAGGCCGTCAGGGCTGCAGGCCGGAACGAGGTCATCTCCTCTACGCCTGGCAACCATACCGTGCCGTCGCTCGTCTCTGCGATGGTAGCTAACAGGGGTTCAATCATGGTGAAACCGTTGCGGTGGTCATAGAACTGGGCATGGCTCAGCTGGTAGTTGTCTTCTATGCGGCAGACTATAAGCCCGTCTACCGCCGCCACTATCAGGTAGTCTTTGGCCGTAACGTGGACGGAGCGTATTTCATGGCCTGCCAGGCAGGGCAGCCGGTCGTTGAGTGCCGTGATGCGACCTTGTTGTATCATCAATAGCGAGTCTGCCGATGCAAAGAACACTGTTCCCCGCCTGTCGGCCGCCATCGTGGTGACGAGCAGCTTCTGGGGGTATTCAGCCTTGACGGCTGTGCCGCCAGCGTCAAGGCTGTAAACGCCCATAGTGCCACCGGCCCAGAGTCTGCCTTCGGCATCATAGGCGGCACACCAGGGATAAGGTATCTGGGTGGTCAGCGTGTCGGTCTGACCGGTGGCGGGGTCGTAGGCAGCAATGACGCCGTGCTGGCTGACGGTAATCAGCCGCCTGTCTTTCGTAGTGAGAAAACGGTAGCGGTCTTGCGGAAGTGGCAACGGGTGTACCGTCATGGCGCCAGAGGCCGTTACCTCTGCCAGCCCCACTCCGCCATGAATAGTCAAGAACAGCTGGTGGCCGATGGCTGCCGCGCTGGAGCCGTAGTAGGGCGTGGCATCGTCGTTAGCCACGACCGTACCTTCACTCAGTCCTGCCGCCGCCCGCCGTTCCGGTGTGTCGTTCACTATCAGTTTGCCGTTCAGCGTACCCATCACCAGGCGGTCCTTGTCGTCAGTGGCCACAGCCCTTATGATGTCGTTGCGGTCGTCAAGCCGGTGGTTGGTGAAGCAGCGGTTGAAAAAGCAGTACAGTCCCTGATAGGTGGCTATCCAGAGGCGGTCCCAGCGGTCGACCATCACGTCGCGTATGAGGTTGATGCCGGTCACTACCTGCTGCAGCCTCCCGCCGTCAAAGTGATAGACGGTGTGCTCGTCGGCTATGACAAGGCCGCCCCCGTGCAGTGACCTGACGGTCAGTCCGAAGGAGGCCTCGCTCCACTGTGCGGTCAGGACGCGGTTCACCGTGTGCCGGTGGTCTATGGTGTAGATGCCGTCGGCGGCAAAGGCC
The DNA here is from genome assembly GCA_946541745.1 of uncultured Prevotellaceae bacterium. Lineage (GTDB taxonomy): Bacteria > Bacteroidota > Bacteroidia > Bacteroidales > Bacteroidaceae > Prevotella. The sequence continues at coordinate 3,949 of CAMNJY010000034.1, forward strand.
AGCAGTGCCGTGTCGGTCCTCTGCAGGGTATAGATGTCAGGGTGGTCGGTCAGCCTGACAGCCCGCCGCCCTCCACGCCGGTAGCTGTACAGCCCTTGCGACGTGGGTATCAGGACGTAGAGCGAGTCCATGTAGAGTTTGCGGTCGGGGGTCATCCTGTCTATCAGCTGGCCTGTCAGTATCGGTTTGAAGCCCTCAGCGGTAACTTGGCAAACACGCCGGTGCTGCTCCTGCTCGTCCTCTAAGAGCACATAGTTAGCGGGCAGGCTGGCAGCGTTCAGGTTGTTGAGCATCCAGTGACCCTGAGGGTCGATAGGGCGCATTTCCACTTCGTCGAAGTCGACCGTCCATTGCCGCCGGAACCCTAAAGCCCTTACCTCGCCGCCGGCTTCTGCGAAGCCTACTATGTTTTCACGGCGTCCCTTGAGGAGAGGTTGCAGCTTCCTGCCGTCATAGCGTACGAATCCTGACAGTGTACCCACATATATATATCCGCGGGAGTCCTGCCACAACCGCTCGGTCTGCATCTGGGGCAGACCGTCCTGGGTGGTATAGCGCCTGTAGGTGAGATGGCTTGTTATCTGGGCCTGCAGCGTGAGGCTCAATGCTATGGCTCCAAAAAGGAGCATGTAGTGTTGTCTTGTTGTATTCATTGTCCATGAGGTCTGTTGGGGGTGCAAATATACGATTTTTTCCCGATATGGCAAAATGTCAGGTCCAAAAGCTTCTTTACGTTACCAGAGTTCATCAAAAATAAGGGGTAGTTCGTCAAAATGCGCCTATGCAGTAAGGTTGTTTTGCATGTTTTTAACTATCTTTGCAATCGCAAACGCCCGGCATGAGTGCCATCAAGGCGCCGAAAAACAGTGATACTCATTTATCAACTAATAAACAAATTATGAAGAAACCGTATTCTTTTCTGACAGCCATTTTTCTTGTAATGAGCTTGTTGACTGTCACCGCTTGCGGTGGCGACGGTGACGACGATGTCATCTTAGGAGGCGACATCGACAAGGACGTCGTAGGTGACTGGGGCTATAGGTACGTATCGTCTGACGAGAGCGAGATGTACTTGGAGTGGATCAGTCTGAAATCGAACGGACAGTTTACGATTACCGATTACGACGTCTTTGGCAGCGGTCTTGACAGTGGCGGCTCCATCTTCCAAATGGACAAGAGCCAGTATTCAGGCACCTACACAGCCAAGGACGGGCAGCTTAGGATGACGGCTAACGGTCGTGAGCAGGTGTTTTATTACAGAGTGAGCGGTTCGGTTATGTCCCTGACCGCGCAAGGTACTGCTTACGATTACGACAAGTTCACCGATGCCGTCAAGGGTGCTTTTGAAAGTGCCGAAAGTACCTACCAGCAACGGTTCAGGAAGTAGCTCCTGAGCGATGAGCGTAAAACTTACTGTAAATCCATTTATTAAAGTGTAATAAAAATTATTAAGCGTATGAAGAAACTATTGACAATGGCTGTGTTGATGGTAGCCACCCTCACAGCAAGCGCGCAACAGGAGCCTGGCTCATGGTCGGTCACTCCGAAGGTAGTGATGAACCTGTCAAATCTTACAGGCGACATCAGTAACAACAGCATGAAGGTAGGCCTTGCGGCAGGCGCCGAGGCCATGTATCAGATTAACCCACTTGTGGGTGTGTCGGCCGGTCTGTTATACTCCATGCAGGGATGCAGTGGCGACGGCGATTTGAAGCTTAACTACGACTTCCTGAACATTCCCGTGTTGGCCAACTTCTACGTTGCTCCTAACTTTGCGTTGAAGGTGGGTCTGCAGCCGGCCTTTGTCGTCTCAGCCAAGTATAAGAGCGGGAAGCAGGAGTTGGATGTGAAGGACAATCTGCAGTCGTTAGAGCTGAGCGTGCCCATTGGTGCCAGCTATGAGATTTCAAGCTTTGTCATCGACGCCCGTTACAACCTGGGTATTTCCAAGGTCAACAAGCACGATGGCAGCATCCGCAACAGTGTTTTCCAGATTTCAGTAGGCTACAAGATTCCGTTCTGACTTCTGATGACGATTGACATGGACAAGAAAAAGGCCCGCTAATGAGAATTAGCGGGCTATGTTATCCAAAAAGAAAATCTCTATTACCTGAATTAATACTCATCGAAGGAGGCACGCTTGCCTTTCAAAAACACTATGTTAACCTAAATCACTATGATACGAATATTATCACTTGTTGCTGTTGTCATTGTTATTGGCCCTGCTGCCTCTGCCGCCGCGCTGGCCGCCGCCACGGCGCCCGAAGTTGCGGCGCATCTGCTCCTGGTCGGCCTGGTAGACTTTATACTGGTCGGGGGTGAGGATGGTCTGCAACTCGGCGTCGTACTGCTTCTGAGCCTCCTCGCGCTCCTGGCGCATCTTCTGCATCTGCTGGCGCATCTCCTCAGTCATCTCTGGACGCTGGCCGCCGTCGCTACCGAAGTTGGGCCTGGGTCTGGCACCGCCGCGCTGACCTCTCATGCCGGGGCCGCCCATCTTGCCGGCAAACTTGTTGTTCAGGGTTAGCAGCTTGGCGGCCTGCTCCTCGCTGAGTCCGTACTTCTTGACGGCATCGTCGGTGCGGCGCTTCACCATTTCGGTCTGGTCAAACTGGCGGCGCTGGCCGTTGTTCTGCTGGTTGTCACCCTGTGCCTGTGCGGCTGTTACTGTTATCATGGCTACGATAGCCAGAATCATCTTTTTCATTTTTTTTCGATTTTAATAGTTATACTTTCAGTTTGCTGTTTTCTGTCAGTTGCAACTATTAATCTGATGCAAAAGTAGGCAAAAAGTTTAATTCTGCGAAAATTTTTTTTTGAATATTCGGCCAACTCGCGTTTTTTTCGTACCTTTGGCCCGCCTTTAAGATTTTTAAACACGAGACATGACTAAAAAACGACTCTTTTGGCTCTTTTCTGCCTCGGTGGCTTTGCTGACGGGCTGTTCGTGCAGAGGCGGCGACGAGCAACCCCCGGCGGCTGCGTACCAGAGCATTGACACCGTGCCGATGCTCATCATGCAGATACAGAAATGCGCGAAGCTTTATACTACGGAATATAAGGTACACAAGATAGTGACCCACGACGACGTAGTGAAGCTGCAGGGCCAACTGCTGAAGCAGAACATCGACATAAGCCTGCCCTTAGGCGACCGCAAGGTGGCTATCCCCATTGACGCTACCCTGAAGGCCTACATCGACTTCAGCAACTTCTCTGAGAAAAACATTGAGCGGCAGGGGCGCAAGCTGACCATCCTGCTGCCCGACCCCAAGGTGGAGATGACCAGCTCGAAGGTGAACCAGGCCGAGATACGCTCCTACGTGGGACTGGTGAGGGCCGGTTTCAGCGATGCCGAGCTGTCGGGCTACGAGCAGCAGGGGCGTGAGGCCATCATCAGGAGCATACCCCGGCTGGGCATTGTGGAGCAGGCCCGCGAAAATGCCGCCCGCGCCCTGGTGCCCATGCTGCAGCAGCTGGGCTACCGCGAGGAGGATGTCACCGTGGCCTTCCGCAAGGAGTTCAAGCCTTACGACGTGAGCAAGTTTCTGGAAATAACTAATAAAAGGAATTAGAGCAATAGGACGATGAAACAACAACCGACCAATCGCTGGCAGTGGGCCGCCCGTGTGTTAGGGCTGGTAGTGGCCATCATGGTGCTGTGGTGGCTGCTGTTTGCCGCCAAGGACAACCATGTGGGCATTGAGGTTGACCAGACCATCAACACCACCCCCGAGCAGATACAGAGCATCAGGGCCGTCGGCCAGTGGGAGTTTCTCAGCATCAGCGACGAGGAACTGGTAGACACCGTGCGCAAGGGACTCTTCAGCGACGACCAGCTGGTGCGCATCTATTACGGCACACTACGATTAGGCTTCGACCTGAGCCAGGCACGCGACGGCTGGCTCCAGGCCCGGGGCGACACGGTGACGGCATTGCTGCCGCGCATAGGGCTGCTCGATGAGGACTTCATCGACGAGACCCGCACCAAGGCTTTCTACGAGAAGGGGCGCTGGACGCCTGCCGACCGCGAGGCCCTCTACCGCAAGGCGCGTCGCCAGATGCTGAGCCACTGCCTGACGGCGTCGAACCTGCGCAGTGCCCGCCAGAATGCCGAAGACCAGTTTCGCCGCATGCTGAAAGCCATGGGCTACACCACCGTCATCATACGCTTTGAACAATAATACCGAAGTCCCCATGACCACCTTCAACACCTACCTCACCGACCTGAGCGCCCTGCTTTGGGGATGGCCGATGATTATCTTATTATTAGGTACGCACATATTCCTGACCATCAGGCTCCACTTCCCCCAGCGCCATATCCTGACCGCCGTCAGGCTGTCGGTGGGCCGCGATTCCAATGCCACCGGCGACGTGTCGCAGTTCAGCTCGCTGGCCACGGCCCTGGCCGCCACCATCGGTACGGGCAACATTGTCGGCGTGGCCACGGCCATAGCCCTCGGAGGGCCGGGGGCAGTGCTGTGGTGCTGGCTGACGGGCGTCTTCGGCATCTCTACGAAGTACGCCGAGGGGTTGCTGGCTATCAAGTATAGGGTAAAGACCGACGACGGACGCATGCTCGGCGGCCCCATGTACGCCCTGGAGCGGGGTCTCGGCTGGCGGTGGCTTGCCATACTCTTCGCCGTGTTCACGGCCCTGGCTGCCTTTGGCGTCGGCAACACCGTTCAGGCCAATGCCATTGCTACCGTGGCTCACGAAAGCTATGGCGTCAGCCCCGAGCTGACCGGCATCGTCGTCTGCCTGCTGACGGGAGCCGTCATCCTGGGCGGTGTCAAGAGCATAGCCCGTGTCTGCGGGCTGCTGGTGCCTTTCATGGCGCTGTCATACATCGTGGGCTGTGTCTATATTCTCTGTGTCAACGCCGCTTATCTCTGGCCCGCCGTCCGGCTCATCATGGTCTCGGCCTTCTCGCCGCAGGCTGCCGGTGGCGGACTCGCCGGCACCACGGTCATGATGGCCGCCCGCTACGGCATTGCCCGAGGCTTGTTCTCAAATGAGTCGGGCTTGGGGTCAGCTCCTATTGTGGCCGCTGCCGCCCAGACGCGCAACCCCGTCCGCCAGGCCCTTGTATCGTCGAGCGGCACCTTCTGGGACACTGTTGTCATCTGTGCCCTCACGGGGCTGGTCATTGTCAGCAGCGTGCTGGCCTATCCCGACATTGACTTCCAGAACGGGGCCACACTGACCAAGGCTGCCTTCTCCAAGATTCCCGTCGTGGGCACACCGCTGCTAACCTTCGGGCTGCTCACCTTTGCCTTCTCCACCATCCTCGGCTGGTGCTACTACGGTGAGCGGGCCGTGGAGTATCTCAGCGGCTCCAGGTGGATGTTCTTCTACCGCGTGCTCTACATCGTAGCCGTCTTCGTGGGCAGCATCATGGAGCTATCTGTCGTCTGGAACCTGGCCGACTGCATGAATGCCCTCATGGCCATTCCCAACCTGCTGTCACTGCTATTGCTCAGTGGCATCATTGTCCACGAAACGCGCAAGTACCTGTGGCGCGGACGGCTGGACCGTGAGATGGAGTGACTGCGTCGCTTGTAACGCCGTCAGTGCTTGGCAGCGAAGGCCATGGCGTAGGCCCTCATCTGGCGCACCATGGCCAGCAGGCCGTTAGAGCGCGTCGGCGAGAGGTGCTCGCGCAGTCCTATGCGGCTGATGAAGTAGAGGTCGGCGTCGAGCACCTCCTGCGGTGTGTGGCCGCTGAGCACGCGGATGAGCAGGCTCACGATGCCCTTCACTATCAGAGCGTCGCTCTCGGCCCTGAAAACGATGACTTTACGCCCGTCCCCATTCCCCGATGTCTGAAGGTCGGCCTGCAGCCACACGCGGCTCTGGCAGCCGTCTATCAGGTTCTGTTCGGTTTTATACTGCTCGGGCAGCGGCTCCAGGTCGTTGCCTAAGTCGATGAGCAACTGGTAACGGTCCATCCAGTCGTCCAGGCCGTCGAACTCTTCTATGATTTCGTCTTGTATCTCGTTGATTGTCATCATAATGATTATCAATATTCAATTATCAATCTTCAATAGCTTAAACAGCTTATCCGACGGGCGTACCTTGCCACTGACGGCGATGCTGACACGCGTGCCCTGCCGGGCCACCTCCACGGGGCCGTTGTCGTCGTGTATCTCCTCAGCGGTGACATACATCACCCCCGTCGTAGGGCCGGTTATCAGCAGGCGGTCGCCCACCTGGAACGTCGTGGCCTCAACGGCAAACTCGGCCACGCCCAGTTTGGAGTAGTACCTCGTGCCCTTGCCGACGTAGACTTTGCGCTCAGTGGCACAGGAGCCGTACTCCTTGTTCCACTCCCCCATCGTCTGCCCCAGGTAGTAGCCGTCCCAGAAACCACGGTTGAAGACCCGGGCCAGCCGCTGGTCCCACTCGTCCTTGCGCGCCTCGGTGAACTGGCCGTCGATGACGGCCTGGATAGCCTCCTTGTAGCACTTCACCACGGTGTAGACATACTCTGGTCCACGGGCACGGCCCTCAATCTTGAACACGCTCACGCCGGCCTTCATCATCTTGTCAATGAAGCGCACCGTCTTCAGGTCCTTGGGACTCATGATATACTTGTTGTCAATCTCCAGCTGGTAGCCCGTCTCGTTGTCGGTCACGGTGTAGGAGCGGCGGCATATCTGTATGCACTCGCCCCGGTTGGCCGACCGGTTGGCAGCGTCGAGCGACATGTAGCACTTGCCGCTGACGGCCATGCAGAGGGCACCGTGACAGAACATCTCGATGCGCACCAGCTGGCCCGAGGGGCCGCAGATGTGCTCCTCGACCACCTGCCGCCAGATGTCGGCCACCTGCTCCAGCCGCAGTTCGCGGGCCAGCACCACCACGTCGGCAAAGCGGGCGTAGAAGCGCAGGGCCTCAATGTTGGAGATGTTGAGCTGGGTAGAGAGGTGAACCTCCTGCCCCACTTGGTTGCAATAGGCCATGACGGCCACGTCGCTGGCAATGACAGCCGAGATGCGGGCCTCGCGGGCGGCGTCAATGATCTGGCGCATCAGCGGCAGGTCTTCGCCGTAGATGATGGTGTTCACCGTCAGGTAGCTCTTCATGCCGTGCTCCTGACAGGTCTGTGCTATCTCGCCCAGGTCGCTCAGCGTGAAGGCCGAGGCCGAGTGGGCACGCATGTTGAGCCGCTCAATGCCGAAGTAGACGGAGCCTGCACCCGCCTGAATGGCGGCCGCCAGCGACTCGCGGGAACCCACAGGGGCCATGATTTCATATTCCATAGTTTACAGGGTATAAAAGAGCCAGCCCATGTAGGCCATAAATACCATGGTGAGCACGGCGCCCTCCCAGCGGGCCACGGTGTACTTAGTATAGCTGAAGCCCCACACCATCAGCACGCTGAGCAGCATGGTTGACAGGTCGACGCCGGTGATGCCCTGAATCTGCAGAGGGCTGATGGAAGCCGTCAGACCGAGGATGAGCAGCACGTTGAACACGTTAGAGCCTATCACGTTGCCGATGGCAATGGCTGATTGGCCCTTACGTGCCGCCACTACGCTCGTAGCCAGTTCGGGCAACGACGTGCCACCGGCCACGATGGTCAGTCCGATGACGCCCTCGCTGATGCTCAGCTGGCGCGCCACGGCCGAGGCGGAGTCAACAAACAGGTTGCTGCCCACGATGAGGCACGTCAGCCCTATCACCACGTAGAGCACAGCTCGCCACACTTGCAATGTGGCGACAGCCTGGGTCTCCTCACCGCCGCCCTGCTTGGCCACGCGGAAGGTATAGGCCATGAACGCCGCAAACCCCGCCAACAGCAGCAAACCGTCAAAGCGGCTGATGACGCTGCCGCTCGTGGTCAGCCCCCACGAGTCGGCACAGACCAGTAGCAACAGCACCGAGGCGGCCACGGCAAAGGGTATGTCCTTCTTCACCGTTGCCCGGGCGATGGTCATGGGGGCTACCATCGCCGCGCAGCCTACTATGAGCAGTGCGTTGAAGATGTTCGACCCCACGACGTTGCCCACGGCCATGTCAGGAGTGCCTTTCAGGGCCGACACCAGGCTGACAAACAGCTCGGGTGCCGACGTGCCGGCGGCAACGATGGTCAGTCCTATCACTATCTCGGGCACGTTCATCCGGCGGGCCAGTGCCGAGGCTCCTTCCGTCAGCCGGTCGGCGCCCCATAGCACCATGGCCACGCCGACTACTATAAAGAGAATGTTTAAAATCATAATCGGCTGCAAAAGTACTGAAAAACTGTCAAACGGCCTAACATCTCCCCTATTTTTTGCGAAATATAACTTTTACCAGCCAACGGCCTCATACCACTTCAGCTGACGGATGGTCTCGTTATACCGGGCGTAGTATTTGCCAAACTCGCCGGCGGGGTTCTGGGGTAAGGAACTCCCTTTTGCAAACTCCAAGGCCTGGATTTTCCGGAAACGCCACCTATAATATATTAAGGTGTAAAATCCTCATCGGGCTGCTGCAACTCCTCGGCCGCCATCGGCATCTCCGTAACGTCTTCAGGCGTCTCATAAGGTTCAGCCACGGTGTGGTCTTGCAGCCAGATGCGGTTGAGTGTAAAGGCTATGGCATCCAGCGTCTCTTCCCGCCTCAATGGTTTCAGCTCACATTCCCACACCGTGATGCAGTGCCACCCCATTTCAGCCAGCTGTCGCTGTACCTCCTTGTCGCGCTCTTTGTTCCTCCGTATCTTGGCCACCCAGAAATCCCTGTTCGTCTTCGGAATCCTGCAGCATGGCGAATCGGTTAGGATGACATTGCTCCCCTCGCCCTTTGGAGAGGGGGCGGGCATGAGGCTCCCATGTCCATGCCAGAAACAGCCATTCACAAAGATACACGTGCGGTATTTTCTCAGCACTAAGTCAGGGTGGCCGGGTAGGCGCTTGAGGTTCAGCCTGTAGCGGAACCCTCTCTTCCACAGTCCCCGCCGTACAATCAGCTCCGGCTTCGTGTCCTTCGACCCGATAGCCGCCATATTTTTGTGCCGTTGCTCTGATGAGAGCTTGTCCATAGCTGTCAGCTGTTTTAGTAAACTATTGTTACTGAAGTAGAGTTGAGACTACTCCCCCACCCCGTCGCGGCGGCGGCGGAAAAGGACGGCGGCAACGACGGGAGCACCGACAAGGGCCGTGACGGAATTGACGGGCAGGGCACCCTCGAAGCCCGGCATGCGGGCTACGAAATTGCAAAACAGCGCCAGGGCCGAGCCACTGAGCATGGCGGCGGGCATGAGCACACGGTGGTCGCTGGTGCGGAAGAGGGCACGGGCCAGATGGGGGACGGCCATACCTATGAACATGATGGGGCCGCAATAGGCGGTGACGATGGCCACCAACACGCCACTGCTGACAATGACCGACAACCGGGCCCGCCGTATGTCGAGCCCGAGGTTGGCAGCATAGCGGTCGCCGAGCAGCAGCAGGTTCATGGGTTTCACCAGCAGGCAGCTCAGCGGCAGCAGCACGCCCATCAGGCCGACGAAGAGCAGCATGGCGTCGCCGCTGACACGGCTGAAGGAGCCAAGCCCCCATACGACGAACGACTTGACGTCCTCCTCGGGCGCCAGGAACTTCAATACGCCGATGATGGCATTGGCCAGGTAGCCAATCATGACACCGATGATGAGCAGGGTGACATGGCCCTGCACCCGCTGCGACACCCACACAATGAGCATCAGCACCGCCAGGGCACCGACAATGGCAGCCACCGACATGGCGGCATCGCCAAGATAGCCCAGGCGCGAAAGGGCCACGCCGCCCAACTGCCCCGACAACAGCACTACGAAGGCTACGCCGAGGGCTGAGCCGTTGCTGATGCCAAGCACCGAGGGGCCGGCCAGCGGATTGCGGAACACGGTCTGCATCTGCAGGCCGCTGACGGCCAGTCCCGCTCCTGCCACGATGGCCGTCAGGGCCTGGGGCAGGCGGGAGCGCCAGATGATGGCCTCGCCAAGGCCGTCGGCAGGAAGGCAAGCGTCCTGGGCCCCCCACCACGACGACAGGGGGCGCAGCAGAATCTGGCCGACCTCCCTGAAGGGTATGTGTACCGAGCCAAACAGCAGGTTGACCACCGTCAGCGCCACGACGGCCACCATCAGGGCCATAAGGAGCAACCAGTTTTTACGCATTTTTCCCTCTACTTATTTCAGAAGCCTGTAATACTTGGGGCGGTAGTCGCTTTCGACCAGGCCGGGATGGAAGACGGCCACGAGGTCCTTCAGCAGCACGTCGGGCTCTACGGGCGACAACTCGTAGTAGGGCGTCTGCCGCATGTTGCAATAGATGACCTTGCGCTCCTTGAAGGCACGGAACAGTTCGTTGCGCGGCTCGCTGGCCTTCAGGGCCTCATAGCTGAAATCGCCGGGGTAGCTGTTCAGTATGCGCCAGTAGTCGGCCTTGGCAGCCAGGGCATACATCTGCTCAAACTCCAGATTCATGCCCGCCGTCTCGTCGTTGTCGATGACATAGTCGGCACCGGCATCGTGGAACAGCCTGGCCAGGTAGTTCTTGCCGCCCACGGCGTGCCATAGGCCGTAGTGCATCTCGCCGCTAAACACCGAGGGGCGCTCTTCGGGCTTCAGACCGGCCGTCTTGGCCAGCAGGTCGTTGTATCGGTGCTCTATGGCGGCAAACAGGCTGTCGGCCTTCTGCTCGCGACCTATAAACATGGCTACGAACTTGACCCACTCCGCCTGGCCCAGCGGGTGGAGCTCCTTGTAGCCCAGATGGGGCACCAGCGTGATGCCCGTCTCGCGGATAGCCTCATAGCCGCCACGCTTGAAGGGCGAGATGAAGATGACATCGGGAGCGGCGGCCATGACCAGCTCGCTGTCAAACTGTCCCTCCATGCCTATCTTCACTATCCTGCCATCGCTGACCCTGTCCTTTATGTCGCGGTTGAAGAGGTTTTTGGTGCTGGTAATGCCTCGCACCACGTCGTGGGCCTGAAGGGCGGTGAAGTTTGACAACTGCAGGGCCGTCATGCAGATGGTGCTGCTGATAGGCACCTTGACAGCCACATAGCCCGAAGGCACCGCGGCGTCGCTGCTGCCAACGAGGGCAAAGTGGTAATTGTCGCCAACGTCAACCAGTCGCATGCCCGCGGAGTCGCGCACGGCAAAGCCCGTAGCATAGCGTATCTCGGGGCAGTAAGCCGCTTTCGCAGTGTCTGCAGCGGCGGCGGTCGTGCCGCCATGCGCCGTTTCTATCCTGGAAGGCTTCGTAGTGCAACTCCAGAAGGCAGCCAAGGCGAAAAGGCATAACAAGGAGTGTTTCTGATTCATCATGATGCTATTTGATAAGTGTTAAAATCAAGTCACTGAGCACTACCATGACGACTGCCATAACCTCAGCCCGGCGGTTCACACGAACGGCGCGCCGCATGTCGGCTGTGGTCAGCAGGCGGTCGTTGTGGCCAATATAGGGTTTGGGAAAGAGCTGGCCGAAATAGTAGTGCGGACCGCCAAACCGGCAGTTGAGGATAGCGGCCAGGGCTGCCTCGGGGTAACCGCTGTTGGGCGAGGCATGGCACCGGCCGTAGCGGCGTACAAATCTCAGAAGGGCCGTAAACGACTGCTCGCCTGCAATCATCAGCAGGGCCGACAGACGGGCCGGCACGTAGTTGGCCACGTCGTCAATGCGGGCCGCCCAGCAGCCGAAGCGGCGGTAGCGGTCGGTGCGGTAGCCTATCATGGAGTCGAGCGTGTTCACCATCTTGTAGGCCATCATGCCCGGCGTGCCGAGCAGTGCCAGCCAGAAGAGCGGTGCCACCACCCCGTCGCTGAGGTTCTCGGCCAGCGTTTCGAGGGCTGCCGTGCGCACTTCCTGTGCCGACAGCTGGCTGGTGTCGCGGCCTACGATGCGGGCTACCTGCTGCCGGCCTTCGTCGAGCGAGCGGTCGACGGCATGAAACACCTGGCGCACCTCGCGGATAAGCGTCGTACCGGCCAGGCAGTAGAACACCGTGACGGCATCGAAGGCGATGGCTCCGACGGCACCGGCCGAGGCGCACAGACGGCGCACGGCACAGGTGGATATAAAGACGGCGACAATCAGCAGGACGGCCGTAGCAGCCCCCTTCAGGCGGCGGCAGGAGCCACGGTTGAACCGATGCTCGCACCAGGCTATGCAGCGGCCAAACCACACCACGGGGTGAGGCCACCGGCGGGGGTCGCCCAACAGTAGGTCGAGGCCCCAGCCCGTCAGCAAAGCCATGATGCTATTCATCGCTCAATATCTGATACAGCCGGTCCATATCAACATACTGGCGGAAATAGTCGGCCAGCCGGTTATACTGTTCCTCCTTGAAGGCCTGATAGTCGAAGGGGCGGTTGCTCTCGGCTAACTTGTCGGCCCACGGTGCCAGCAGGAAGTTTACAAACGGGGCATTGTCGAGAATGCCGTGGACATAGGTGCCCATACATTTGGCATCGGCCATGTAGCCGTCGTCGCGACCGTCGTCAAGGCTAAGCAGCGGCTTGGCGGGGGTGCCTACAAGGGGGGTGGTGGCTCCCATGTGTATCTCATAGCCGCGCAGGGGCCCGCCCTGGCTGCCTGCCAGCTCACCCGTCACCTGGCGCGTCACCTTGTCGCCGCCGATGACGGTCGAAACGGGCAGAAGGCCCAGGCCGGGCAGACGTTCCAGGTCGCCCTCCACATGGTCGGGGTCGCACACCTCTACGCCCAGCATCTGGTAGCCGCCGCAGATACCCAGGACGGTGGCCCCACGGCGACGGGCCCGCACAATAGCCTGGGCCACTCCGCTCTGCCGCAGCAGGTAGAGGTCGTGCAGGGTAGACTTGGTGCCGGGCACCACGATGATGTCGGCCCGGCCTATCTCGTCCACATTATTAGTATAATATAGGTGCAGGCGCGGGTCCTGCTCCAAAGCGTCGAAATCGGTGAAGTTTGACAGGTGGCGCAACAGGATGACCGCCACCTGCAACGCGCCCTTGCCCTGACAGGCCGCTGGCGTGAGTTTACGGGCAAGGGCTACGGAGTCTTCCTCTTCGATATGAATATCATTGAAATAGGGCAGTACGCCCAGCACGGGGACGCCGCAAAGCTCCTCTAACAGTCGGCGACCGTCGTCAAAGAGGCGCATGTCGCCCCGGAACTTGTTGATGAGTATGCCCTTGATGAGCTGCCGGTCGTCGGGCTGCTGCAGGGCAATGCTGCCATAGACCGAGGCGAAGACGCCGCCACGGTCGATGTCGCCCACCAGCAGCACGTCGGCCCCGGCATGGCGGGCCATGGGCAGGTTCACCAGGTCGGTGTCGCGCAGGTTCAGCTCGGCTATGCTGCCCGCGCCCTCCATGACAATGGGGTTGTAGCGAGCGTTCAGCCGGTCATAGGCGTCGCAGACCTCCTGCCTGAGCCGCCCCGTCTTTTCCGACCGCCAGAAGTCGGCGGCACTGCGATTGCCTATGGGCCGCCCGTGTAGCACCACCTGGCTGGTGTGGTCTGACTGTGGTTTCAGCAGCAGGGGGTTCATATCGGTATGGCATGCCACGCCCGCCGCCTCTGCCTGTACAGCCTGTGCCCGGCCTATCTCCAGCCCGTCGGGGGTGGCATAGGAGTTGAGAGCCATGTTCTGGGCCTTGAAGGGGGCGGGACGGTAGCCGTCCTGGCGGAAAATGCGGCAGAGGGCTGCCGCCAACAGGCTCTTGCCGACATCGCTGCCCGTTCCGGCCAGCATCACGGGGTGCAGTCTCTTCATAGTGTGTAAAGGTGCGTATAGCTCGCCAGCACGTTGTTATACTTTATAACCGGGGTGGGCACAGCCTCGCCACGGGCGTTGAACACCTGACAGGCGGAACGGGGCGCGGGGCCTGAGAACTGGGTGTAGTGAAACTCATGGCCACGGTAGTGGCGACCGTCGAGCGTGAAGCACCGATAACCGAGCGACAGCCTGCGGTCACACTGGCGGGCAGTAATGGTGTAAGGCAGCACGCCGCACATGGCGTAGTCGCCCTCGTCGCTTACTATGTTGCGACAGAGGTACATCATGCCTCCGCACTCAGCCACTACGCGCCCCCCCTGGCCGGCAAAGTGGCGGATAGCCGACAGACAGGCCCCGTTGGCCGCCAGCGCCTGAAGGTGCTTCTCCGGATAACCGCCGGGCAGGTAAAGCAGCTGGGCGTCGGTCAGCGGCGGCACCTCTGTCTCAGGGTCGAAAAAGACGATGCGCTCAAAACGGTCGAGCACCTCCTGATAGAGAAACGAAAACGACTCCGCGTTGCGCGCCACCACCACCTTGCCTCTGACAGTGGCTACCTGAAGGGGAGACGCAGGAGGCACATCACAGGCTGAAACCGACAGCAGGGTGTCTACATCCACATGCTGCTCCATCAGCTGTACCAACTGCTCCACCTCGGCCGACTGTGAGAAGTCGAGACCTAAGTAGCGCGAAGCCTGCTCCAGGCTCTGCTGCCTGGGCAGACAGCCGAGACAGCACAGCTGCAGGTCGCAGCACACCTGGCGCAGCATCTGGGCATGGCGGTCGGAACCTACCTTATTAAATATAACGCCAGCAATCTTCAAACCGTCCCGGAAACCGACAAACCCCTTCAGCAGCGCCGCCATGGAGTAGGCTGCCGAGCGGGCGTCGACCACCAGCACTACGGACAGCCCCAGCGTCAGGGCTATGTCCGCCGACGAACCCCGGTCGCGGTCGTAGCCGTCGAACAGTCCCATCATGCCCTCCACCACCGCCACGTCGGCCTGCCGGCCATAGCGGGCGAAAAGCTCGACGACGTGGGCAGGAGTAGCCATGAACGTATCGAGGTTGACCGACGGTCGCCCGCATACCGCGCCGTGGAACTTGGTGTCGATGTAGTCGGGGCCGCACTTGAAGGGCTGCACGCTGTAGCCCCGGCGGGTCAGCAGGGCCATCAAGCCCCGGCTGACGGTGGTCTTGCCACTGCCGCTCATCGGTGCCGCTATCATCAGTGCCTGTTTCATTTACGGGTGCAAAGGTACGTTTTTTTTCCGACATCGAGGAAAAAAACTCAAATTTTAGTCGTAATCAGAAAAAAAGTCGTACCTTTGCACCCGCTAATGGCAATCAGGCTCTTGGAGCGAGCCTCGATGCAAGGGAATCCGGTGAAAGTCCGGAACTGTACCTGCAGCTGTAATCCCCT